>JBBQHJ010000299.1:0-6139 GCA_038323865.1 Gemmatimonadales bacterium
GACACGATTGTCCGACTCCGCCACGGCCTTTGCGCTGCCGGAATCGTACGGCGCCGGCCAGAAGTACAACCGGTCCTTTCCACGCGAAACACGGCTGGTATCCGTCGTTGCGGCGTCACTCGAATCCGCGTTCCTCGCGCCTCGCCCCCTCGCACCTCGGTCCTGTAACAGATACGCGAGCCCACCACTCGGCATCCATGTGTACGAGCGCTTGCCAGTGTCTGGCGCGGTACGTGGCGCGCCGTCATCTGCACTCCCATCGGTGCCTTCACGTAAGGCGCGCCGTGCCAGCGTCGTTATGAGCTTTCCATCGGCCGTCCAGAGCTGCTCCACGGTACCAAACGACGCAACCGGCACCAGGTACGAGAATGGCTTCTGCATCATGCTGACGCGCAGGAACTTTCCATCCGGCGAGACGTCAAGGCTGTCGATCATCGCCGGCGCACCAATGCTCTTCGTGCCGCCGCTCAGCGCAATACGCGCGAGCTGACCGGTGCCGTAGAACTCCAACTGTGTCTTCTGGAACGGGGTCTCGAGCAGGCTCGCGTACGTCGGCGTCTTGTGCTTCTGGCTGTTGGTCAGCCGCACATACGGACCATCGGCGACCGCGAGTGCCTTCGGCACAGACCCGCGGCCCTCTGGGACCAACACGGCGTAGACCGCACTTCCATCAGGCGCCCAGTCCAGATCCGTCGACAGCACCGGCAACGCGACCCGCTCGCTCAACTTTTTCGACGCACCCGACTTTGTATCGGCCACGTACACAAATGTCGCGTCATCGAAGTTCGCGAAGTACGCGATCTTCGATCCATCCGGCGACCACTTCGGACCAACCGCCGTCGCGCCCGCCGGAAGCTGCACGCTCGTCCGCGAGCCCGTCTCCGCATCGACAATCTCGATGCTCGCCTGCCCGCGCGTCGTGAACGTGCGAACGCGATTCGCCTTCTCATCCACCTGAAGTCCACCAAGGTAGATATGTGGCCGCGCAAACTTGGCTTCGTTCCCCATGCCCTCGCTGTGAAGCACCATGAAGTGCTTCTTGTCGGGACTCTGCTGGCTCAACGTCGAATTCAGCTGCCTCGGCGCCGCGACCAACCGCGCCACCTCCGCTGGCGGTTTCACAAAGCGTTCGTTGGCGAGGAGTGCCTTGTCTGCTTCGACGGATTGCTGCGCGCCGAGTGCAGGTGCAATCACGAGGGCGGCGGAGAGGAAAGAACGGATCACAGGATGCTCCGTGGGACTCGGTAGGGTGCGAACTCACCTATTATATGCGCGGCCATACATTCTCGTTGTCATTGTGTCATTCCGAGAGAAGTCGAGGAATCTGCACCGGCCGTCGTCCTGAGCGAAGCGAGGGACCTGCTTTTCTCTGGTGTTGATCTTGCGGCCACCCTTTGTCGACCCCAACGAGGACCCATCTGTGAGACTTCCTGCCTTCGCACTGGCGATCGCCCTCGCTGCCTGCACGAGCGACAAGACACCACCCGCCGACTCGTCGAAATCCGCAACTGCTTGCGTCGGCAACAACGCAGGCCTCACTCTGCCCTCCGGTTTCTGCGCCACCATCTTCGCCGACAGCATTGGCCACGGGCGCCATATCGCGGTTGCCTCCAACGGCGACGTCTACGTGAACCTCTCCCCGGGCGACACCGCCAAAGGCCCACCGGCGGCCTCATTCGTTGCACTGCGCGACACGAATCACGACGGCGTCGCCGACATCATCAAGCGCATCGGACGCGACGGAAACACCGGCATCGGCCTGGCGAACGGCTTCCTCTTTGTTGACGAAGGTGCACGCATCGTCCGCTACGCGCGCGCCGACACGGAGCTCGTTCCAACAGGTGCCCCGGAAGTCGTCGTCGACAGCATTCCAGGCAAGACCGGCCACACCGCCCGCAACTTTGCAATCGCCGTCGGCACCGACAATGCGCTCTATCTCAACGTCGGTTCGCAAACGAACAGCTGCCAGACAAAGGACCGCGAGAACGAATCACCCGGCGTCGATCCATGCGCAGAGCTCAACACGCGCGCCGGCATCTGGAAGTTCGATGCGACGAAGACCAATCAGCACTTCTCGCCATCGGCACGCTTCGCCACCGGCATTCGAAACGGCATGGGCATCGCCTTGGGGCTCGACGGAAAGCTCTACGCCACGCAGCACGGCCGCGATCAGCTCCACGAAAACTGGCCGAAGGTTTTTCCAACCACAGTCTATCAGGCCGAGAACCCCGCCGAAGAATTCATGCAGGTCAGTCAAGGCGATGATTTCGGCTGGCCCTACTGCTACTACGCGGTCGATCAGAAGAAGCTCGTCGTCGCCCCCGAGTACGGTGGCGACGGAGTGAACGACACACGCTGCTCAACGAAGAAAGCGCCCGTCGCTGCATTCCCAGGGCACTGGGCGCCGATGTCGTTGCTCTTCTATCGCGGCACCGCGTTCCCTGAGAAGTACAAGAACGGCGCATTCATCGCATTCCACGGTTCTTGGAACCGCGCGCCCGAACCGCAGGCCGGCTATCGCGTCGTCTTCCAGCCGATGACCAACGGCGCCGCCTCGGGCACGTACGAGACCTTCGCCGACGGATTCGCCGAGTCGAGCGGTCCGGCGCTGCAACCCGGCACGGCAAAACATCGCCCGATGGGTTTGGCCGAAGCGCCCGACGGTGCGCTGTTCATCACCGATGATCAGTCGGGACGCGTCTACCGAATAACAAAAAAGTAGCCGAGCAAACGAAAAGGCCGCGCGAAAGCGCGGCCTTTTTTCCGATGTCAATACTGCCGTCTCGAGTACCGTGTTCCCGGTACCAGGTACCGCGTTTTCATTACTTCAATACTGAGGGTCAGCTCCCAGCGAGCATGCGTCTCCGCAACGTGGAGAGCCGCTTGCGAACGGAGCCATCGAGCACAGTGTCGCCCACGTGTACGATCACGCCGCCCATGATGGACGGGTCCACCGTGAGATGCGGCACCACGTCCTTGCCGAACATGCGCGACAGCTGCGTCGCAATCAGCGACTTCTCTTCATCGCCCGTCTCGCGCGCCACCGTCACGTTCGCATGCATGCGTCCCTCGGCCGCATCGAGCAGGTCCATGTACTCGCGCGCAATTGCCGGAATCAGCATCTGACGCCGGTTGGTTACGAGCGCCTGGAGGAAGCGCACGAAATTCCGCGGCGCTGATGTTCCGAACGCCTTGCCGAGCACCGCGTTCTTGTCCTGCGCACTCACGCGTGGCGACTCGAGGAACAGCCGAAGCTTCGGCGTCTGTCCGACCGCGTCTGCGACGTCGTTGATCATCGCCCCCCAGCCACGCATATCGCTCGCACGACGTCCGAGCTCGAGCAGCGTCTCCGCATAGTTGCGTGCGATCGTTGAGTCGCGCATCGATTACTTGCTCGCGGTGACTGAAGCCGACGTCACGCTCGCAAGGAAGCTCTCCACCAGCTGGCGGTTGCTCGGCTGGTCGAGGTTCTTCTCGATCACCTTGCTCGCACCGGCAATGGCGAGATCGACGGCCTCCTTGCGGAGTTGCGCAATGGCCTTCGCCTTCTCGCCTTCGATATCCCGGCGTGCGCGTGCGAGCATTGCCGTCTGCTCGGTGTGCGCCTGTTCAACGAGGTCCGCTCGCACGCGCTCAGCGGCAATGCGCGAGTCGGCGATGATCTTCTGCGCTTCGCCGCGCGACGCATCGAGCGCTGCGCGATGCTCAGCAAGCACCTTCGCGGCTTCGTCGCGATCGTTCTTGGCCGCGTTGATCGCATCCTCGAGTGCCTTCTCACGCGCTTCAACGGCGCCGAGAATCATCGGGTACACGAACTTCGCGAGAATCGCGAACAGGACGACGAAGATGAGCAGCGTCCACACCATCAACCCGTAATTCGGATCGAGAAGGTTGTGGCTCTGCGGTTCGGCCAACGCTACACCGGTAGGAGCAGCGACAAGCGCGAGAGTAGACAGGAGAGTGCGCATCGAATGAATGCGAGTGAATTCTAGGATTGGACGGTGCACCGCCACCCCGGGGCGGCGGTGCACCGAATACGAATTACAGCTTGCCGCCCATCTGGAACGCGATGACCGCGCCGAAGAGCGCGACGCCTTCGATAAGTGCTGCGAAAATCAATGCGGCCGTCTGGATCTTGCCAGCCATTTCCGGCTGACGCGCCATACCGTCTGCCGCCTGGCCGCCGATGCGGCCGATGCCGATACCAGCGCCGATCACCGAGAGGCCTGCGCCGAGACCGGCGCCGACTGCCACGAGACCACGACCGTTATCAGTCGCCGCCTGAAGCATTGGAAGAATTGAGTGAACCATCGTAGTTCTCCGAAAATGAATCGTTGTAAAGCCACCAGCGCTCGCGACATAACGTCGCTGCTCACCATCGAAACCCCGGGTCTCAGTGAGCATCACCAGCCAATCAGCTGGCTACGTCCAGACAAGTGAGCGACTCCCATCTGGTCCTGTGCTTTGTCGTCCTGAGCGAAGCGAACGACCTGCTTTCAATGATGTTCGCGGATGAGCCCAATGAACACCGAGGAGAGCAGCGCAAAAATGAACGCCTGCAAGAACGCCACGAACAACTCGAGCGCCATGATCGCAACCGCCGCGAGCAGCGGCGCCGTGCCGATCAAATAGCTCTGGAACGCAAACACCAACCCGATGAGCGCCAGCACCACGATATGGCCAGCCGTCATGTTCGCGAACAGTCGGATGCAGAGCGCAAACGGCTTCGTGATCTTGCTGATAATCTCGATCGGCGTCATCACCACGAACATGATCGGCCGCATGATCACCGGCAGATCGTTGTTCCAGTAGAAGATCGTCTTCAGGTACGCAAAGCCCTGCGCGCGAATGCCGGCAATCTCCACCACGATGAACGTGATCACTGCCAGCGTCGCCGTCACGGAGACATTGCCCGTGGCCGTCGATCCAAACGGAATCAGTCCCAGCAGGTTGAGCGCGAGGATGAAGAAGAACAGCGTCAGGATGAACGGCGCGAACTTCTCACCATGCGGACCCACATTCGGGATGGCGACTTCGTTTCTCACGAAAAGCACCACCGACTCCATGGCCGCTGAGAAGCCCTTCGGGCGCCCGATCGCGCGCGAGTGGCGCGCATGCGAGCTCGCCGCGATCGTCATGAGCGCTAACACCATCAGCGCGCCAATGAGCATGAACACCACATGCTTCGTCGGCGACATATCAATCGAGACGCCACCAACCACGACGGGCGCCCAGCGCGGCAGCGCTATTTCGTGCACTTCCCAGAACTGCGGAAAGCCCGGCACGTCGATGCAATGCGCGTCGCTGATATGCGGCGTGATGAAATCGCCAGGCGCGTATTCCTCGCAGCCCTCGACATGATGCTCGCCGGCCACCTGGGCCTCGGCGATCGGTGTCGGAGACGCAGGTGCTGGCGTTGGCTCTTGGGCGCCGAGTGAAACGGCGGCAACGAGCGTAAGAAGCAGGGAACCGATTTTCATACGTTGAGAAACGGCGGTTCGATCAGTTCAGTAACAAAGAGATATGTCGCAAAGCTCACGAGCGCCGCGCTTTGCGGCAGCCCCACAGCCCGACTCGCGAATCCAAAGACAAACAGCGCGGCAAAGCAGATGATCGCGCCAATTCCCCACCCAGCAATGCCGTGCCCGCGCTCCGCCATGAGCCGCGCGATTGCGAACGCCGCCTGCTGTACCACGAACGCCACAAGGGCGCTGATCCACACCGCCATTCGCTCATCCCGCGAGCCGTAAATGGCCGTGAACACTCCAGCGGCAAGCCCCACTGCAACCAGGCACACCAACCCGTACAAGGCCATGGCTCGGCCAGGACTCTTCGCCGCCGTCAGATCCTCTCCTCCCGCTTCGCCTTGCGCGCCGCATCATCAGCGGCCTGCACCGCCATGAGCTTGCGATACATGCTGTAAAAGCTCAGCGATGCACCCACAAACATCCCAACAATGGCAATCCAGTGGGTTCCGAACCGCTTGTCGAGCTTGTCCCCCAGCCACAGGAACAGCAGAATCGCGACGACAAACTGAAATCCCAGCCCCGCCAATTCGTTTGCAGAAGGTCCTTCCTTGGCCGTCATTCCAAGCGCCGCCGTGTCATTCCGAGCGCCACCGTGTCCATTCCGAGCGAAG
>JBBQHJ010000300.1:0-6129 GCA_038323865.1 Gemmatimonadales bacterium
TTGGTGGCCGTTCGGCGACCATCGCTGCGGCATCGTACATCGCATACGCAGCATTGATCGGAGACAGGGAAGCATGAGTACCGCCGTGTCAACGTTTCCGCTTCGCCTTGTTGATGGACGCCGGCTCGAGCGATGGTACCGCGACGTTCTGCTTCCAGGCGGAATTCTCTGCGACCATGCAGGCCAGGCACGGATACTCCCGCGCTACTTCTACGAAGTGGAGTCGTGGCAGCAGGCGAGTGACACGTACCTCGCACCGCATTTCGCTGTTTCCGAGTTCATCCATACGGATGTGCGCGAGGCAGCGCCGCTGCGCGTGTTCCCCCGGTACATCCCTTGCGCCACTCTCTTGCTGGCAATGGCGCTCGAGCTCTTTCGTGATGCTGTCGGCACATACGTGTACATCGGAGCGAACGGCGGATACTGCTCGCCGGGACATGCGCGTGTGGGCGGTGCGTCGCCGCACTGCTGGGGGACTGCGGCGAACATCTATCGAGTTGGTGACACATATCTCGACGATCACGACTCGATCGCCAAGTACGCTGCCGTTGCCCGCGAGGTATTGCCGACCGTCTGGACCCGGCCGCTGGGGCCGGAGGCCATGAAGACGGACGATCATCTGCATTTCGATCTTGGCTACGTCGTCAGCGTTCCGCGCGAGGCGGCCGGAGAGACGTACAACGTGAAGCTGGCAGGAGACCCATTGTGAACGGCAACGCGCACGAATTCACCAGCACGCTGTAGACGCGGAGCCTGACGATGTCGAGGGAGCAGCAGAAGCAACCGCGCGCAGACGAACACATCCGCGGCGCGAAGCGCGTTCAACATGCGCGACGAGGTTTGCCAGCCATCGGGCTCGAGGCAGAGTTCTGCACAGTTGTCGACGGCGTGCAGCAGAAACCCGAGGATGTGTTCGGCTCACCGCGGCGGGTCGTGCGCGGTCCGTTGGTGCATCGCACCGGACGTTCCTATCATCTCCCGACGGGGGGGGCTCTCTACTTCGATACCGGCGTGATGGAGATTGCGACGCCCATGATCGAGATTGCGCGCGGATGTGGCGCACGGGGAACGCGTTTGCTCTGGGAAAGTCTTGGATTCCTGCGCAGCGAGCTGGATGCGTGGGAGCGCGAAAACGATCGCAGCGTGCGGCTCGTTGGCTTTAGCGCACACTACAACGTTTCGTTTGACATTCCGGAACACGAGCGCGGTAACAATCGCTCTATCGAGCAGCTCGCCTACCTGCTGACGCACGTGCTGGCAGCGCCGGTGATGCTGCTGGCCACCAACCGGCGCTCCAGCGGTGTTGGCGTGCGGCCGCGCGGCAATCGCATTGAAGTCACGTCCGACTTTACTCCCGATGCTGCGCTCATGGCTGCAACAGCAACGCTGATTGTCGGGATCGTACGTGCAGTGATGGCGTGGCCATCGTATTCGCTCAATGAACTGGCGAAACATGAGATTCCCGCTGTGCGCGGCATGGTGCCCGCACCGCACAGTTCGCGCAATGGTTGGTCGGCGAAGGTGGAGTGCTATCCGCGAAATCCTTTCACCACCGATGTCGATGACGCAGTGTGGCCCCTGCAGAACGGCGATCAGATGTCGTTGCGCGAGATGGCAGGGAAAACTACGCGAGTATTCTGGGATTCGATTTGCGAATTTGGAGACCCGGTGTCGCTGAGGCTCATTGCCGGCGTCATGCGCGGCCGAGCACCATCACTGCTCGAGATGGACGATCGGCCAGCTGCGTACGAGGATGTGGGCCGACTGTGCACGTGGGACGATCTTTTCCCGCTCACGCTGTTGCCGCGCTCGCGATATGAGCGAGTGCTCTCGAATGCAATCAGCGGCCGACGCGTGCACATTGCCGGTGCGTGGCACAAGCCCATCGGTGTGCGCGGATGGACACATGTTGTGTTGCGGCGCGAGGCCGATGGTGCGCGCCGCGTGCGATCGCTGGACGACATGCTCGTCCACCTCGATGCATGGGACCGCTCGGCGGACCAGCGAATCGGCGATCGCAGAACGCAGAAGACTCCTGCCGAGAGCGAACGACGAGCAACGGAACGGCGTGCGGACGTTGATGTCACTCGGGAGCGCCGGCGTGAGAGCGACGTTGCCGTCCCGATTGTTTCGGTACGCGAGGCTGCTGAGATCCCGAAGTCGGCAACCGTATCGAGGCACGCCGATGGCATCATGGTGATCGTGACGAGGTAACCGGCGCGCTCGCCGAGCGCGTGCCGCGCCCAAGGTCGTTCGCGTTGGCGCGCGTGCGAACCGGACGTAATTTGTGCTCATGTCATCCGACGGGCGCCTCGACGCACTCGAACGACAAGTCGCTGAATTGAGTGCGGAAGTGCGCGCGCTTCGCGAGGCGCGTTCGGTAGATTCGCGTCCACACCAGCCGCAACCTGATCGCGAGGAGGTCATTCGCGAGCGGCTGCGTCACGCGCCGCCGCGGCGGTTGTCTGCGGAATGGATCGCGAGTGGCACTGCCGTTTCGGGCAAGGAGATCGAGTCTCTCGTCGGCCGGTATGGAACGCTGGCGCTCGCCGCGCTCGTGATCCTGATGGCCGTGGGCGCCGTGATCAAGATGGCCGTGCAGCGTGGGCTCCTAACACCAGAGGTTCGCATCCTCGCGGGGGTGCTTGTCGTACTTGCTTTAGCCGGTGCCGGCCTGGTGTTCCGATCGCGCGGAGAAGTGCGGTATGGCGGAGTACTGCTCGCGCTCTCACTCGCCGTCGTCGACCTGGTCGCGTGGGGCGCCGGTCCGCGATTTCATCTCGTGCCGTCGGCAGCGGCGCTTGCCGCGGTCGATGTCGCATCATTGCTGATTGCCGGTCTCGCCCTGCATGACGGAAGTGAGTTCTTGTTCTGCGTTGCGATCGGTGGCGCATTGAGCGCGCCATTTGTGGCGTCCGACCAACAGGGCACTGCGCTCGCACTCCTTGCCTATGGTGGTGTGGTGCTTGCGGGCGCGACGCGCAGCGCGCGCGCACCGGGCTGGTATCGCGCGTTTGCGCTTCTGGTTGCCGGGGCGCTGCTGTATTCTCTCGCCGCAGCGGCACTCCCGGCCAGTAGCGAGTGGTACGGCCCACTCCTCATCTCGCTGTTCTGTGGAGGGTGCGCGCTCGTCGCGCTGATACTCGGCGAGTCGGAATGGCGCAGTGAATTGTCGCGCTCTTTTCTCGCTGTTGGGGTGATCGGCACAGTCGTGGCAATCGATGCTGTCGCAAATCGCCCGCTCTCGTTGGTTCTGTCCGTCGCGATACCACTGGCGCTACTGACGCAAGCGACACTCGTGCTGCGCGCCATGCCGGCGCGACTCTGGCGCTCGAGCGCACTGGCCTTGCCGTTCGTATCGCTCGGACTCGCGGGTTGGGCCGCTAATAGCGTCACTCAGGCGATGGTTGTCGCAGCATGGGCTGTGATTGCCCTCATCGCGTGGCATGCCGAGAGCCGGCAGAACGATTCGTATCGTAGCGGTTCGCATCTGTTGTCCGCCGGCCTGCTCGGTTCCCTCGCGGTGACGAGCTGGTTGTGGGGAACGCCTCTCGCGTTTGTCGCCGGATTGGCGGCCTGGGCGGTGATTCAGGCGTTCTTGGGCATGGGCGAGGCGGCGGCCGTTCCACTCATCGGCGTGGCGATCGCCGGCGGAGCGGCGGCGCTCTCGGCGATCGATCAGTTGGCGAGCAGAAATGCGTACGGGTATGTGCCCTTTGCGACGCGCTCATCGGCATCGGCGCTGGTGGCGACATTGGGGCTCGTGATTGCCGGTGAGCTGGTGAGCCGAGGGAAGGGCGAGGCGGCGAAGTTGGTGGACCGGCCGATGACGATCGGTGTGACGGTGGCCTTTCTTATAGTATGGGGCCGGATGGAACTGGCGCATGCGTACTCGCCTGACTTGGCGGCATTTCTGTTGACGTCGTACTACGCGGCGTGTGGAGTGGGCTCGATCATCGCGGGGCGTGGTCTGGCGATGAGCCGGCTTCGAATTGGCGGGCTCTGCCTTGCGATTTATGCGGCGGTGAAGGCGTTGGTGGAGGTCACGAACATCAGTTCGCTGCTACTGCGAGTCGGTGCGTATGCGGCAGTTGGAGTATTTTTGCTTGGTGCGGGCTACCTCTATCGGGAGCAGCGCGAGCAACCTTCGGATGTGATGTCGTAGGCGGTTGACATGTCGTGAAACCCCAATAAATTCATGGGGCTACGGGATTTTGTGCGCGACTTGGCAGACCCGTGATCGGCTTACTGCGGCCGACATTATGGGCTCCCCATGTGGGAGAGGTTCTTCAGACCGGCGGCTTCGTGCCGCTCCCGAAAAGCAATGCAGGACAATTTGACGTCGGGCGATGCGTTGCCCGGCGCGCCTTGGGTCCCCGCTCGCGCTGCAGAAACGAGCACACCCTGGCGACAGCGGATGGACACCGGCCCGAAAATTCGGGTGCCTGGTCCACCCGCGTTTGTATTTGATGAACTGTGATTGTCTCGGGCGCCGAATGGCGACCATGGCACCAACGCTGACGAGTTGATATGGCACGCGAAACGCCGCTCGAATTTTACCGGAACATCGGCATCATGGCTCACATCGATGCCGGGAAGACGACGACGACCGAGCGTATTCTCTACTATACCGGAAAGTCGCATAAGATCGGCGAAGTGCACGAAGGCGCCGCGACGATGGACTGGATGGAGCAGGAGCAGGAGCGCGGCATTACGATCACGTCTGCGGCCACGACGTGCTTCTGGATGCGTCATGGCCAGTCGGACAAGGAAGGCGCAGGTCAGGAGTACCGGATCAACATCATCGACACGCCCGGCCACGTGGATTTCACGGTGGAAGTGGAGCGGTCGCTGCGTGTGCTCGACGGTGCAGTGACGCTGCTCGATTCCGTTGCGGGCGTAGAGCCGCAGACGGAAACGGTGTGGCGTCAGGCGGACCGGTACAAGGTTCCGCGCATGATCTTCTCGAACAAGATGGACCGTACGGGTGCGGATTTCGACCGCTGCATGCGGATGATCAAGGATCGTCTGAGCAAGCGCGCGTTCGCCCTGCAGCTCCCCGTGGGTTCGGGTGAGCTCTTCACGGGTCACATCGACGTCATCGAGCGCAAGCAGTACATCTTCGACGATGCGACGCTCGGCAAGTCGTTCGCGGTCGTCGATGTGCCGGCTGAGTACAAGGATGCGATGGAAGCGGCTCGTCACGAGGCGGTGGAAGCCGCGGTCGAGCACGATGAAGAATTGATGCAGAAGTATCTGGATGGTGCGGAGCTCAGCGTCGACGAGATTCGCCGCGCGATCCGAAAGGCGACGATCGCGATGGAGTTCGTGCCGGTGCTGGTCGGTGCGTCGTTCAAGAACAAGGGTGTGCAGGCGCTGCTGGATGCGGTGATCGATTATATGCCGTCGCCGATTGAAGTGCCGGCTATCCAGGTCCACTTGCCGCACCACGACGAGACGTTCGAGGATCGTCAGGTGAACGATGAGGCGCCGTTCGCTGCGCTCGCGTTCAAGATTGCAACCGATCCATTTGTAGGTAAGCTGACGTTCTTCCGCGTGTACTCAGGCGTGTTGAAGAGCGGCTCGTATGTCTACAACGCGACGAAAGACAAGCGTGAGCGTGTCGGCCGTCTGTTGCAGATGCATGCGAACAAGCGTGAGGAAATCGAAGAAGTGCGCGCCGGCGATATCGCGGCCGCGATCGGACTCAAGGACACGCGCACGGGCGACACGATGTGCGACGACGAGTACCCGATCATCCTCGAGGCGATGAAGTTCCCGAACCCCGTCATCGACGTGGCCGTGGAGCCGAAGACCAAGGCGGATCAGGACAAGCTCGCCATCGCGTTGATGAAGCTGTCGGAAGAAGATCCGACGTTCCGCGTCCATACGGATGCCGAGACGTCACAGACGATCATTTCCGGAATGGGCGAGCTGCATCTCGAGATCATCGTCGATCGCATGATGCGCGAGTTCAAGGTCGACGCGAATATCGGCAAGCCGCAGGTGGCTTATCGCGAGACGATCAAGAAGCGCGTCGAGAAGGTGGAAGGAAAGTTCATTCGCCAGTCGGGCGGTAAGGGCCAGTACGGCCATTGCGTCATCAACATGCAGCCATCCGAGCCGGGA
>JBBQHJ010000301.1:0-6120 GCA_038323865.1 Gemmatimonadales bacterium
CATTGGATTCACGGAGCGGGCAATTGCGCGCGATGTCCGGCGGTTCGCGGCCGGTCAGGAATACAAGCGCAAGGTGCGGACGTTGACGGGTGTGATCCAGGTTTGCGCGTGGCTTCCGGGCGTATTGAATCCGTTTCGCAACCGCATCTGGCTCCAATTCGTGTTTCACAAGCTGCTTCGCCTGCTCACCCCGTACTTCGCGGCACTTCTGGCGCTCAGTGGGGTTTGGACCGTCGTTAGACTCATACTTGGGAGTTCGCTGGGCATTCCGATACTCATCGGAGCAGCCTCGCTGCTCGCCTTGATCTGCCTCATCCCTGCTGCCCGGCGGGCATTGCGTGCGCAGATCGCTTGGGGCTTCGCAATGCAGAGCTCCATCGTTGTGGCAACAGTAAATGGCGTTCGCGGCCGCTGGGACGTCTGGACCTGATTGACCGACTTACCGTAGACTCAACTATCCATGTCCACCGTACCTGACGTCGTTGCTTCAGATGACAGCCTGCTTGACCAGGCTCGTCGAATGGCTACGCGCGCCGTCGCCAGGATTCACGGAGCAGACCCCAAGTCCGAGCTGATGCCGATCGCCTTCACCGCGGTGTTGTTCGCGGTGCTATTCGCGCAACCGTTCTTCCTGCTCGTGCGCGATTGGTGGACGTTGCCGGAAGCGGGACACGGACTGTTGCTTGCACCGGTCGCCATCTGGCTTGCCGTGACAACCGGTATCGGCGAGGACACCAAGCCGAATATTCGCCTAGGCTTGAGCATCCTCGCCCTCGCCGTGATCGTGCGATATACGTCGGGATTGGCGGCCGAGCTGTTCACGATGCGCGGATCCATGCTGCTCGCGCTCGTCGGCCTCACCGTTTATCAGCTCGGCGTGAAGCAGGTGCTGCGCTGGTGGTTGCCGTTCCTCCTGCTCGCGCTCTCCATTCCGCTGCCTGAGCTCATTACGCAGGCCATGGCGCTGCCGCTCCAGTTCAAGGCGTCGCAGATGGGAGCCGCGCTGCTGCGTTCGCGTGACATTCCCGTACTGCTTACGGGCAACGTCATTCGCATTCCGCATCAGGAACTATTCGTCACAGAAGCATGCAGCGGCCTGCGCTCGCTCACCGCGTTGCTGAGTCTCGCCGTTCTCCTCGGCGGCCTGATCCTCGAGAAGCCGATCGCTCGCTTTCTTCTCGTACTCATCGCCATTCCGATTGCGGTATTCATCAACGGAGTGCGCGTTTTCTTCACGGGCTTCCTCGTGCACTTCGTGGATCCGGAACTCGGGAAGGGATTCATGCATCTCACCGAAGGTTGGCTGCTGTTCCTCGTCTCCCTCACCTTCCTTGGCGGTGCGGCGTGGCTCGCGGTCACGGCAGAAAAGTTCGCCTCGCGCGTGAAGGTGCAGCATGGATAAGCAGATCCTCCAGCGATACCTGCCCTCAATTCTTCTGATTGTCGGCATCGTGCTCGTATGGTCCGCCCGCAGCCAGTCTGCTGTGCCGCTTGCAGGCTCGCTGCAAACGCTGCTCCCCACCTACTCCGGTTTCACGGTAAAGGAGCAGACGGTGAGTGCCGAGGAGCGTAAGGTCGCGGGCATGACCGACTACGTCGCGCGATCTTTCTGGCACGACACGACCATCGCATTTACAACCTACGTCGGCTATTACGACCGCCAGACGCAGGGCAAGTCCATGCACTCACCGCGCAACTGTCTACCGGGCGCCGGCTGGGAAATTCTTTCCACAGACACTGCCCTCATCAAAATGGGCGGCCAGCTGCACGTGGTGAACAAGTATTTCCTGAAGAACGGACCGTATCAAGCCGTAGTGCTCTACTGGTATCAGGGCCGCGGCCGAGTCGTTGCCAGCGAGTACGCTGTGAAGTGGAACCTGCTGCGCGATGCTGCACTCGAGGGACACACAGAGGAAGCGCTCGTACGCGTCGTATCATTCGTAAGTCCCGACAGCGCCGTGGCGATCGCATCGCCAAAGCAGATCGCAGACGCGGAAAAGCTTGCGCTCGATGTTGGAGCGTTGCTGATGCCGCAGGTAGAGCGTGTGTTACCCAAGCGGCCTGCCGCTGGCGCGGTGGCCACCACGCGGGCAGAACTCCACGTCGGCCTGCGCTAGCCTACTCAGTCAGGCGTGCCGTGGCGCTGCAGCTCTCGATGTATTCGATGAGCTTTTCCGTCTGGAGCCATCGATCGAATCGGCCGTCGCGCCCTGCGGGCTGCGGCATGATGCCCTTCGAGAATTCCTGATAGCGCAGCACAAGAATTTCTGTCATGCTCTCGATGTCGGTCGGATCGACGACATCCGCGTCGCTGTGGCGCAGCACTTCCGCCGTGGCGCTCGTTGGCGTGGCAAGCACCAGCATCCACGCATGAAAGCGGACATACTCGAAGATCTTCGCCGGCACGGCGTAGTCACTGTCCTGCGGCAAGCTGAGTAGCATCGAAGCGCCGGCAAGGAACTCCATCACGCGATGCCGAGGCATCTGCGATCCAATTTTCACGAACGGGGCCACGCCTTCCTGCTCGGCGATAACGCTCGTTGGCGTATTGGAGAAGACGTTCGCGTGGCCGACAAATTCGAGAAGGAATTTCTCGGGCGTAAGGCCTAGTCGATCGATGACAACCTTCGCCGCTTTAAAGACTGGCCGAGGATCGCGGTCCATGTAAATGGCGCCGGCGAAACGAAGCCGGAAACACTCGTCGCGCACCGGAGGCGGAAGCGGCTCGTCATCACTTCCGTTCCGTATCACCGTAATCTTGTCGCGGAACTCCTTATACGCGCCGCGCATGGCATCACGCGCGGCCTGGGTGTTCATCGTCACTAACGCCGCGCTATTGATGATGCGCGTCTCGAACGAGCGCGCACGCCGCACCCAGATAGGACTCGCGATTTCTTCGCGGAGCCGCTGCACCAGACTCCAGGGGTCTCGCATGTCCACGATGTGCGGGATGCGCAATCGCTTCGATGCCAGCCGTCCCGCCTCATGCGCCATGTGAGGCGGCCCGGACGTGATCACGGCCCGGAACGACACATCGCGCGCAATGCCTGCCGAGAGCCGCGCAGCCGTGCGCGCCCAAATCTGGCCGCGGACGAATTCCATGCGTGCGTGATACGAGCGCACCATCGCACGAGGGCCCTGACGCTCGAACACCTCGTTCTGGGACAGAGCATCCGGCTTGGCACGCTTGCGAGCGGGGAGTAGTGCCTTGATTTGCTTCCACGCAAACTTCTGGAGCTGCGATATGACCGGCTCGCGTACCCGCACGGAAAAGATCCGAACTCCGCGATGGAGCCGCATGAGCCGAGTTGGATCCATCTGCTCAACGTCCGAGAAATCGCGCGCCACTACGTCGACTCCCCAACCCTGTTCCGCCATATAGCGCGCCATTTCCTGCCACCGAAGCCCACCCACGGCGGGATCCGGCGGGAAATGATGGCTAATAAGGAGAACGCGTGGCGCGTCCGCGTCGGCAGGTGTCGGCGACTCGAAATACAGGGCGTCCCGCGCCGCCCCCGACGATATAGGCGTTGGGGGTTTGACCTCAGCGGGATTGGCCGTCGTTGACGTCTGGGCCGCAGACGCGCCGGTGCTGGAGGAAGTGCTGTGCTGAGCGGTCAGGTTCTGGAATCCCAGGTCAACGATGGCGCCTCGGCACGCTGGTGCCGGACGTGGAAGTGACGATTCGGGAGTGGATTATGGCACGTGACGAGCGCGACTATGCGAACTTCGTCTGCGTTACCCGAAGGGGCAATAGGCTCCGTCGCCACCAGTTACGGCTTGTTGCGCTGGGTTAAAGGAAACACAAGATTCGATCGATACTTCAAGGATAAGACCGGCCTCCGTGCCCTCCTGAGCGCCTGTTCTCAACACAATAGCGAGCTACATCACTTCTGTGACAAACAAATGGCGTTGCCGGTGACGGCCTGTACCACTGGTCGTCCTCCTAACGCTACCGAACTGACCCGTGTTGGCTTGGGAAGGCGCCGAGCACGGAAAGAAGGGTTGCTGTCAGATGGCTATATCCACGAGGCGGTTGATGAGCGCGACGATTCGAAAATGCCTTTTGGCGCTTGGTATCCTGACTCTCGCCTGTAGCGGCGGTGAGATCACGGGGCTGAGCACCACCGGGACAGGACCGGCCACGCCGCCCCCAGTCAACAACACGCCGGCCACGGTGACGATTACGCCGCCCACCAACACGACGTTGTTCGTGGGCACGTCGATCTCCCTGACCGCCGCCGTCAAGAACTCCACCGGCCAGGATCTTAGCGGTCTCGCGATCACGTGGAGTTCGTCTGACCAGTCTGTCGCCACTGTTTCCAGCACGGGCGTTCTCACGACGCACGCCGCGGGCACCGCCACCATTACGGCGACTGTCGGCGGCAAGAGTGCTTCGGTTGGTATCTCGGTCGTCGCCGTGCCGGTGAAGACGGTCAGCGTTTCACTTCTGTCCTCGCTGCTTCCAGGCGAAACGGCAACAGCCACGGCAGTTGCGCTTGATTCGCTTGGCGGCGCGTTGAGTGGGCGCCCCGTCGTCTGGGCATCTTTCAACACGTTGGTCGCCACGGTCGATGCCACGAGTGGCGTCGTAACCGCCGTCTCGGAAGGCACGGCAGCCATCGTCGCCACGATCGACGGTGTGTCAGGCGTTGCACAGATCGTCGTCGGACCGGCGCCGATCTTCGCCATCAGCGTCACGTTCAGCAATTCAGCGCCCATTCCCGGCGCCAACATTCCCGCGACGGCTACGGCGCGCGATGCGGCGGGCAACACGCTCACGGGCCGAGTCATCACGTGGTCCAGTAGCAATGCCAACGTCGCATCGGTGAATCAGAGCGGTGTCATCACCGCCGTCTCGAACGGCACCGCCACGATCTCGGCCACGGGCGAAGGTGTGACGGGTTCGGCCATCATCAGCGTTTCATCGGCGCCGGTTGCGTCAATCACACTGTCGGCCACGGGTTCGCTGTTCACTGGACAGACGCTTCAAGTCAACGCGCTCCTGAAGGATGCGGCGGGCAATGTCCTCACCGGCCGGCCGATCACCTGGTCGTCGTCGAATGCTGGCGTAGCGACCATCGATCAAGCGGGTTTGGTGACTGGCATTTCCGCAGGTAGCTCGCTGATCACTGCCGTGAGCGGAACCTCGACAGGCATTGTTGTCGTGATCGTCCAGGCGACTATTCCGCCGGCAACTGTCAGCCTGACCGCACCCATCGGAACGCTTCAGCCCACGCAGTTCACGCAGATCGCGACCATCATCAAGGACGCCAATGGCGCGGTCATCACCGGCGCAGTGACGTATACCAGTTCCAACACGCAAGTCGCGACGGTCAATTCGCAGGGCAAGGTCATCGCAGTAGGCCCGGGAACCGCAACCATCACCGGAAAGAGCGGTGCCATATCGGGCACGTTCTCCGTGACTGTTCCTGCTGTGCAATCAGTTTCTGTCGTAGCGCTCAACGCCACACTGCAGCCCACGCAGAATTCGCAGGCATCGTTCACGCTCACTGGCAACAACGGCCAGCCGGCAACCAACCGCGTCACAGTGTGGACGTCGTCGAACCCCGCGGTCGCATTCGTCTCCAAAACCGGATTCATCACGGCGGTCGGACCGGGTACCACGAACATCACGCTTACGTGCGAAGGCGTCACTGGCAGCACGAGCGTCACGGTGCCACCGGTGAGCACGATCAATCTTACGTCCCCATCCCTCGCGCTTCAGCCCACGCAGAGCGTCACCGCCGTTGCGGCATTGCTCGATGCGAGCAGTCAGCCGGCACTCAACCGTAGCGTTGCCTGGTCGTCGAGCAATTCTGCTGTTGTTACTGTGAATCAGAGCGGCACAATTTCGGGCGTGGCACCGGGCACCTCAAATATTTCCGCGGTCGCTGAAGGAATTACGGCGACGCTCGCCGTGACAGTTCCGCCGGTGGCAACAGTGAACGTCACGGTGCCATTGCCCACTCGGCAGCCAGGCCAAACCACGACCGCCACCTTCACGTTGCTCGATGCAAGCAGTCAGGCATGCATCAATCGCGCGTTCCAGTGGAGTTCATCCAATTCAGCAGTCGCGACCGTCAACAGCTCCGGCGTCGTAACGGCGGTTGCTTCCGG
>JBBQHJ010000302.1:0-6114 GCA_038323865.1 Gemmatimonadales bacterium
CGAATCAGGCTCTCGTGCGAAATGTCGACGCGAATATCCGCCTTCGACGGCGCCTTCCGCTGATACAGAAAACTCCGGCCATTCTCTGAGAAGCGCTGAATGATCGCTTCGACATCGTCGATCGACGCGCCCGCGACATTCACCAACTCTCCCAACAACGTTGGCCGACGCACGCGACGCTGCCGAATATCCGTATCCGTCAGCGCCTTGAAGACATTCCGCACCTCACGCTGATCCAGCCCCTTGAGCGCCTGCTCGGCATCACGCTCCAGCGCGCTCTCGAGGCCACCAATCGCGTTGAAGTGCTCCTGATCAACCTGTCCGATGCCGCCGTTGCTCTCCCAATAATCCCACGTGCGCAACAGCGCATGTTGCAGCACCGGCAACCGATCGAAGCGATCACCGAGATCGTTCAGCAATTGATCGAGTAGTCGCGGAGCGACACTGGTGCCCATCAACCGCGCCGGACCATTGATCGCCTGACCGAGTTGCCGCCGCGCCATGCGTGGCACCAGATACTGGCTGCGATTCATTGCCTCCGGCAAACCAAAAAAGACGTCGCAGTCGCCTAGGAAGTCGGTGCGCATCGTCAGCACCACGTACACGGGCTGTGTGCGACGCTCCGCGATGCCAATCAACATGTCGACGAACGCTGCTGCTTCCTCGCGACGATGCGCGCGGGTGGCGTGCTTGACGCGATCGATGGTTTCTATGTCGTCGTCGCCGCTGCCGCGAAAGGCAAAGATCTCCTCGAACTGATCCACCAGCACCAGCAGGTTCTCATTCGGTGCAATGTGAGCGCCGACATAGTCGAGAAACGCGCCGGTGTGTCCGTCGATCAGCTCCTGTTCAAAGGCTGCACTCGCGGCGTCGTCTTCGGTATCACCAAACGCTCGCCGAGTTCGGTTCGCGAGACTATGCAGGGGGCCATCGCCGGGACGGAGCGTGGCTATGCGCCACGCGTCGCGATTGCCAACGAGAAATCCGCCGAGCAGCTTCGGAATGAGTCCCGCAATGACGAGTGATGACTTGCCACTGCCCGACGAACCAATGACGGGCAGAAAGCGCGTCTCATGGAGAATCCGCAGCAGTTCCGTGGATTGTTCGTCGCGCCCGAAAAAGTAGAGACTGTCGTCTTCGAGGAAGGGTCGGAGGCCGACGTATGGATTCATCGGCCGCTCAGGGTCTTGTTGATCCACTGCGTGAACTTCTCGTCGTCGAACTTCGTCCCGCCGTCGAAGACGTTAAAGTTGGCTTGCAGTGTCGCCTGATCGGGCGCCTTCTCCGGCGGCGCGATGAAGATGCCAACGCTGGTGTTGGAATCTTCCTCGATGGCAGTCTTGATTGCGTTGAGCGCGCGGTTCTGCACGAACTTTCTGTCCGCCGCGCCGTACACCACGATGTACAGCCGTGAATTGCGAATGCGTTCCTTGAATTGCGCGGTCGCATCAACCTGCGAACCGGGCGGATCGATCTTCGTTGACGCCTCGATGCCGTGCTCGAGCAGGAACGCTGTGAATTCCGCCGTGTTCCTGACGTCTTCCTTCTGCTGGTCGAGCCATGCGCGGACCGTCGTACCTTCGCCGCTCGCCGAAGGCGTCGGTACCGCACGTTGTGCTGCGTCGCGCTCGCGCATGATGGCATCGCGCTTGTTCAGTACTTCCTTCGCCATCGCGAATCGATCGACCTGTGCAATCGTGAACCGCTCGCCATCACGCGGACGAGTCTTGAGCGCATCCAGGAACGTGCGATACGCCTCGTCGGCAATGTCGGTGGCCTGCACACTCGTCGGAATGAGTACGAGCTGCGACCGCGCGGTCTTGAAGCCAAGGTCGAGCTCTTTCATGACGTATGTCTTCTTGTCGGGGTCGCCGACGATCACGTCACCGGGCTGATTGCCCATGATGTGCACGAAGAGATCGCACTCGCTTGCCAGCTTTCGAATTGCCGCTTCGTGTTCGACGACACCCTCCGGAATTTCGTCGTCGACGACTTTGACTCCAGCTGCGCGCAATTCGCTCGCAGCGTTCCCGGCAATCTTGCTCACCATGCTGCTGGTGCTCGCGATGTACACCTTGAACGAAGCGGCAACTGCGGGGGTGGACGCAGGCGTCGTCGCCGTAGCCTCAACTGGCGCCGGCGCCGGCACAACGCGACTCGGAAACAATGCCGCCGTAGAGGCGCGCATGTAGAGCACCGGCGTTGCCCACTCGCCACGAGCCGCGGCATCGGCCATCACCGACAGCGCTAGCCGCGCCTGCGAGACCGCGGCGTCCACTGGCTTGCCCTTCATCAACTCCACGTAGAAGGTCTTCGCGAAGGTGATGGCCGCCTTGTCGGAAATTGGGTATTGCATCGCGACGACGGCAGGCACACCCGCCTTCAGCAGGGCCGGCGCCACGCCGGCAAATGGGCTTGCACCCTGATTGGCATCGACCTGCGCCGTACGACATGCACTCAAGTACACGAGCCTCGTCATCGGCTCGTTGCTCATCATCTTCTCGAGCGCATCGGCTGTGAGTGGCGCGGGCGCATTATGGTCGTCGTGCATCAACAGCGCACCCACGTTTCCGGCGAACGAACCATGTCCCATGTAATGAATGACGTGGAAATCCTCGTCACTCAACACGCTCATCAGATTCTCGATCGTGGGCGGGATGAGGTCCTTTACTTCTACGTTCGGCAGGGTGCCAAAAGCCTGATCGAGATTCTTGCGCTCTGCATCGAGATCGAGCGGCGCCGTCGTATTTGGATTCGAGATGATGCGCAGGACGCGCAGCGTATCAATTGGCTCGATCGGATTGGCCGCTCGGCTCAAATCGAACGACCGCACGATGGGCGTGCGCCTGTTCAGGGCGAGCGCGCTCTTCGGTTCAGGCGCGAGCAACTCCCACGGCAGGCTCGCCACCTTCGTGATGCCCTCCTTGTCCGGATCCATCGTCAGGCGAATGCGCACCGCACCGCGAATCTTGCCCATCGCCGGCGGAACGGTCTGGCTGTACAGCTCGAGAATCTTCTCCTGAAAGAGTGCCTTGAACAGCTGCACGCCCATGTCGATCGCTGCATTGGCGCCCGGTGTCTGCGCATCCGGCGTTTCCGACGCACCATCTCGGAGCTTCAGCGAGTCGATGCTAATTGCCTTCGACGCACGCTTGAGAACGCCGCCAATCTCCTCGGGCAGCACGAGCATTCCGTGCGAGCGCATCTCGCCAACATTCGCCGACACGGTGTACGCGCCCGTCGATTCCTGCGAAATGGTTACGACAAGGTCGACATAGTCGAATTCGTCCGAAACGCTCACGAGGCGGTTGCCTCGAGCCAGATGAGGATCTGCTTCTGCACGATTGGACTCGAGAAATAGTTGAAGTGCGATTCACTCTCCAAACCCGCCAGCAACCGCTTGTGCTCTACGGGCAATGCCGACGCTGCGGTCGCCCATGTGCTTTCGCTGGGCACTACGAGATCGCTCGATGCACCAAGGATCGATGAAGCTGCACGCTTGGCCACGAGCTGCTTGAGTTCTGATTCTCGCGAGGTGTACTCCGAGCCGATGGCGTAGTACGTCGTACCGGCAGGTGCGGCCTTTGCCGTGAGCTTCGCGAGGGTGTTGCTCTTCGGCGTCATGGCGGTAAGTCCGATCAAGCCACTCGCCATTCCCATGGCAATATGCTTCACGACCTCGAGCGTCGACGTCGTTGTTGCACTCGGCTTCACATCGGCCGCCTTCGCCACATTGCTCGTCACGTTCATCAAGTCACCAAGCTGCGCCTCCGACGCGAGCGCCGTGCCGCCACTCGGCGTTCCGACCAAAACAACTTTGCGCGCCTTGACCTTGCGTCCACTCAACGACAGCCCATCAACCGGCTCGCTGAGCATGCGTGCAACCAAACCGCCGCGTGAATGTGCGAGGATATCGAACTCGAACGACAGATCATCCGGAAGACGCTGAATGAATTCCTGCGCGTTTCGCAACGGATCGTGGCCAAGCGTGAAGTGATCGAACGCGAACACGCGGCCTTCGTACTTCTTGTCGAGCGCCTTCAGCGTATCGGCGCCGAGTGCTGAGAAGGAGTCGCTGGTCTGGAACTCGCCGTGAAGGAGGAGAAGTGCAGGGCCTTTACTTAATAGCTCCCAACCTGCGCGATCCAGCACCCTACCATCAACGGAATGGGCACTATAGGGGCGATGTGCTTTCTCCCACTTCACTGCGCCCCATTCGCCAACGGCTGCGCTCACCGGTTCAACGACGAACATCAACACCTTCACAACGGGCAGCACGAGCGACAGAGCAGCGCGCTCGCCGCTAGGCGACGAACTCTCCGTCGCAGGAAGCGTGAATCGCTGTGTCGCCGCGTCGGGGAAATGCCATGTGACTTCGCCGTCAGCATCGGTGCTCATGAGCACCTGACCATATCCCGCGGGTGGCGCATTGACATCGACGCTCACGGCAGCAGGGGCGGCATCACGAGTGCCGCTCTCCTTACGCTCAGCCGAAATGTTGAGCGTCTGCCGAACACTGAACCCGCCGGCTGAGAGTTCGTCCGTCAGTCCGCCACTGCGCTTTGCCTCCACACCCCATGTGCCTTCGACATGCGCTGCAATACCGGGAGCGGAAACCATTGCGTGTCCTACTTCAACCGGTGCCGCAGTGCCGTCAGACTGCGCCGTTGATGCCATTTTCAAGACAAACGGGCATAGAACCGTTGTCCAATCGTCCACCTTCTCGAGCGGCACTTCATCACCGCCATCGCGAAATCCTTCGTCTTCCTTCAGGAATTCAAAGTTGGCAGCAGCAGACGTGACGAACAGCTTGAGCGTTTCGATGCCTTCGAGTTGCTTGTCGCCGCCTGAGTTCGCCGAGTACGGATACTGATCCGGAAACGTGAACTTCTTGCGACGTCCAGTGACGGTGAACAGATCGAACGACTTGCCGGGCGCGATCGTGTCCGTTGCGCCAGCTGGCGGGTACTGCGGGATGATGCGCCCGCTCAGGCCGAAGTCGAGCACGTTGATGAACGCATCCTTGTCATACTTGCTCGTAATGCGCGCGCCGAGGAAGTCTCCGTTGGTGAATTCAGGCAGCCCACCCGCGCCCGGCGTCGCAACCGCCCACGAGCCATCGGCATTCTGGCGCAGCAACTCCATCGTGAACTTCCCGCGCATCGCGCTCTCGTGAGCAGCGTTGTCGAGATCGAGTGCGAAGCGATAGCGCGAGAATTTCTCGAGATTGGAGAAGACGTCTTTCCATTCTGCCTTCGGCTTCACAGGAAGTGCTACCGCATTGTCGACGTTGATCGCTTCCCAGTTGCCTTGGGCGCTCAGTCGCACGCGCAGCGCGGCGACCTCACCGCTCACCGGCGCGCGGAGTACCGGCGAGCCGGCGATTGCTGCG
Organism: Gemmatimonadales bacterium; assembly: GCA_038323865.1. GTDB lineage: Bacteria > Gemmatimonadota > Gemmatimonadetes > Gemmatimonadales > Gemmatimonadaceae > AG11. The sequence continues at coordinate 5,393 of JBBQHJ010000302.1, forward strand.
CGAAGCGACTTCGCGTCATCGCTCTCGTCAGCGGTAACGTCCACCGCTACCGCGGTCGTCCCGCGCTCGAGCTTCGTCACTACGGCGCGAGCGTCGGCAACGATTGAATCGGCAACCGCCTCCTGATCGATCCGTGCCGTGCTCGAAACCGGATCAACGTCGGTGATGGTGATCGAGCCCAACGCCGCAACGCCAGACGCCGACGTCGTGCCCTGCGGATACACACTCAGTGTGCTGCCGCGTGTCATGCCGAGCGATGCGCCCGCGGCAATCGTGAGCGTCGCGGCGCCCTTCTCGCGCAACGCAACGCGTACGAACCGCATCGGCACGATCTCGTTCACGCCGAACACCACGCGATCGATCTTGCCTTCCATCTGCGGCTGCTGCCTGGCGCCCCGATACGCCGTGACATTTGCTGCGGCGCGCTCGAATACGTCGCGATATGTCGTCGACGACGTCGCCTTCTTGAGCTCGCGCGTGAGGAACCAGGTCAGTGCGCCGTGCTTCACCACGCTGCCGTCGTCCATCTTGATCGGACATTCGCCCGATTTCTGTTCGTCGCGACAGCCGGCAATCAACACATACTTGTCGTCGATGGAGCCTGATGTCCAACCACTCGGGCTCGCAGTGCCACGCTCCGCACTCGATGCACCGAGCTTGCTCCACTCCGAGCGTGGAATGCGCTCAAACGCGGGCTCGCGCGCGTCGCCGGGAAGACCGCG
>JBBQHJ010000303.1:0-6084 GCA_038323865.1 Gemmatimonadales bacterium
TGCATGTCGGTGCCGTCGAACACCCGCGCCGGCGTGAGCAGGGAGTAGCTCGAGTCGGCACGGGACGCAGGCGCCTGTGCACCCGCAAGACACGGGACGAGCGCGGCAATCAGTGTATTCCGGACCAGTGTTCGCATGGCGAGTGTCGAAGAGGGACGAAGCTCCTCAAGATACGCACAGTAGTCACGTACGTGTCAACGCGACTATTCTTGAGCAGTTCCCTCCTTCTCCCTCCAGCGAGCCGACGAGAACAACCATGCGCCGCACGTCAGACGAGATCGACTACGACCTCATTGGTGATGACCTTCAAGCGGTGATCGTGACGCTCGATCCCGGCGAGACCGTGATCGCGGAGGCTGGAGCGATGATGTTCATGGAAGAGGGAATCGTAATGAACACCACCCTCGATCCGAATCGGCAGGGCGGCGGGATGATGAGCAAGCTCTTTCAGGGCACCAAGCGTGTGCTGAGCGGCGATACGTTTTTCGTCACCACGTTCATGAACAACGGGCGCGTTCGGCAGCGCGTGGCCTTCTCGTCGCACTTTCCCGGCAAGATCAAGCCGGTGGATCTCGTGGAGTGGGGCGGTACGATCATCGCCCAGAAGGACTCGTTCCTGTGCGCACCCAAGGGCACGAACGTCGACATCGCCTTCACAAAGAAAATTGGTGCAGGATTCTTCGGCGGTGAAGGTTTTATCCTTCAGCGCATCACCGGCGACGGCGTTGCCGTGCTGCACGCGTCAGGCGCGCTGTGGGAGACGACACTGGAGCCCGGCGAAACGCTGCGTGTCGACACGGGCTGCATCGTCGCCATGGACGCGCGCGTGCAGTACGACATCCAGATGGTACCGGGAATCAAGACGGCGCTCTTCGGCGGCGAAGGCCTGTTCTTCGCGACGCTCACGGGTCCGGGCCGCGTGATGCTCCAGACGATGCCATTCTCGCGTCTTGCAGATCGCATTCTCGCCGCATCGCCCCGCGCCGGCGGGTCACGCGTGCAGGAAGGATCGATGCTCGGCGGAATTGGTGGCGCCGTGATGGGCGGGCTGCTCAGGGACGAATAGCTCCGCATAGCCGCACAGCCCGTTGGGCCTTCGTGATTCACACGGACTGGCGAACAGATCGAACAGAGAGAGTAAAAGGCGTTTCTTTCTCTGTTTCACATTTGTTTTTCCGATCCGTTGAATCGGGAACACTGGAGTCTGTGGGGCCGGCCCGAGGTCGTTTCCCGTAGCTCGCACCTCGCACCTCGCCCCTTAGATTTCACTCCGTGCCAGCCATCCAAACAGAAGCACTTCGCAAAGTCTATCCAATCGCCGCGCCGCGCAAACGCGGGGGACCTCCCGCATTTGGTCCGCCGCCCGGACCCGGCCAAATGGCCGCGATGGCCACCGGTGCGCGAGAACTCGTCGCACTCGAGGGGCTCGATCTCGTCGTCAACGAAGGCGAGTTCTTCGGGTTGCTCGGACCCAACGGCGCCGGAAAGACGACGACCATTGGCATCCTCACCACGCGCGTGCTCGCCAGTGCTGGCCGAGCGAGCGTGGCGGGCGCTGATGTCATCCGTGATCCCGTCGGCGTGCGCCGGCGCATCGGTGTAGTGCCGCAGCGTGCCAATCCGGATCGCGGACTGAACGTCGTCGACAACCTGATCTTCCACGCGGCGTACTTCGGCATCCCGCGCGCCACGGCGTCGCGTGTCGCCATGGAGCATCTCGAACGCCTCGGCATGGCGGAGAAGGCGCAGGAAAAGGTCGACGCACTGTCAGGCGGGCAGCAGCAGCGGCTCATGATTGCGCGGGCACTGATTCACGAACCCGACGTGATCTTTCTCGACGAACCCACGGTCGGACTCGATCCGCAAGCGCGACTCGCCCTGTGGGACCTCCTGCGCGATCTGCACAAGCAGGGCCGCACCATTGTGATGACCACGCACTATATGGAAGAGGCGAACCAGCTCTGCGATCGGCTTGCCATCATCGATCGGGGGAAACTTCTCGCGCTTGATTCAACAGAGCAGCTCAAGGCCAAGGCGCCTGGTGGCACGCTCATCGAGCTCGAGCTCGACGGCGAGGCCAATGATGTCGCGGTGGCAGCGCAGTCGCTCGACCAGGTGTTAACGGCGACGGCAACTGGCCGTGTGCTCCGTGTGCAGAGCGCGAGCGGTGGGCGTATCATCTCATCGCTCATTGACGCGGTGGAGAAGGGCGGGCGCAATGTGCGCAACATCTCGCTCGCGGAGCCGAGTCTCGAGACGCTGTTCATTTCGCTCACGGGGAGGAAGCTCGATTGAGCAATTCACCAGCGCCTGTGACGGCGGGCCGCGTGTTTCTTGCGCTTCTGCTCCGCGACGTTCGCGTTGCAAGTAAGGAATTGCCGTTCTTCCTGCTGCGCACGGTGATGCAGCCGGTGCTCTTTCTCATCGTGTTCGGCTTCCTGTTGCCGAAGATGGGCTTTCTTGGCAAGGGCTATCAGACCGCGCTGCTTCCCGGCATTCTCGCCGTCAGCCTTGCTCTCTCGGCGATTCAGTCGGTCGCGTTGCCCATGGTGCAGGACTTCGGATGGACAAAGGAGATCGAGGACCGGCTCCTCGCACCCGTTGAAACGTGGGTCATCGCGGCAGAGAAGATTGTCGCTGGTGTGATTCAGGGCTTCATCGCGGCGGCATTTATTCTTCCAATCGCTCGCATCGTGATGGGGCCGATCCCGAACCTCACGTTCGGCCACGTCGGTGACATAATGGTTATCACGATTCTCGGCGCGACGGCGTTCTCCGCGCTCGGGATGTGGTTGGGTACGGGTATCGCACCGCAGCAGATCGGCTTGATGTTCAGCGTGATTATTGCACCGATGATGTTCTTTGGCTGCGCCTACTATCCGTGGCGCGGGCTCGACGTGGTGCCGGTGCTCAAGTACATCGTGTTGATCAATCCCCTGGTGTACGTGGCGGAGGGCATGCGTGCGTCGCTCACGCCGGAGGTGCCACACATGCCGTTCCCGGTGACAATGGTCGCTTTGCTCGTCGTCGCCGCGCTGTTCTGGATCGCTGGGCTGCGAAGTTTCCGCAAACGTGCGATCGGATGAACGCTCAGCTACCGCTCTCGGAGCCGTTCGAGCGATTCAAGGTCCTCCTTGCCGAGGCGCGCGCAGTCGATCGCGCGGTGTTGCCGGAGCCAACGGCCTTCGCGCTTGGTACCGTTGGTGACGATGGGCAACCTGCCGTACGCATCCTGCTGCTCAAGGACGTGGATGATCGCGGCTTCGTGTTCTATACGAACTACGAGAGCCGGAAGGGGCGTGAATTGCTTGCGAGCGGGAAGGCGGCAATGTGCTTCCATTGGCAGCCACTCGAGCGCCAGGTGCGTGTCGAGGGCAGTGTATTGCCAGTGACGGACGAGGAAGCCGACGCGTATTTCGCCAGCCGAGCGCGTGGAAGCCAGATCGGCGCGTGGGCGTCGAAGCAGAGTCAGCCCATGGCAACGCCCGATGCGCTCGAGTTGCGCGTGCGCGAAATGGAAACGCGTTTTGCGCAAACTCCAGTGCCGCGCCCGCCACACTGGTCGGGCTTTCGGCTCACGCCGCGCCGCATCGAGTTCTGGCACAACATGCCGAGCCGGTTGCACGACCGGGCGGTGTATCTGCGCGAGGGTGACGGTTGGCAACTGCGACAACTCTTTCCCTGAGTCGGGAGTGTTGTCTGCGCCCCAGTCCACGTTCCATTATTATTTGCGTATGGCGACTCAGACGGTAGAGAACGAACAGGGACGACGCGCTGGCGACAACGCGGCGTGGACGATCGAAAAGGCGCGCGCGCTCTATAACATCGAAGGATGGGGCGCCGGCTATTTCGACATCAATGATCGCGGACACGTGGTCGTGCGGCCGGACAAGGATCATCCGGAACAGGAGCTCAGTCTCCACGACCTCGCGGTGGACCTCGAGGAGCAGGGTGTCCAACTGCCAGTGCTGCTCCGCTTCTCGGATATTCTTCGCTCGCGCATCGAATCGCTGAGCGAACGTTTCGAGAACGCCATCGCCGAGTACAGCTATGATGGCGGGTACACCACGGTGTATCCCATCAAGGTGAACCAGCAGCGGCATGTTGTCGAAGAGATCGTGCAGTTTGGCGCAAAGCACGGCGTTGGCCTCGAGTGCGGATCCAAGCCGGAACTCCAGGCGGTGCTTGGCCTCTCGGAGAGCACGGAACACATCATCGTCTGTAATGGCTACAAAGACGAAGAGTTCATGCGTCTGGCGCTCATGGGCCAGAAGCTCGGGCACAAGGTATTCATCGTCATCGAGCAGCTGAGTGAGATCGACGTGCTGCTCTCGGTTGCCGAAGAGCTGGGCGTGCAGCCCACGGCGGGCATTCGCATCAAGCTCGCGTCAACGGGCTTTGGCCGGTGGAAGGAGAGCGGCGGCGAGAAGTCCAAGTTCGGATTGAATGCGGCGCAGTTGATGGAGGCAATCGATCGTCTTCGGGCACTGGGCCGCCTCGACATTGTCAAGCTCATTCATTTCCATCTCGGCTCGCAGATCACCGACATTCGCTACATCAAGTCGGGACTTCAGGAAGTCGCGCGCTTCCACGCGGAGCTTCGTGCACTTGGCGTGGACGTCACGCACGTGGACGTTGGCGGTGGACTTGGTGTGGACTACGACGGCACCAATTCGACGTCGAATGCGAGCGTGAACTACTCGCTTCAGGAGTACGCGAACGACGTCATCTACACCATTGCCGAGTCGTGCCGCGAGCTCGAATTGCCGATGCCGCACATCATCAGCGAGTCGGGACGCGCGCTCACGGCGCATCATGCGCTGCTGCTGCTCAAGGTGATTGATGTTGAGTCGGTGGTGCAGGTGCCCATGCCGAAGCTCACCGATGATGATCACGCCGTACTGCACGAGATGGCCGAAGATTTCGCGACGCTGAGCAAGGCAAAGGTGGCGCGTCGCAAGGTGAAGGAAGCGTTTCACGACGTGACGTTCGACAAGGAGCGTGCGCAGCAGCTGTTCACGAGCGGCGTGTTGTCGCTGCGCGAGCGTGCGTCTGCCGAGCAGATGTATCATGCGACGATGAATGCGATCACGCGTCTCGTGAATCTCAACCGCGACGAATACGCGGATATTCTATCCGACCTCGATGCCGCCCAGGTTGATCGCTACTTCTGCAACTTCTCGCTTTTCCAGTCGCTGCCGGATAGCTGGGCGATCGATCAGCTCTTTCCAATTCTGCCAATTCATCGGTTGAATGAGGAGCCGATGCGACGCGGCACGTTGCAGGACATCACGTGCGATTCAGACGGCAAGATTGATCACTTTGTCGGGGAGAATGGCGCGGACACGTCCCTGCCGCTGCACGATTGGACGGATGGGCAGCCATATATGCTCGGCGTCTTTCTCACAGGCGCGTATCAGGAAATTCTCGGCGACTTGCACAATCTCTTTGGCGATACGAATGCGGTCCACATTCGATTGGCCGAGAAGGGATATGAGATCACGGATCTCGTGCATGGCGACACGGTGACAGAGGTCTTGAACTACGTGCAGTTCCGTGCGTCTGATTTGTTGCAGACGTTCCGTCGCAAGGTGACGCAGACGAAGGACCTGAGCCGCAATGAGGTGAACGCGTTCATAGCGGACTATGTGGCCGGTCTGGAGGGGTATACGTATTTGGAGGGTGAGGCCGCTCAGTAGGGATCTCGATCGGGCTGGTATTCTCAACCGCCATCACAGAAACAGCGGAAGGAAACTGGAAAGGGCGGATCTAACGACGTGAACAGCATTTGAAAACGTGTTGTTCCCGCTGTGATCCGCCCTTTGCTCCGTTTGTCCGATGTTTCTGTGCAATCAGTTGCAGAAACTTTCGCGTACCAGTAGCACGAGCGCCGCACATTGACATCTGATCGAACAGTCCGGACGTTGTTTCATAGTTAAAACCAGCAAGGAGCCACACGTGCGTCCCACCCGAATAGCAGCACTCCTGCTCGTATCCGCCGTTTCGCTGCACGCGCAGAACCGCATCATCGTCACGCCGGCCGCGCATACGGTGATTGCTGGTGACTCGCTGCGCCTCAAGGCG
>JBBQHJ010000304.1:0-6079 GCA_038323865.1 Gemmatimonadales bacterium
CGAATCAGACGGCGACGCGGGCTTCTGGAGAAATACGAGAATCCGTCCGGCGAGTGCGCGGCGTGCCACGTCGTCGCGTGCCGAGAGCGACTCGACGCGCAACGCCGACGGCTCGTCGCCGCCCCGTCTGAATGCCGCGGCGGCTCCTGTGAAATCGCCGCCTCGCTCCCGCGCCTGTGCGTCGGTGGCGAGTACGCGCGCTCGTGCGACGGGGAGCGCAATGCGCGACAGCAGCGGGGCGCGCGCGGCACTGTCGGTCGTCACCCCAGCGGCGCGCAGCTTGAGCCAGTCGGCGACGCGCGGCAGTTTTGCGGCTGCCGCCAGGTAGTGCGCGGCAGCGCTATCACGCGTGTTGGCGCGATCGTGTACCCGCGCGAGAATGACCTGGCGAATGACGCGCGATCCCTCGTCGGTAGCGTCAATCAGAGCGAGACGCGCATCGGGCATTGCGCTGACACCGAGCTCGAGCATGCTCCGCGCGAGCAACTCTCGACCGCTGCCATTGTATTCCCTGTCGAGCCACGGCTGTCCGCGAAGCAGCCGCTCGACTTCGTTCCACCCTTCCCACTCAGACGCGGCACGAGCACCAACCAATCGCAGCTCGGGGGTCGCGCGCTCCAGCGTGCGCAACACCGGTGCGAGAATGACCGTGGCGCGCCAGGGTCGGCCCGCGCGAATCAGCGAGTCCGCTCGGCGTGCGAGTGAGTCATCCGTTTGAAGGGTTGGCTCGGCAGTACGCGGGAGGTCGGCGTCTCCGCCAGACTCCTTGTGCGTTTTCGCGGAGCTTCGGCCGCAGCCGATCATCGCGCACGTAGCAGCGACGTAGGTGAGTGCGGAGAATTTCATGCGGCTGACTGTGTCACGCTTCGTGCCATGACACGGGAACTACCGCACAAACGGACTGACAGCAAATGCTATCAGCCCGCTTGTGATCGCTCCGGTTCATGCTGTTCGCCCCACCAGCGCCCAGTCAATCCCCTTCGCTACTGAGTGTTACACGTTGTGTGCCAGAGACGTTGGTACTTCGATGTATGCAAGTGTCACTGACATTTCGTCTGTCATGCACCCGTCTTTCGTGTGAGACGACACTGCGCGCGCGTTGTTAAGTGCCCGTGTACGCAACAACGGTGATTTCAACGAGAATGTCGCGGAGGCCCGCACCGACCGCCGTGCGACTCGGGAAGGGCGCAGTGAAGAATTCTTTGTACACCGTGTTCATGTTGTCCCAATCGTCGGCGTTCGCGAGATAAACCGCGACGCTCACGACATCGCTGAGGGTGGCGCCACACTGCGCGAGGACCTTCTGCACGTTAGACAGCGTCTGTCGCGTTTGCGTTGCCACATCGTCGCCAACAAGTGCGCCGGAAACCGGATCACGTGGCGTCTGGCCACTCACGTAAATGAACCCACCCGCACGCACCGCGACCGAGTACGGCCCCTTGGGCGGTGGAACATCGGGTAGTGAAACGGCACTCCATTCAGGCATGTTGTCGTCCGTGTCTGGTGCGCGATTGGCTTTTCGTCAGTGTACGTGCGCCTGCCGAATTGCGTTGTAGCTGTCGTCTTGCGCGTCGCTCAGCGACCGCCGATTCCAATCACCACTCGAAGGAATGGCCCCTGCGCCGAGGCATCCGGCCCGGCGAGTACATCGCGGCCATCGGCCTTCCACGTGGTGCGGTTTGGAGATAGGAGGGCTCCCCCGCGAATTCCGAACACCACGCCGACGTCACCAGTACCGCGAGTGACCAGGAAGTCCGCGCCTGCGCCAACACCGAACAGCAGATGACTTCCCGAGAGCGTCGTGGTGCTGCCGGGATTCTGCGCCACCTCGGCAAACGTCGGCTGAGACGGCGATGCTTTCGCGCCGCCGTTTCGGTCGCGGAGCGTGACGTCGAACTGCCCAATGCCGACGCCGAGTTGCGGATAGATGATCGCCTGTTTCGATGAATAGATGGCGTAGCCGGCGGTGCCGAGCAGCTGGTTCGCATTCAGATCATCCGTGCGCCCATTGTTCAGGCCTTCCTCACCAAACGTGACATGCCCGGCATCCACGCCGAGCAATGCACGACCGAAGGCATAGTGCGCCGTCAGACCGTAACTGATTCCATCAGTCGAGAGTCCTGCAAAGTTTGCCGCCGTCAGCAGGCTATTGATCGAACTCACGGACATGACCGTAGCGCCCGTGGTGAATGCCACGACGTGAAATCCCGACGCATCCTGACGCTGCGCTCGCACAGGTGCGACGGCGCAAAAGAGACTAAGGGCGCAACAGACGATTGATGGACGCATAATGACCATTTCAGGGACTCCACTGAGTGTCGCCGCGAATGGGCCGTTCTTGAGCGCATTCGACTGACGGTATCCATTCTTCACATTCGGAGCCACATTCCCCGCATGGGCAAGGGGAAAGGCAGGAAAAGTGAGAGCCTCGCGTCGGCGCCGGTGCGTTGGGGCATACTTGGCGTAGCGAATATTGCGACAAGCAAGGTCATCCCGGCAATGCAGATCGGCTCGCACACGCCGGTGGTCGCCATTGCGAGCCGCGACCAAACCAAGGCGCACCGCGCTGCCGTGCAGCTCGGCATCCCAACGGCGTACGGCTCGTACGAGGAGCTTATTGACGATCCCAACGTCGAGGCCATTTACAATCCGCTTCCGAATCATCTTCACGTGCCGTGGACCATTCGCGCCGCCGAGGCAGGCAAGCATGTGTTGTGCGAGAAGCCCTTGGCGTTGACGGCGACTGAGGCGCGCGCGCTCATCGACGTGCGAGACCGCACCGGCGTCCAGATTGCCGAAGCCTTCATGGTGCGCACACATCCGCAGTGGACCGCCGTGCGGGAGCTGATTGCCGAGGGACGCATTGGTGATGTGAGTCTCATCACTGGTCACTTCAGTTATTTCCGCCGCGACCCAGCCGACATCAGGAGCAAACCGGAGTGGGGTGGCGGCGCGCTGATGGATATCGGTTGTTATCCGATCACGATATCGCGCTGGATTTTCGGCGAGGAACCCACAGCTGTTTTCGGCATGGTCGAGCGTGATCCGGACATGGGCATCGACCGCCTCGCGTCAGGGTTGCTTCACTTCCCTTCGGGACAAGCGTTATTCAGCTGCGCCGGACAGCTCGTCTCGCATCAGCGGATGCAGATCTTCGGGACCGAGGGACGCATCGAGATCGAGATTCCGTTCAATGCTCCACCCGATCGCGAGTGTCGCATTCTCATCGACGACGGCAGTCAGTTCGCCGGCGCTTCAGCGGAGATCATTCGCCTGCCCGCTGTGGATCAATACCATCTACAGGCCGAACGATTCTCGGAAGCAGTGCGCGGATTGGGGAGCGTGCCGGTGTCACTGGAAGACTCCGTCGCGAACATGGCGGTGATCGACGCGATACTGAAATCCGCGCATTCGGGGCGCTCGGTTCGCCCCGAGTCGCACAGCTAGTCAGTTCGCGGCCGCGAATGGAGTCGCGCCTGCGTTGCGAAGCGTCTCCGCGGCCTCGCGAACCAAGAGGCCAATCTCCCAATGGCCCGTGTGATAGCCAAGTGCGATCGGCGTTCCGTCTTCAGCGCGCAGACCGCCCATCGTGCTGAGAATAAGGAACTCCGGCCTGCCGAGGTGCTAAGGATTCCACCCCATACCAACATTCTGCGTGAGCCCGAAAAGATCGCCGCTCGGCGACTCCCGAAGCATCTGCGGCGCCAGTGGCAGTGCGCCTTCGGGCCCATGCCCAACGATGCGGCCGGCAGCCACTGATTCGGCGCTGCCGAGTACCGCCTCGAGAGGCGGAATGTTGTGCTCCGTGTTCATATTCAAGGTTGATGCGCAACACGACCAATTCCAGCAGCGCGCGCCACGTTCGTACGCTGCCGGGACAAAGGAGATGACATGGAGCTCGTCGGCGGAAACCTGATTGGCGGCGAATGGAGCACTGCAGGTGAGGGGCGTTTTCGCGGCATGGAAGCAGCGACGTCTCGCGTGCTCGAACCGGAGTTTCGCGAAGCGACCGCCGGAGAGGTCGACGCCGCGTTCCAACGCGCGGAACGCGCTTTCGTTGCGTATTCGACGACGACGCCCGTTCAGCGCGCACGATTTCTCCGCGCCATTGCTGACGAGTTAGTCGCTCTTGGCAGTGTGCTCATTGAACGCGCGAGCCTGGAAAGCGGACTGCCTGTGGGGCGCCTGGAAGGAGAGCGCGGTCGCACCGTTGGACAACTGCGTCTCTTCGCGGATCTACTCGAAGAGGGCTCGTGGGTAGACGCGCGCATCGACACCGCGGATCCCTCCCGCACGCCAGCCCCGAAGCCCGACCTTCGGCGCATGATGGTTCCGCTCGGCCCCGTCGCGGTGTTTGGAGCGAGCAATTTTCCACTGGCGTTCTCGGTTCCCGGAGGCGACACGGCTTCCGCGCTCGCGTCGGGCTGCACCGTTGTCTGCAAGGGACATCCAGCACATCCGGGGACGTCCGAGCTCTGCGCTCGCGCCATCGATAGTGCAGCGAGGGCAAGCGAGATCAGTCCCGATGTGTTCTCGCTCCTGCATGGGTGGTCGCATGAGGTGGGGCTTGCGATGGCTCGGCATCCGTTTGCCAAGGCGATCGGATTCACGGGTTCACTGCGCGGTGGACGCGCGCTCTTCGATGCTGCCGCGGCCCGGCCTGAACCAATTCCTGTTTACGCGGAGATGGGAAGCGTCAATCCGGTTTTCCTGCTTCCTTCGGCGGTGGGGCAAGGCGACTCGATGGCGGCAGGCCTCGCGCAATCGATCACGATGGGTGTGGGGCAGTTCTGCACGAATCCGGGAGTCATTGTCGCCACGCTAAGTGAGGCGCTCACGACAATGACCCGTCAGCTCGCCGAGAAGGTGAATGCGGCGGAGCCCGGCGTTATGCTCTACGACCAGTTGCGACAGGGTTACGATCGCGCAGTGCAACGTGCGACTGAACGAGGTGCACGCCAACTCGCACCGACGCCCTCGGCTGGCAAAGAGGGACGCGCTACGCCAGCGCTTCTTGAAGTTGATGCCGCGCGCTTCATCGACGATCGTGAACTACGGGAAGAGATTTTCGGCCCGGTATCCATTGTCGTCGCAGCTCGCGATGCGGGTGAGCTCGAGCGAGTAGCGGAAGCGCTGGAAGGCCAGCTGACTGCGACCATTGCCGGAACCGCGGAAGAATTGGCGGCGCATTCGCGACTCGTTGCGATTCTGCAGCGGAAGGTCGGTCGCCTGCTATTCAATGGCTTTCCAACTGGTGTTGAGGTCGGGCATGCCATGCAACACGGCGGCCCTTACCCTGCCTCAACTGATTCACGGACAACGTCCGTCGGCTCCGCAGCGATCGCGCGCTTTGTGCGACCAGTCTGCTACCAGAATTTCCCGGAGGCCGCACTTCCGGCCGCGTTGCTCAACGGCAATCCTCTTGGCATCATGCGACTGATCAACGGATCGCTAAGTCGCGAGGCCGTACAGGATCCTGCCAAAGCCGCGACGTAATCACGCTCAACTCGCCGGGGCGAACGTTCACGACGCCGAGGTCCTGTTCGCCACCGGCCACGGCGAGTTTGAGCTGATGTGATCCGGCGGGCACCCGCGCACGCACCAAGGTGACAGTCTGCGGCAGCAAGTGCCATGAGCGAATGTCTGCGCGCTCGAGCAGCGATGCACCAATGTTCGCTATCTGACCCACGACTTCGCCTTTCTTGTCTTTCACCGCTTTGGTGATGGCATACTTGGCGACCGCGCGCGTCGTGGCGCGAGCGATGAGCGCAGCGCGCTCGCGCTGTTCGTCGGCGAGCGATGCGTCGTCGACAACGGTGCCGATGCGCACACCAACCGCGACCGCGCTGTCGATCTGAAGCAGCGGCTCACCCTGCGTTCGCGCCGAACGACGTAGCGTTGGAAACGCGACCGAGAGCCAGTATCCATCGCGGTCGTCATCATCTTCAGCCTGGTCGCGCCGACGGTTAGACCGACCGCGCTCCTTGTCGTCGTCGCCGAGGAACACATTGATGGCTTCCGTTGCGCGATGCGCCACGAATCCGCGTTCGACGACAACGAGCACCTCGCCATCACCTTC
>JBBQHJ010000305.1:0-6058 GCA_038323865.1 Gemmatimonadales bacterium
CAGCGCCGCGGCGCCGGCCACGTGCGGTGAAGAGAATGACGTTCCGCTGGCGAGTGTCGTGGCGGTGTTGCTCGCTATGGCCGACGTCGGAATGTTTTCACCTGGTGCGATGATGCCGACGCACGACCCGAAGCTGGAAAAATTGGAGAACCCGTCAGTCTTGGAGCTCGACGCGACGGCCAACACGCCGGGCGCGCCGGAGGGCGAGGCGTTGCACGCATCCGAAACGGAGTTACCGGCCGACGCGACGAACGTGACACCGGAGGCGATGAGATTTTGGACGGACTGGTTGATCGCAGTCGACGCACCGCCGCTCGCGCTCATGTTGGCGACTGCGGGGAGTGTGCGATTCGCAGTGATCCAATCGATGCCGGCAACAACGTCTGACGTGGTGCCATGACCAACACAGTCGGTGATACGCACGGAGACCAGCTTCACGTTCTTGGCCACACCATACGTAGCGCCGCCCACGATGCCTGAGGTGTTCGTACCGTGTCCTTCACAGTCACCGGCGGTGCCGCCCGGCGTGACTTCGTCGATGCCGGCGATGGCGCGCCCGCCAAATTCGTTGTGACTGAAGAGAATGCCCGAGTCGAGCATGTAGACGGTGACGCCCGAGCCATCGGCGCCATACGTATATGTCGTATTGAGTGGGAGCGCGCGCTGGTCGATGCGATCGAGGCCCCACGGCGCGTTGGTCTGTGTCGCACTCGATTTCACGATGGCGTCCTGCTCGACGTAGGCGACACGCGCATCAGACCGAATAGCATCGAGCTCTGTGGGTGTCAGTCTGAGCGACATGCCCTGCACCGCCGAGTGATATCGATGCAGCACGCGTGTGCCCTGCTCGCCGGCCATCACGTCCACCGACGTTTGCGTCTTGAGCACGACGATATACTGGTCCGGAACCGCGGTACTATCGGGTGCCCGGAGATAGTTGGCGCGAACGGGCGAGAGGCCGATTTGCGGGGACGATGGGTCGTGTACGTCCGAAGAACAGCCAGACAGCAGTGCCGTCGCGAGGGCGACGGGAATAAGACGCTTCATGAAGTTTTCGCTCGAGAGACGTTGAGTTCTCGCGCCTTCGCTGTCGCAGCGCGCGGTCACGTCTTGTTAAGCGATATCCGGTCCAGTTGTTCCCCGTACGTGTGAGGCTCGACACGGACCTGCTATTTTCTTCAGGAGACTGTGCTGCCGATCACATCAACACACTCCAGCACGCAACGACGTAGTACATGGACTCGTCGTCCTAAGAGCTCGCGCCGCGCTGGGCACCGCTCCGGCATCACGGCCGGAGCGGCGATCCCCGCAAGCCAATGCTGCTTACGCCATGGTCACGAGCAGCTCGGCGTAAGGTTTGTCGTGCCGCCACGCGCATCCGCTTCCGCCTTCGGGATGGGCATGGCGGTGTTGAATGGGTCGCCTGCCACCTCTGCGGGTGTCACGCCTGCCCTGAGCTGCCCGTACGCTCGCAGGTCAACGAGATACTGTGGACCTTCCATAAAGAGCGACCACCGTTTCTCGTACAGGAGCGCCGTGCGAGCTGCCGCGATGGTCGACGGCACGGCGATGGGCGCGAGGCCGTAGCTCGTTCGCACCGAGTTCAAGTCTGCGGCCCCGTTGGCGAACTGACCTGTTTCGAAATACGCCTGCGCCCGCAACAGCACCAACTCCTCGTCTCGCAGGATCGCGATTGGGTTCGTGAGATTGCCGGTGTTGGACGTCGACGAACCGACGTAGTTGAGTGTCGTCGACAATCCGTTGCCGGAGAGCGTCGCGCGGGAAATGATCTTCGACGCGCGCGTGTCTCCGGACTGCAGTGCCGCAGCGGCCTTGGGATTGACGCCGATGCGCGCATCAGAGAGCGCGTTGGGCGTGTTCTCGGTGCCGCCGGCAACGAAGGTCATGTAGACCCCCGTCTTGAATGCGCTGGCTGGAACGGCCCCGGGCGCTGCGCCGCCTAGCGCCTGAGTGAGCTCGGTGATTGCTGACGTGAATCCGCTGGCAACCGGCGTGGAATGCTGAAGCCCACGGTAGAGGTCAATCTTCCCCTTCAGCCCCCGATTCATCAGGATCAGATTGTTGGCCTTGGAGTAGTCGCGGCCGAACGCCGTAAAACCGGCCGGGGGTGTGAACCCCAGCGATGCGCCCGCTGACGCGACGAGCGAAGTATTGCCGCTGTCCAGCAGTGCTGCGACATAGTCGAGCGTTTTCGCCTTGCACATGATGACGCCGAGGCTGCTCTCGTCATTCAACTGGTAGGCGACGCCGATCGTGTCACGCAGCTCGAGCACTCGGTAGTAATCGAGCGCCTTCATGGTCTGCACCAGGCCGGCTGTGACGTTGCGTTCACCAGCGGAGACTTGTGCCGGAATGGCGCCCGGAAGCGCGGCGATCAGGGAGTTGGAGGCGCGAATCGCGGTGAACATGAGGCTCCACCCGCCCGCGCCGGAGAATGACGCGGGATCGGGCGTGCCACTGAGGGTTTCCGTGACATACCGCGGTTCGTTGCTATCGATGCGGTAGATATTTCGTGCATAGATGTTGGGCAGTGTCAGTGTGGCAATGGTATTCGCGGCCGCTCGGTCCGCGGCGAGAACGCCAATGGTCAGTGCTTTGACGCCAGCACTTGTGAGCGCGCCGTTCAGTGCTTCCGTGGTCGGCGCATCGACCGCGGTGACGAGTGGACTTTCGACGCATGAGGTTTCGAGCACCATGCCCGCAATCAGCGCGAGCGGGAGTATTCGCATAAATGGGTTCATGAGTTGCCTAGAAGGTGGTTGAGATGGAGACGAGGATCTGCCGCGAAGGCGGATACGGTGTCACGTCCTGAAACCGACCGAGTGCCTGGTTGCCGAAGTTCGAGACCTCGGGGTCGTATCCATCGTACTTCGTCCACGTTTTCAGATTGCGACCGCTCACGTCGAATCGCGCGCTCTGCACCAGACCGTTGAAGAGTGTGCGCGTCATGGCCGACGGCAGCTCGTACGCGACCGTGAGTTCGCGGAGCTTCACGAACCCGCCATTCTGCACGTACACGGGATTCCCTGCGCGCCATGACACATAGCGCTGCTGCGACGTCAGGGTGTCCTTGGCAAGGTTGACGGCGTCGAAATAGTTGTCGGTCAGGTTTACGACATCTCCACCCTTTCTCCATTCAACGAGGCCGGATAGGCGGACGTGACCGACGCTGATCTCGTTGGTGAAGCCCATGGTGTAGTCGGGCGTCCCGTCACCGGCAAAGCCGAGGATCCTGTTCGCGGCGGGGCAAACACCGCTCGCATTCAGCTGCCTGCAGCCAACGTATGACTGGATGACCGTGGGCGATTGCCCCTCTTCAATCCACGCATTGCCGAACGATGTGGAGAACGAGCCGACGCCGGGGTTGAAGCCCGGAACGGGGAGCTGCGTCACCTTGCCCTTGGTCTTGGCGAATGTTGTTCCGGAAATCCACGTGACCTTTGCCGTCTGCACCGGGCTTGCTTCGAGTTGCAGCTCCGTGCCGTGCGAGACGATCTGGCCGCCGTTCACGTATTGCGTGACGAAACCAGTTGACGTGGCGACCGCCGTCGCCAGCAGCAGATTGTCCACCTGCTTGCGGTAGTGCGTTGCGCCGAGACGCACGCGTGAATTCCAGAGCGTGGCATCGAACCCACCTTCCGTCTCTGTGGCCGTTTCGGGGCGAATGGTGGTTGATCCCTTCAAGGTCGACGCGCGCACCCCGGTAATGCCTTCATATTGAAGGGTGGTGAGGAAAATGCTGCGGCCCGGCGTCAGCGGTGCGGGATTGGGCGGCTGGTTACCGGCCTTCCCATATGCCACGCGCGCCTTGAATTCGTTCACGAATGACGGAAGTGTCGTCATGCGATAGGACGCGGATGCCTTCGGGAACAAATAGTATTTCTCTTGATCGCCGTTGTTGCTCGAGCGCTCGGCATTGACGGCGGCGGTGAGCAACAGGCGTTCGCCGAGGGTGGACAGCTCTTCCTGCGCAAAGAAGGCGAGGTCGGCGACCAGCGCTTGCTGCTGGAGCGGATAGGATTGCGAGGCGCCCGCCACATTCAGCACGGTCGGGAAGATCACACCGCGACCGGTGATCTGCGTGACGGAGGATTCCCTGTGCTCCTGCCGGAAACCGGCGGACGTCGTAGCGGATGTCGATGCCAGCGCGAGCCGATGCACTAACGATCCGTTGAGGTTCGCGTTGAGCACCGCCGCATCACTGTTGAAGAGCGTCCCGGCGTTCGAGCCGAAGCTCGCTTGCTCCGTATAACCGGATGCCGGCGAGATGACGCGCGACTTGTCGGCGTAGCTGTCCACGCCGCCGGTGAGCGTGGCATCCAGTGTCTGCCGATCGGAACTGAAGATGGAGAGGTTCGCGGATCCGCTCGCGATGAAGCGGTAGACATTCTCCGGGGTCTTGATGATGTCGGCATTCTGAAACGGATTCGATCCCGCTAACAGTCCGGAACTGTTGATCGGAAAGGTGCCGTCGACCTGGCGACGCAATTCGATGAAGGACGGTGTCGACGAGAAGATGGCGCCCGGGCTGATGCCGTTGTTGTCATTGCCGCTGATGCCACGCTGCGTGAGTGAATGCAACATCTCGCCGTTGGCGTGCAGCGATAGCCGACTGCCGAGGTTCTGGCCAAGGTTTAGTCGCAGGGCCTGCTTGCTGTAGAAGTCATTCGGGGCGAGTCCGTTGTCATGCTTCGCGAGACCGGAAAGGAAGAACGACGTGCCCGAGCTGTTTCCGCCGCGAACGGAGCCGATCGTCTCGTATGCCAGCTGCTGGTTGGAGTAGAATTCATTTTCATAGTCGTGGCACTTGATGGGAGCGGCCGTCCATTCGGCGGCGGCGGCTGTCTTGCTATCGCCGAGGATATTGGCGGCCCAGTCACCGTATTCGGCCGCGGACGCAAAGCATCGCGATCCGAGCGAATGGGACAGCGACGAGCGACCGACGCGCTGGATGAGATCGATGTTGTTGCGGCCCGCGCGGCCTTGCTTCGTGGTGATGATGATGACGCCATTGGTGCCCTTCGACCCGTAGATGGACGCCGCCGACGCGCCCTTGAGCACCTGAATGTCTTCCACGTCATTCGGGTTCAGGTCCGCAATGCGGTTGACCGATTGGTCCTGCGCAGAGGAGAGATTGCCGCCGCCGGCGCCCGAAATCACGTTCAACCCGCCGGCGATCGCAGAGTTGTTCGCGATGACTCCGTCGATCACATAGAGCGGGCTGTAGCCGCCGAGAATCGTGCTCGTCCCGCGCAATTGCACCTGCGTGCCGCCGCCGGGGGCGCCGGAATTCTGCGAGATGACGGCCCCGGCAACCTTGCCGGCGAGCGCATGGTCGATCGTCGCCGAGGCCACCTTGGTGAGTTGCTCACCAGACACGACGGAGACGGCATTCGCAGCATTCTGGCTCGACACCGTGGTTGCGGTCCCTGTAACGACGAGCGCGTCGAGTTGCAGCACATCCTTGGTCAGCGCAATGGAGATGTCTGCTTCGGTGGCGGCCACGGGCACTGATCGCGGCGTGTATCCGATGCGCCGCACGCGCAGCAACACGGCGGACGGTGATGGTGACCTGAGGACAAAGCGCCCATCGTCACCGCTGTGCGTGCCGATCGTCGTACCGGCGATGGTCACCGATGCTTGTGCCAGCGGTCCGCCGTCCTCGCTAACGATGCGACCGGTGATGCTGCGACTCTGCGCCCGTGCCACGTTGGCGCACAACAGCGCACACGCGACCATCAATAGGGTTCGTATTCTCAACTGCTCCTCCGTAGTGAGGTGGTTTCGCCTCGAGGGCGATGTGTCATGTGCGGGATACCCGATGGCGATATGCAGAGTCACGCGCCGTCTACCGAGCGGGCAGCTTCCACCGTTCGTGCGGCGCTGTGCCTCGCTCGCGGAGCAGATGGTCTTAACAAAAGCAAAACAAAACGGCCCGCCAACGCTCGCGGAGAGACGTTGACGGGCCGGCAACCATTCCTGAGTTGCTGATGGTCACGGCACGCAACATAGACCGAGTGCCTTCGCCAGCATTGCA
>JBBQHJ010000306.1:0-6002 GCA_038323865.1 Gemmatimonadales bacterium
ATTCTCCCCGTGCGCATTGCGCCCGTTCTGCTCGTGCTCGTGGTGATGCTCTACTGGCTCTGGCGCGTGCGCTTCCGGAAGTCGCTGCGCAAGCTCGTACTCACTTCTTTTTCACCGGCTTCTTCAAGAGATCTCGCATCCGGTCGAGCTCCTTCGAAGACAGCTTCCGCTGTTCAACCAGGTGTGCTAGCAACTTGATCGGCGATCCGCCGTAGATCTTGTCCAACACGCGGCTCAGCTGTGATTCGCCGGCGGTCTCGGCGTCGATGGCGGGGAAGTAGACATGTGTCTTCCCCTCGCCGCGCCGGTGGCTCACGTAGCCCTTTGACTCGAGCGTCCGAATCATCGTGGAAATGCTCGTGTACGCGAGATTGGGATCGACGCGATCGCGCACTTCCGTGACGGTGGCTTCGCCGAGCTCCCAGAGCACGCTCATGATGTCGAGTTCGCGCTGGGTGAGGTGCAGGTCGTTCATCAATGTCCGGCGACAGGGTGTGGAATCATCACCACGATATACACGAGCGCAATGGCGACCGCCGATGCGAGTACACGAGTCGCAACCGTTCGCGTCGAAGGTGCCACGAGTTGCGTGAGCCGACGCTCCAGCATGCCTATGCCTAACAGCGCCGGCTGCAAGCCCCGCGGGCCACGATTGGCAGCTTCTGCAATCTTGAGCAACAGCTCACTATAGGCCTGCGCGTTACCCAGTGCGGCGACCACGCGCCTGTCACAGTCCATTTCGACGGCGAGACGCAGGCGGCGCAGCTGCCACCAGATGGGAAGATTCCATGGTGCCAGCACGCCACAGAGCGATGCGAAAAAGAGCAGCACCGTGTCGCGCGACGTGCGGTGCTCCTGTTCATGCCGCAACACATAACGACGCTGCACCGCTGGCAGAGCGAGCACCCACCGGGGAATCACCACGCGCGAGCGCAGCACACCAACCGTCGCTGGACCAATGGAATCGGTGATCACGCTCTCGACACCATCAACCACGGCTGGTCCGCGTCGCGAACGGTGAATCACGTACGACACTCGCACCGCATGCGCCACGGCGAGTGCGAGTGAAATCCACATCGACACCACCAGCCCTTTCCCGAGCAGCGCGTCGTAGGCGCTCGCCTGAATGACGCCCGCGCCGTGCAGGGCGGCCATGTGCTTCACGCGATAGAGCGGCGGAATGCACATGGACACGAGAATGGAAATGAGCCAGATCCAGCGACGCGGCCAGCTCGCTGGCAGCGCATGCTCTGCCAGCAGCCCAATGAGGCCCAGCGTGGTGCTGAGTGCGATGACGTAGAGAATGCAGAGCATGGCAACGCGAATAACTATGTGCTTAAGTACATCGTACACTACGACGGAGGAGCGTCAAGGTTGCAGTCCGCACCGGAAATTCATTTTCTGTTGTCGCCCGCCCGCTGCGACGGTGCGCGCGCCAAGGTCGTGATGAGCGAACGCGCCACGTTTCCCCTCGCCACGCAGTTCCGCTCAGAGCACGGCGCACCACTCGGCGACATCTTCGCCTTCATGAGTGGACTGTACTTTCGCGGCAAGCTCACCTACGCCCGCGCGTTCACGCCACCAGACGCGCGTGGGAAGAACATCCGCATCATCACCACCAATCGCGGATTGCTCGCGCCCGACGTGCTCGTTCACGCCGATGACCTCCGCGCCTTCAGCGACGTCGATCTCGCTCGGCCGGATGCGCGATACCTGGAGCCGCTCCAGCGTGATGCCGCAGAAATCGCGCGTTCAATCCCGGAGAACGCGGCCGTTGTTCTTCTCGGCAGCATTGCGACCGGCAAGTATGTCGACCTGCTCATCAGCGTCTTCGCCGAGCGACTGCTCTTTCCCTCGGCGTTCGTGGGCCGGGGAGATATGAGCCGGGGAGGATTGCTGCTTCGCCATGCCGCGTCGGGGGAACCGCTGGAGTACGCGCCGGTGCTGGGGGCTGTCAGGCGCGGCGTGCGCCGACCCAAGCTTCCGCCCATCCGATAGAAGAAGTGGCAAGCAGGTACAACCGAGAAGGATGCGAGTCGCCTCGAGCATCTGTTTTCCGATCTAGATGGTAAGGCGGGCCCACCGCGCAGCTGCGCTCACATTCGGAGGCTCAGTAGCGCACGCTTCGAGAATGGCTACTATTCGGGAGTCAGATTCCCCCTTCGCAGCGTGCCATGAGCGACCAGCCACAGCAGAAAAAACCGTACGCCGCTCCCACGCTCAAGACATTCGGCAGCCTCACGGATATCACGACAGCGGTGGGCGGCATGTCGATGAATTCAGACGGCGGTTCAATGGGGAATTCGAAGACGTCGTGACGTCCTCGCAACAAGCACTGGTGCTATTGCTCGTCGTGCACTGACTGATCGCTGCGCGGCGTCAGTCGCTGCGGTGTAGCGCTCCAGAGGGGCGGCGCGGGCTGGTGACTGCCGCGTAGATGCCAGTGCCGGAGCACTGAGCCGAGAATTGCCGCAAGGACGAATACAGCAAACACAGCTTCGCTCTGTTCGGCGAGCGTGAAGTCGTTGATCGTGGCGCCGAGCGCCCACATGGGATCGGTGAGCGCGATGACGAGCGGCGCAAAGACCGCCGCAGCAAGTGACGGTGCAATGCCAACCATGCGCGCGACAACCGTCATTGCGAGTCCGGCGAGCGCCAGCATCAGCATCGCCGTGCCGGACGTCAGGCCAGGAAGTGCGCCGGCAAGGAGCAGCGCAATGCCGCCGCCGCCGAGCAGCGCGATCTCGAAACGACCGCGCTTTGAACTGCGACGACGATGAAACCAGCCGCGATGCCGCCGCCGTCGGGGCGCAACGAGATACGCGTTCCCCTTGATCGCGGCGTGAGAAGACGAATCAGATATCATGGACTCCACGAGACGGCAGCAAGGTGCGTAGCTCGCACCATTCTGTCAAAGGAATTCGAGACGCAAATTCATTTGTGCCACGCTGCGATCACGGCACGTGCGGTCGCGGTGTCATAGAGGTAGCTGAGGATGTGGTGCGGGTCACTATGTGCCTTGGCAGAAGTCACGTCCGCGAGTAAATCGCCTTCTCCACCGAGCCGGACAGCGAACGGATCGTCGGTTCCGACAATGTTGACCCACGAACGAACTGCTGCCGGCCGCTGAAGCTTTTCCTTCACGTCACCGAAGATAAGCTCACGAATTTCCGCCGAGCCGAGTGGCGAGCCAAGTGTGATCCACTGGGAAATAGGACCAATGGTCGTATCACGAACTGACGCTGCGTGCGACAGTTCGCCCCACGTCACAAGCGCGCCAAGGCTGTGCGAGACGAGAATGACGGGCCGTCCTTCGCGCTTTGCGTCACGCAGTGCGTCGGCGACGCGCCGTTCCGCGGCGCAGCGTGTGTCGAGATCGGCGAGGTAGCGAAGATCGCCGGCGAATCCACGCAAGTTGTTGGCGTCGTCACCTTTTGCGTCGGTGGATGCGGCGTCGAGCAGGGGGCCCGCGAACATCGCCATGAGACTCAGTGCACTCGGCACCGACTCGCGTTCGCGGAGGCTGTCACTGATCTGGTCGGCGCCGCATGTCGGAACTGCGACACCCGATGCGCGCGCGTCGAGGACGTCGGCATACCAGACGAGTCGCACGTCGCGCTCGGCGAGTTTGAAATCGGCGTCGGCGTCGTGGAGGCTCGCCTCGAGCGCGTGAAATGCGTCGCGCCGGAATTCAGCGCTATCGCGTCCGAACTGCCCGCGTCCGTGGACGATCAGGACGACGGGGTTCTGCTGAGCGTGCGCGCTCGCGGCCGCAAGCAGCGCGAGTACTACCAGGATGAATCGCATCTGCTCTCAATTACACCGGTGGCCCCGGATAAGGCGAATGATTCGCATTTATTCTGCTCTTTTCGCTGTGATGGCTCTGCAATCACGTCCAACGA
Source organism: Gemmatimonadales bacterium (assembly GCA_038323865.1). GTDB lineage: Bacteria > Gemmatimonadota > Gemmatimonadetes > Gemmatimonadales > Gemmatimonadaceae > AG11. The sequence goes on from JBBQHJ010000306.1 coordinate 3,903, forward strand.
ACAACCAAGTCCCGCTTTTCAAGCAACGGGGCTTGCGCAAATGCCCCAGATTCGGGAAACTTTCGGGAGTTAATGAATTTGGCAAGCAAGTATGTACTTGCATTCTAGTCTGGCCCGGCTAGACTCCGCTCCCATGATTTCCCGTGAACGTATTCTCGAAGCCGCCGCGCGTGTCTACGCCAAGCATGGCTTCCGTGGCGCGACGACGCGCCTCATCGCCAACGAAGCTGGCGTCAACGAAGTCACCCTCTTCCGAACTTTCGGATCGAAGAGCGCGTTGCTCGAAGCAGTGCTCATGCAGCAGAAGGCAGCAGCGCCTGTGCCTTCACTCGATGCCAATGCAGAAGATCTCGAGGATGAAGTCACCCAGTGGATTGCCACCAGCCTCGCACAGCTTCGCTCCATCCGGCCGCTGCTCATTCACAGCATGGGCGAGATGGACGAGCGGCCCGAAGCGGAAGAATTCGCCTGCCGCGGACGCCGTACCGTCCATGATGTCGTCATCAACTTCATCGAAGCGCTCAAGGCGCGCGGTGCCGCAGCACGCGACACCGACACCGAAGCCGCTGCCGTCATCCTCGTCGGAACGGTGTTCTCGGACGCCATCGCCCGGAGCTTTGTACCGGACGTGTATCCGCCCACCGAAGAAGCACCGGGGCGCTACGCAAAAAGTTTTCTTCGAATGATCGGGTGTGCGAGCGAAGCCGCCGCACCAGCGCCCGTTCGCAAGATTCGCCAAAAGGCATGAATCGCAGCACAGCAGGCCGCCGTATTGAGCATCGCAGCACCGCACGTTCTCTCACGTTTTCAATTTCTTCCCGAGCACCCACCGCAATGAATGCCGATTCGACCGTCGTGCTGAGGACTCGTGTGCGCACGCGCGCACTCGCCCTCACACTCGCGGTCCTGTCACTGGCGCCGACCGTCGGCGCGCAACAGTCCAGGCAGCTCACGCTCGACGAGGCCATTCGCCTCGCCGCGCAGCAGAGCGAAGCACTCCAGATCGCGCGAGCAGGCGTCGCACGTGCCGGCGGAACGCTCCGCCAGGCGCGCAGCCAATACCTGCCGCAAGTCAACTCCAACCTCACGTACGCGCGCACGCTGAAGTCGCAGTTCTCTGCACTCGCGGGGAACTCGGATTCGTCGTCGACAACGACAACGTCCGCCAAAGCCGTCTGCGCACCGACCATTCCCGCCAATGCCACGGCCGCCGAGCGCGCCGCGATCATTGCGCAGGCGTCGACGTGTCCGTCGGCACAGGGCATCGACTTCAGCAAGGTCGGGTTCGGCGCACGGAACGCATACACGCTCGGACTCAGCGTCCAGCAGAATGTGTTCACCGGCGGCCGCGTGAGCGGACAAACGGAGTCGGCCAAGGCGGGCGAACGCGCAGCGGAAATCGAAGTCACCGCACAGCGCGCACAGCTCGCACTGGATGTCACGCAGGCCTACTTCGACGCGGTGCTCGCTGATCGCCTGGTCACGATTGCCGACACATCGCTCGCACAAACCGAAGAGCTGCTGCGCCAGACAACCGTCGCGCGCCGCGTCGGCAACGTCGCCGAGTTCGACCTGCTGCGCGCAACGGTCACGCGCGATAACCAGAAGCCGGTGCTCATTCAGCGCCGCGGTGATCGCGACGTTGCCTACCTGCGCCTGAAGCAGTTGCTCAACTTTCCATACGACACCCCGCTCCAGCTGACGACGCCAATCGACGATCCGGCAACGGTCACCGCCGTCATCGCACGCAACGCAGGCGACAGCAGCACCATCATACGTCCAGCCTCCGACACCTCCACCGACAACCGTGCAACCGTTCGCGAAAGCGAAGAGACGGTGCGTGCGTCGGAAGGCCAACTCAAGGTGGCGCGCGCGGACTACCTGCCGTCGCTCTCCGTCAACACGAACTACCAGCGGCTGTTCTTTCCGCAGAATTTCCTGCCGACGATCAGCCAGTACAGCCAGAACTGGACGATCGGCGGATCGATCGGGCTTTCGCTGTTCAGCGGCGGACGGGTGAGTGGACAGATCGAAGTCGCACAGGCGAACCTGGACGATTCGCGCTCGCGCCTGCAGCAGGCGCGCGAGCTCGCAGCGCTC
>JBBQHJ010000307.1:0-5960 GCA_038323865.1 Gemmatimonadales bacterium
CGAGCAGCACCGGATGATACGGCATCGGCACATCATCCACGGTCAATCGCTCGATCGGCGCATCAAGAAACCAGACTGCCTCACGCGCGAGTACAGCCGCAATCTCGGCACCAAAGCCCGCCGTCGTTGTATCCTCGTGCACGATCAAACACTTGCCGGTGCGCTTTACAGACTCGAGCACGGCCTCACGATCCCACGGCATGATCGTTCTGAGATCGAACAGGTCCACCGCTCCGCTGTGTTGCTCAACTGCCTCGGTGCAGCGGTGCACCATGGCGCCCCATGTGATCACCGTGATGTCATTGCCCTCGCGCAACCGCGCGGCGCGCCCCATTGGCAACACATAGTCGTCGCCCGGATAACGCGCACTGCCATCGCTCGTCATCAGCAGCGAACGATGCTCGAAGAAAATCGTTGGGTTCGGACTGCGCATCGCCGCGCGCAACAAGCCAACCGCATCCGCAGCATTCGACGGATACGCCACTTGCCATCCGAGTGCGTGCGCCCACGTCACTTCGCCCGACAGTGAGTGCCACGGATCGCCAACGTCTTTGCCGAAGCCGCCAGGCATCCGCACGATGATCGGTGCGCAGAACTGATTCGCTGTGCGCCACCGCATGGTCCCGCAATTGTTCAACTGCTCGTGCGCAGGATCCGCGTACTTCCTGAACTGTATCTCGGCAACCGGCACCAGGCCATTGATCGCGATGCCGACAGCCCGTCCGATAATGCCCTCTTCAGAAAGGCTCGTATCGAACACGCGATCACCGCCGAATCGCTTCTGCAATCCTTCGGTCACAAGGTGCACGCCACCCTTGCGACCAACATCCTCACCAAACACGACGAGCTTGGGATTCGCCTTGAGCTCGGACGCCAATGTACGACGCACGGCCTCCGCGAGTCGCACGATATCGCCCTCATCGGCAACAGTGTCACTTCCGCCGAGCGCGGCACGATCGTGCACGCTCATTCCGCCAAACGCAACCACGTCACCATCGCGCGGAGACTCGGCGTAGATGAACCGCTTTACGCTCGCGGCATCAGGCACGGGACGCGCACGCGCTGCGACAAGGCCTGCGTCGACATCGCGCGCAACGTCCGCCTGGATGGACGCCCACTCAGAGTCGCTCAACACAGCCGGCACCAAGTGCGCACGCAACATCACGAGGGGATCGCGCGCTGCATCAGCCGCAATCTCCTCTTCACTGCGATAGCCTTTCTGATTGTCCGGCCCTGAGTGACTGCTCAGTCGCGGCACCGTGAGACGAACCAGCGCCGGTCCCTTAGCCGCGCGCACGTGGTCGACGCACTCGGCAATCAATGCTGCCGCCGCCGCCGGATCGCATCCATCACCATCCCGGATGAACAGATTCGCGAACGACGCAAGATTCCGCGCGATGTTGCCGCCCGGCGTCTGCATGTCACCCTTCACCGAAATGCCCAGCCCGTTGTCCTCGATGTAGAACAACATCGGGAGCTTGAGTGTGGTCGCCATGGTGAGCGCAGACCAGAAGCCATTCGTGGCGACACTCGCTTCGCCGCCCAGCGCCACACCGATCGCGCCATTCCATTCAGCTTCATCGAGCGCGCTGCGCCGATATGCCGCCGCCTGCGCCCATCCCGCCGTGGGCGTGTATTGCGAGCCGACGTCGCCGGACATCGGCAGCACCGTAACGCCCTTCCATCCCGGCATGTTGCACACGACGCCAATATCGCGGCCGTCGCTGAACCCACCTGCGCGTCCAAGCGGACTGCCGAGTGCGTCTTCGATCGAGAGGCCGAGAGCGAGCAGGAGTGGTCGCGAGCGATAGTACGCGCCCACGCCGTCGTGTCGGTGCGTGAGCTGCGACCCGAGAATCGATTGCGCGACATCGTGGCCGCGCGCCGAGAACTGATAGAGCACCAGGTGCTCCTTCGGTACGTTCGCGCGGTTGCGATTCGTGGCTTCCTCGAGATCGTCCAGCGCACGCGAGACCAGCACGTTATAGGCGATGCGCCGCCAATCGAAGCGGGAATCGCCGAGCGCGCTGGATCCCGCCTTGCGCGCCTTGGATGCGGTTGATGATGCGGTAGATGCGGACATTGCCGTAAATCTCGCCTGAGGTGGTGCGTCGGAACAGTCGCCAGACGGATATATTCCAGTCAACTCAGCTCAACGAGCCAATGATCAAATCCGACCTGCGTGACGGCGTACTGATCGTCACGCTCGACCGCCCCGACGTTCTCAACAGCTTCAACGGGGCCATGGCCGACGCGCTGATGGAGGCGCTGCATTCGGCCGCTGACAATGCCGCGGTTCGCGCCGTCCTGCTCACGGCCGCCGGACGTGCCTTCTGCGCCGGTCAGGACCTTGCCGCCGTGCTTCCAAAAGACGGCCAAGCGCTTCCGGACCTCGGGGACGTTGTCCAGCGCCAATACAACCCGATCATCCGGTCAATCCGGCGTCTGGAGAAGCCGGTTGTCTGCGCGGTGAATGGTGTGGCGGCTGGAGCGGGAGCAAACATCGCCTTTGCGTGCGACATCACCCTCGCCTCGGAGAACGCGACCTTCATCCAGTCGTTCGCGAAGATTGGCCTCATTCCTGATAGCGGTGGGACGTTCATCCTTCCGCGCATCGTTGGACTCCAGCGCGCCGCCGCACTCACAATGTTGTGCGACAAGCTCGATGCGAAGACCGCACGCGAGTGGGGACTACTCTACGAAGTCGTTCCGCTCGAGCAGTTGTTCGACAAGGCATTCGCAATCGCGAAGCGCCTCGCGGAGATGCCGACGCGCGGCCTCGGCCTCGCCAAGCGTGGATTCAATGCCGCCTTCTCGAATGATCTCGATGCGCAGCTCGCGCTTGAAGAAGAATTGCAGCGCGAGGCCGGTGCGACGGCGGACTACGCCGAGGGCGTAAAGGCGTTCATGGAAAAGCGCGCTCCAGTCTTTCAGGGACGATGAACGCCGGCGTGAGTCCGCGTGTCGTCGGCGTTGTTGGCGCCGGAGCCATGGGAAGCGGCATCGCGCAGGTCGCAGCAGCCGCAGGACACCGTGTTGTACTTGGTGACGTTGATGATGGCGCCGTCGCTCGTGCGCGCACCACCATCGCGAAGTCGCTCGCACGCGACGTCGAAAAAGGACGATCGAGCCAAGCGCAGGCCGACGACATTCTCGAGCGTATTACTGATGCGGGAACACTCAGCCAAGGCTACGGCGCATACGCGGAGTGCGGTCTCGTGATCGAGGCAATCCTCGAAGACATCAACGTCAAGCGAGAACTCTTCTCCGCGCTGGAGAAGGTGGTCGCATCCAACTGCATCCTTGCCACAAATACCTCGTCGTTGTCGGTTGCTGCCATCGGTGGTGGCACGTCGAGCGCCGAGCGCGTAGTGGGGATTCACTTCTTCAATCCCGCGCCGCTGATGCCGCTGGTGGAGATTGTGCCCGCAATCACGACGGCGCCGTCGTTCACTGAGCAGGCGAAACAACTCGTCGCGTCGTGGAAGAAGACCGTTGTGATTGCGAGCGACACACCCGGCTTCATCGTCAATCGCATCGCTCGCCCCTTTTACGGTGAGTCGCTGCGGCAGCTCGAAGAGGGAATCGCCGACATCGCCACCATCGACTGGGCCATGCGCGACCTCGGCAAATTCCGCATGGGGCCGTTCGAGTTGATGGACTTCATTGGCAATGATGTGAACTACGCCGTCACCACGAGCGTGTTCGAGGCCTTCTACTACGATGCGCGCTATCGGCCAGCGTTGACGCAGCGACGTCTCGTCGAGGCCGGGTTGTTTGGGAGAAAGCGCCAGCGCGGCTACTACGACTATCGCGAAGGCGCTACAAAGCCTGAACCGAATCGCGACGAAGCGCTCGGCCGCTCCATTGTCGATCGCACGCTCGCCATGCTCGTGAATGAAGCGGTTGAGGCCGTCCACATGGGGGTCGCCACTGCGGCTGACATCGAGACATCAATGCTGAAGGGCGTCAACTATCCGAAGGGATTGTTGGCGTGGGGCGACGACATCGGCGCGGCAACGGTGCTGCGTCGGTTGGAGTCGTTACAGGCAGAGTATGGCGACGATCGCTATCGTCCAAGTCCGCTGCTGCGTCGTCGAGTTCGTGAAGGCAAACCTCTCCTGACATGACTGGGACAACCGAGTTTTCAGTACGCGCGGGCCGGAACATCTCCGGCATGCTCGAGCGCGACGCATTCAGCAAATGGCTGGGCGTCGATCTCGTCGAGCTCAATCCGGGCCGTTGCACGCTGCAGATGAAGGTGCGTGACGACATGATCAATGGCTTTGGTGTCTCGCACGGCGGAATTGTCTTTTCGCTCGCCGACAGCGCCATGGCCTTTGCGGCGAACTGCGGACCTGACGTCACCGTCGCCCTCGACACCAGCATCTCATATTCCGCCGCAGTACGTGCGGGTGATGAATTGATTGCCGTCGCGCAGGAAGAAAGCGCGTCGAATCGTCATGCGTTTTATCGCGTGACCGTTCGCCGGCGCGACAACGTCATCGTGGCGCTCTTCCGCGGCACCGTCTATCGCACACAACAGCAACACTCCGACGCAACTTCATGACTGAGGCATACATCGTCGACGGCGTTCGTACCGCTATCGGCAATCTGGGCGGGCAACTCAGCGGGACGCGGCCAGACGACATGGCCGCGCACGTGATCGCGGCACTCGTCGCGCGACATGCGAAGCTCGATCCGCAGCGTATCACCGACGTCGTGCTCGGCTGCGCAAATCAGGCGGGCGAGGACAATCGCAACGTCACGCGCATGGCGCTCCTTCTCGCGGGGCTTCCCGCCACGGTGCCTGGCGAGACGGTCAATCGCCTGTGCGCATCCGGCATGAGTGCGGTTGCGCACGCGTCACGGGCAGCCAAGCTCGGAGATGGCGACTTCTTCATTGCTGGCGGCGTGGAGAGCATGACGCGTGCGCCGTACGTGATGTCCAAGGCGAGCAAGCCATTTGGACGCGACATGGAGCTCTTCGACACCACGCTCGGCTGGCGTTTCATCAATCCCACATTGCGCGACAAGTACGGCGTCGACTCCATGGGACAGACCGCGGAAAATGTCGCGGAGCAGTTCGGTATCAGTCGCGAGGATCAGGACAAGTTCGCGATGCGGTCGCAGATGAAAGCCGCCAAGGCGCGCGAGGCCGGGCGCTTCGCTGTGGAGATCGCGCCGATGATTACTCCGAAGGATGCCAACGTCATCACGGTTGAGGCGGACGAGTTCATTCGGCCGCAGACTACGCTCATGACGCTCGCGAAACTCAAGTGCGCGTTCCGCACCGACGGCAAGGGAACTGTCACCGCAGGCAACTCGTCCGGTCTCAACGATGGCGCTGCCGCACTGCTCGTTGCATCTGATGCCGGCGTAAAGGAGCTCGGTGTGAAGCCGATGACGCGCATCGTTGCATCGGCCGTTGCTGGCGTAGAGCCGCGCATCATGGGCATTGGTCCCGTGCCTGCCACGCGCATGGTGCTGGCGAAGGCGGGCCTGACGCTGGATCGCATGGATGTCATCGAGCTGAACGAAGCGTTCGCCGCACAATCACTCGCCTGCACACGGCAGCTCGGCATTGATGACGACGACCCGCGTGTGAATCCCAACGGCGGTGCGATTGCACTTGGTCATCCGTTGGGGATGAGTGGTGCACGTTTGCTGCTCACCGCATCGCATGAACTGGTGCGCACCGGTAAACGCTATGCGCTCGCCACGATGTGTATTGGCGTGGGGCAGGGGATGGCTGTCGTCTTGGAGAGCACAAAGTGAGGAACTGAATTCACAGACACTGCGGACGGAACTAGGACAGACCGGAGACTTGGAACGGCTATGGTCTTCACGATGGTTCCGGTGTGTCCTGCAGGTCTGCCGCAGTTTCTGTGCATTCTGTTGTAGACATTGAAGTCGGCGAACACCACTAAACCAACATTGGCAAACATCTTTGCATTCGA
>JBBQHJ010000308.1:0-5957 GCA_038323865.1 Gemmatimonadales bacterium
ACGGACTTCGCTCATGAACTTGAACAGCAGATCGAAATCGACGATGCCCGGCTCCAGCATCTTCGCGCGCGCGCGGTTCTTCGCATCGCTCTTCATGCGGGCCTTCAAGCGCTGCAGCGGGATGTCATTGCGGCGCCACTCGACATTGACGCTGGCGATACCACTGGGCTTCCCGTCGGCGTCGCGAGTGTAGGCAATTTGAAAATTCGCCCGTCCGTCGGCGCCAGCAACGCCGCCCGCGTAGTTTCCCACCCGCATCGCGTCCGCCAAAAGGATGGCGAAGCAGATGTACTCAATCATTCGCTCCTCGTACTGGAGCCAGAGCTTCTTGCTGTAACGTGAATCGCCGCGCATTCGCTTGTGGTCCATGTACGCCTGGCGCGCGAGCTTCGCACGTCGGCGCAGAGCAGGGAGGCCGATGAATACCAGTTGGGTCCACGATGCCGGTAGGCGGCCCTTGTCGCGCGCGTTGGCGATGTCCCCGGTATGGGCGTTGGCCGTGTCCATGTGATCGTAGATGGACTGGATCTCGTCGCTGACCTTGCGCCAACGGGCCCGGCCGATATCCGACTTCTCGAGTGAGGCGGCGTAGAAGTGCTTGGTGAGCCGCGCAATCCATCCGTACGCCTGCATGAGGGACTTTGTGTACCAAACGGCCTTGGGGACGATTTTGCCGTCCTTCAGCATGAGGTGCTCGCTCAGCCCCGAGCTCTTTGCCGTGCCGCGGTCGAGCAGGTGGCGCATGAGAGAGACACTCTGCCCGGTGGTAACCTCGATTCCCATCTTTTCCTGGCGCAGTATCTCCACGCGGGTGAGGTCGCGCTTTATTTCGGAGAGCGATTCGAATAGTTGGATGGGGTCGAACTTCTGCAGCGATTCGAGTGAGCGCCCGTCGCGCAGCAGTTCGGCTAACACCCACGACAGCGAGGATTCGATCTTCTTCGTGGTCTCGGGCGCCGCATCAATTTTCGTCCGATAGTCGAGGTACATGATCCCGAGCTCCGGCGCGATGCTCTCCAACTGCTTCTCGAACGGCAGCCCGCGTAGGTCGGCAGGTAGCACGTCGAGACCGTTGAGGCCGTGGCTGGATTCCTTTTTTGGTGCGTGGAGCGTAGGGAGGTCGCCTCGGCCTGCAACCGTGCACGCCTTCCGCCAGCCGGACAGCAGGGTGTTCCGTCGCTTGGTCGTCATCTTCACGGCGTCGGCCCATTTGTCGAACAAGGCGCGGTCCGGGTAGGGCAGGCTCGGGGCGTCGGCGCCGTTCTCCGTTGCCAAGGTAGAAAAATCCCGGAACGCCCCGCGCATCGAGCGCCACTTCCGGTTGTCGGTCACGTACGCATCGAGACGGTCGTACATCGCGCGGTAACCCGTCGGGCAGTCCTCCGCCGATACGGGTACGAGCGCTGGCGAGCCAACCGGGCGGCGCGTGTCGGCCTTGCGGGCATGCAGCAGGGTGGCGGCGAACACGCGACCGGCGCGGTGGTGCTCACCCGGGCGCCCCAACTGATCGGCCTCGGCGCGGCGACGCGCCATACCTGGGAGGGCGTTGAGCAGTTCGTCGGTAACCTCGACCTCCGAGTGGAGGGGCACACCCAGCGCGTGGGAGATGCCGTGCACGATGACGGACACGATGGCGCCGGCCTCGGATTTCTTGACCGAACGGAAGGTGCCGGGGCTCTTGAGATCGGGTACGCGCCCCGTCCGTGCATGGGCATGGAACAGCGCGATGGACTCGGTGAGGTTGGGCATGGTCGGGTGCGAGAGGGTGACAGGGAGTGAGCGTGCCGGCCTTTGTTTTGGCGGGCGAAATCCCCCGGGAGGGGTGGGCTGGATCACCCCGTTTTTGTTTTAGGGGGGGTGTCTCAGCTGTTCCGCTTTGTTTTCTCGCTGTTACCAACCGCCAAGTTCAACCATTTTGGTACTGTAAGCTCAGCATGACCGAACAGAGTGCCGAGTTTACGTTACCAAAAGCGACGTCTCAGGAGATTGCAAGTGAATAAGACGTTGTCGCATCAGTATTTACGCGAACGGCTCACCCAGCCTGCATCCAAAGCATTTCGGCGGGTTGTCGTCGCCGATATCTCGAGATTACGACACCCTGCGAGCATGGCGCAATCGTCCCCTGCAAAGTGCTATTTGCGCGGGGCGAGCAACGCGATGAGCTGCTATTGGTGATGACTATTGCACGACGCACTTGCCTTTGAGGGACAGGCGCGGCTGCCGCAGCGTGTTAGTGGCCCTCGTACCGAACTGAGGCACGCAGACTTCGATGAGCAAAAGGTGCGTGAGTCCCTCCGCGGCAGCCCTCTTGTTCCGCAAACCATCGGGCTTAGGCGTCGCCGACGGACCTCTGGCCTTACGGCATCAGCGGTCGTGTGCGTCCGGTTCAGCCACATAGGCACGAACAATATGAACGAACTGCTTAGCAGATCGGGATGAGCTTGCAACCGACTTTCCATTTCCGGACGAGTCCACCAGTCAACCCATAGGTGTTCAGCGGTGCGCAGACGATCCCATATCACTTCCCGTCGACCTGCGCCACGATGTTGTGGATGCTCCTGAAGACGTACCGGCAGGCGAAAGGAGGTCGCGAGTTTATCCTCCCATTGCCAATGACCCGGATGGTTTCAGGTTCTTCCCTTCGTGTGACGGTGCCTCGACGGAAAAGCGGACAAATTCCTATGTCGTGGCATTGGGGCGCCGGCACGCCATGGCGACTACCGCTCAAACCGAGGGCGGCGGCGGTATCAGGGAACGCAGCGTACACCCGTCATCTACTCCTCCCGGGCTTCCGCCTGATATACGGGCTCAACCCGTTTCCGTACAGCGACACTGACACTTCGCTTCATCGCTTCATACAGAAACAGCCAATCAGAGGCTGATGCCGGTCGCTTTCCGCCGACTTGTACGAAGGCTAGTGACCGGATGACGTCGGCGGAGACGTGGCCTTCGGCTGCTTCTATCGTTGCAAGGCAATCTGAGAACGCTTTCGGCATGGACGCTCGCAGGTGTTCAATCTCGGCTGGGTTGATGACAGCCGACCAGCGCGGCCGTTTATGCGAACTGGTGGTTTCTGCCAATAGATGCCGCATGGTAGTCCCGAGCGCTTCGGCGACATTGGACAGAGTCATGATTCCCGGGTTGTTCACCTCGCCCCGTTCAAGCTTTGCCCAGTAGCTTTTGGCAATCTCAGCTTTGCCCGCTACCGAGCTCGAGCGTGATGCGATCTGATTGACGCTCGCCCAGTAGCTTCGCCAGGAAATCTCGAATGCGCAGCGCACCGAGGACACGATTTCGACTCGGCAGTCTATGGGCACGCCGACAGGTCGGGCCCATCTGGTGACCGTGTCTGCGGAGGCGACACCGCCTATTGTAACTAGGGCGGACAACCCGTCTGGCCACTTGCCGGCGTCAGCCTCACCTTGCAGCAGATTCGAACTTGCCCACGCGCAGCGTACTCGACTTCGACCGACTCATTTCCCATGCCCGTTCGGGCTCGATGGCAGCGCCGGACGTGGCGGCGCTCGCCACGCGCCTCGCTGGCAGCGGGGAGCAAATCGCTTGGTCCGGCGGCACTCCGGTCGCCGATCTGGCCTCCACCGGGGGACCAGGATCGCTGTCCACGCTCCTCGCCCCGCTCGAACTTCGGTGTGCCGGCCTCCGTGTAGTCAAGCTCGGCGTACCCGGGCGCCCGGCCGGTGGGATCGACGCACTTGGGACGATTCCGGGTTATCGCGTCCGCCTCTCTCCGGACGAAGTGCGGCATGTGGTCCAGACGTGCGGGTACGCCCACTTCCTTGCAGATGAACAGTTTGCGCCGGAGGACGCCTCGCTGTTCGCATACCGTCGCGAACACGATGCCGTGGCCATACCTGCACTCGCAGCGGCAAGCCTCTTGGCCAAGAAGATCGCGGTCGGTGTTCAGTTCGTCGGACTCGACGTCCGAGTGGGGTCGCACGGGAACTTCGGTGCAACGCTCGAGGAGGCCCGCGAGAACGCAGTGCTCTTCTGCGAAGCGGCGCGGTTGGTGGGTATCGACGCGACTGCGTTCCTGTTTGCCGGCTCCGGGCCCGAGCAGCCGTGGATCGGTCGCGGTGAGGCGCTTGTGGCGTTGCAAGACGTCCTGACCGAGCAAGCGACCGGGAACCTGCGCCTGCACGACGAGCGGTGTGTGGCGATGTGCGCCGTTCTGGCCGGGCACGCTGGCATGGATTCCGGGCATAGAACGAGCGGACGGGCGGAGCTTTTCAATGCGCACCTCGAAGCGCAGGGCGCGACGCCCGAAGCATTCGTGCAGCGCGTGCAGGAGACGGGCGTCGCTTACCGGTCAACGATCAAGGCGAAAGCAGACGGCGAGGTGCTGCTTGATGTCGCGGCGCTTCGGGAGGCGCTGGTCGCTGCGCAACGTCGGGGTGCCGTGGGTGAGTTGTCGCAATCGTGGTCGTACGAGACTTTTCCCGACCCGGCGGGCCTCTTCGTGCGTCGAGGTCGCGGCAGGGTACAGCTCGGCGAAGTATTGGGTGAGCTCCGACACCTGCCGGACGACCACGAGGTCGTCGTGGCCGTGACTAGTGCGTTCGTGATGCAAGGGCGAGCGCTCGGTGAGCTCGGAGGAGCCATACCTATGGAGGTTGTCCGTGCGTAGTCTCGGCTGCTTTTGGTGCCCGGGGAAGGACTACTCCGAGCGCGAACTGGGTGACCCCTGTCCGACCTGCGGGAGAACCTACGACTCTCCCCTTCGGAATCCGCCAGCCGTGATCGCGAAGTACCGCGTCACCGCGGCGGTAGCGCGCGGCTTTTACGGTGCGACCTACCGTGCGGAGCAGACGTCGCTCCGCCGCACCGTCGTACTGAAGGTGATTCCAACAGCGACGTATCAGACGCATGGCAAGAGCTGGGACGACGAGTGCTACGCGCACAGCGAAGTCGCCGAGAACAACCCGTTCATCGCGGACATCACCGACCAGTTCGACGCGAACGTGGAATTCGGCGAGGGGGCGCTGGAGTGCCACGTGGCGGTACTCGCCAACCTGCCAGGTCCGACCCTCGAGCAAGTGCTCGCGAACCCAGCGGTGGAAGGCCTGACGGCCCGGATGGCCGCGCAGATCGCCGCCGACCTGTTCGACATCATGGGCTCGCTCGTAGCGCGCCGCCGTTTCCACAATGACCTGCACGCCGAAAACGTCATCGTGCGTCGGCTGGCGCCGGCAGAGAAGCGCTCGGCTGACGTCTTCGATCCCATGATCCTCGCCGTCGCCATCGACCTCGGCTCGATGAGCGAGGAGAGCCGGAGTGGAGGAGGAGAGCGCATCAACGACCAGCATCAGGTGGCCAGACATCTGGCACGCCTTGCTGACGCGTTGAGAACATTGTCTCGGACGCGGACGGACACCGACTTTCGCATCGGGGAAACACTGCGTGGGCTGGCGGAACATCTCACACCAGCCGCTGGCGCGCAACGCTTGATGTCACAGGACGACGCGCGCGCTGCACTTGCCGGAGCGATGCGGACGGTCGACGAGCCGTGGCACAAGCCGTTGACGCTGCGCCGAATAGGGGACGCGCAGAATGCACAGGTCCTCGAGTCTTGGCACGTCCCTGAACTCTGGTTGGATCCCGAAGGACGGTGGTTCTCGCGAACCACCGGACGCGGACCGCAAGTGATCACGGGCATGCGGGGATGCGGCAAGACGATGTTGCTTCGCGCGCTTCACTTCCACGCACGTGCGCGCAAAATCGTCCTTGACGGTCATCGCGACGTGGTCGAACAGCTGCGCGCAGACGGTTTCGTCGGCTTGTTCGCTTCGAGCCAAAAGCTGCTCAATCCGCGCGACGCCGCCAATCCGCGCACGACGATTCCGTCGCCGTTCGAGCGCCTGTACATCGCCTATCTGCGCGACGCGATTCAGGTGCTTCGTCACCTGCGGTCGCTGGACGACAGTGCCCTTAACGGCCCA
>JBBQHJ010000309.1:0-5934 GCA_038323865.1 Gemmatimonadales bacterium
CCCACCGCCGCCGCCCATTGGGGGCCGGCTCCCGCTGCAAGTCGTCGATCGCTCCGCTAATCGCGCAGTGCGTGTACGCTGATCGGCGCAACTCCTCTCCGCTCACTTCGCTCAAGTGAACATCGCCGAGCTCAAACGGAAATCCATTCCGGAGCTGCACGATCTTGCAAGCTCTCTCGAGCTCTCATCGTTCGAAGCACTCGAGCGCCAGGCGCTCATGTTTCGCATCGAACAGTCGCTCATCGACGCCGGAGGTGAACCGCTCGTGGGCGAAGGTGTGCTGGAGGTACTCCCGGAAGGGTACGGATTTCTCCGGAGCCAGGATTGGAACTATCTCTACAGCCCCGACGACATCTACGTCTCGCCCTCACAGATCAAGCGGTTCGAACTGAAGACGGGTGACACGGTGAGTGGGCAGGTCCGTCCGCCCAAGGAGTGGGAGCGCTACCTCGCCCTGCTGAAAGTCGAGCGCGTGAACGGCGGCGAGCCGGAAGCAGCAAAGCAACGCATCGATTTCGAGAGTCTCCGCGTGGTCTATCCCGATGGCCGTCTCCGGCTCGAGACGGCATCGAATGACCTGAGCATGCGCGTGCTGGATCTCATCGCGCCCATCGGAAAGGGGCAGCGCGGTCTCATCGTCGCGCCGCCACGCGCCGGCAAGACGATTCTCCTCCAGAAAATCGCGAATGCCATCGCCGAGAATTATCCGGAAGTCACGCTCATCGTATTGCTCATCGATGAACGTCCGGAAGAAGTCACCGACATGCAAAAGCATGTGAAGGGTGAGGTGATCAGCTCCACCTTCGACGAGGAAGCCACGCGGCATGTGCAGGTTGCCGACATGGTGATCGAAAAGGCCAAGCGGCTGGTCGAATCCGGCAAGGACGTCGTGATCCTGCTGGATTCCATCACGCGTCTCGGCCGCGCACACAACTCGGTCATTCCGAGCGGTGGCAAGATCATGTCCGGCGGTCTCGACGCAAAGGCGATGGAAAAGCCGAAGAAGTTTTTCGGCGCAGCTCGCAATGTTGCCGACGGCGGTTCACTCACCATCATCGCCACCGCACTGATCGAGACGGGCTCGCGCGCCGACGAGATGATCTTCGAGGAGTTCAAGGGCACTGGCAACATGGAGCTCGTGCTCGCGAGAGAAATCGCCGAAAAGCGCATCTATCCTGCCATCGACATCAATCGCTCCGGTACGCGCAAGGAAGAGTTGTTGTTCACGCCGGAAGAGCTCAATCGTGTGACGCTCCTTCGCACGTTCCTCGCACACATGCCCGAGGCCGAGTCCATCGACTTCCTGCTCAAGCAGATGTCGCGCTCGAAGAACAACAAGGAGTTCTTCGTACAGATGAAAGAAGGCTGACGTGCGCGGACGCTGGATGGCCATCGATTGGGGCGAGCGCCGCATTGGACTCGCCATCAGCGATCCCATGGGCATCATCGCCTCACCAGCCGGCGCCATCGTGCGTCGCATTGGTAAGCGTCCGCCTGTCGCAGAGCTCGTGCGCCGCGCCGGGGCCCTCGAAGCGCAAGGCGTTGTGATGGGACTGCCGCTCGACGGGAACGGCGACGACACGCCGCGCTCGCTGGAGTGTCGGGCTGTGGCGGCGGAACTGGCCAAGCGCACATCGCTTCCCGTGGCGCTGGTCGATGAACGTTTCACCACGGCAGCAGCACGGCGAGCCATCCGCGAAATGGGCGGCTCCGCGCGCGATCGCAAGGAAGACGTTGATGCACTCGCCGCGACGGTTCTGTTGCAGCAGGCGCTCCGCATCGAGAACCTCGACCTCGTCACTCCCGCCGAATGACGTGTCATCCCGAGCGCACTGGATGTCATCCTGGGCGCAGCGCAGGATCTGCTGTTCTCCGCCTGCTCAGCAGCGCACTGTTGCTGTTTGCCATCGCCGCATGCAGCGCATCGAACTCCACTGAGGTTCGCATCGTCGTTCCTCGCGGATCGAACCTCCGCATTGCCGCAGAGTCGCTCCAGAAGGCGCACGTCATCAGCAACGCAACCATGTTCCGCGTGTACGCCATGGCGCGCGGCCGTGATCGTTCCATCCGGGCTGGCACCTACGTCATCAAATCGGGACTTAGCTGGGGCGAAGTGCTCGATGTGCTCCGCGGCGGAAAAAACGTGGAGCCGAGTATCACGATTCCTGAAGGGTGGGCCTTGAGTCAGATCGTGCCGCAGCTTGCTCGCGTGCTGCACGTGCCCGAAGACTCCGTGCAAGTCGCGGTGCGCGACACAGCGTTGCTCCACGCGCTCGATATTCCAACCGCAACGCTTGAGGGATATCTCTTTCCGGACACGTACATCTTCCCGGAGGGAACGACGTCTCGCGAAGCCGTGAAGTTGATGGTCACGCGCTTCCAGCAAGTGTGGCAGCCCGCGTGGGACTCATTGCTTCAGGCGCATGCCATGTCGCGCAACGATGCGATGGCGTTGGCGGCAATTGTCGAAAAAGAAGCACGGAAGCCCGAAGAACGTCCCATCATTGCGGCGGTCTATCTCAATCGCCTCAAGAAAGGCATGCGTCTTCAGGCTGACCCCACGGTGCAATACGCGATTGGTCACCACGTAGCCCGCGTGTTCTACCGTGACCTCGAAATCGACTCGCCGTACAACACGTACAAGTACTCCGGTTTGCCGCCCGGCCCTATCGCGTCACCGGGAAAGCCGGCGATGGCGGCGGCGGTGAATCCGGCAAATGTACCGTATCTCTATTTCGTCGCACATCCGGATGGACACCACGAATTCACGTCGAGTTTCAGGGAGCATTCGACGGCAGTGAAGCGCGCGCGACGCGAGTGGGATTCTGTGGCGGTGGTACGTCGCGACACTCTTCAGGCCCCGCCGGCGAACATGCTCCCCAGCCCCGGGTCCGCTCCCGAAGCCACGCCCAAGGCGACGGCGAGGAAAAAGAAATAGTGTCGCCGCAGCAACGCTGGAATCCGGCTTCGCTGCGGCTCATCGCAATCACAGATTCGTTGCGCGACGGAGTGGAAGGACTCGCTGCTCGCGCGTTCTCCGCTGTGCACGGCGGCGCAACACTGGTGCATCTCCGGCTGTCCGAAGAAACGCCTCGGGTCATCTGCGACGCAGCGCACGCGATTCGCGCCCTCATGCCCAGCGTTCCGCTCATTGTGAATGCACGATTCGACATCGCACTCGCCGTCGGCGCCGATGGCGTGCACCTCGGCGTCGATGACTTGGCGCCGGCCGCCGTTCGGCGCGTCGTACCACCGGGATTTGTGATTGGAGTTTCCGTTGGAAACCAACACGAGGCCGAGCGCGCGCTGCAAGCCGACTTCGTTGGCATTGGGCCCGTTTTCAGTCGCGGCGACGTCGAAGGCGCGCTCGGACCACAAGGCTTTGGCGCTCTCGCGCGGCAGTGTGCTCGTCCGGCAGTTGCCATCGGTGGTATCGA
Source organism: Gemmatimonadales bacterium (assembly GCA_038323865.1). GTDB lineage: Bacteria > Gemmatimonadota > Gemmatimonadetes > Gemmatimonadales > Gemmatimonadaceae > AG11. The sequence continues at coordinate 3,438 of JBBQHJ010000309.1, forward strand.
TGCCAACAATGTTGCCGACGTCATGGCGGCAGGCGCCGCCGGCATTGCGGTGATCAGCGCGTTGTTTGGCTCGGCCGATCCGGCTGCCGCCGCGCGCGCTTTGCGCCTGGCGCAGGACGCCAGCGGAATGTGATTTCCGGTATCGAGGTTTCCTCCCCCCTGCCAATTCGGCGCTGATCGCCCGCGCTCCAGCGTGATACCTCGCGTGCAGTTTTGAGTATTTGCTCAAACACTCCCGGAAAACTGAAGAGATCGACCAGTTCCGGATCGAACTGTGTTCCGCGTCCCGCGAGAATGATCTCGAGTGCTGTCTCGGCGGATCGCCCCTCACTATACCGGCGGCGGTATGTGATGGCGTCGAAGGTATCGGCAATCGACACGATGCGCGCGGCAATCGGGATGCGGCGTCCCTTCAGCTGCGCTGGGTATCCTCGCCCATCCCACCGCTCGTGATGCGCGAGTACGCCGTCCGGAAGATCCGGGTAGAAGGCCCGAAGCGGCTCCAGCACCTCCGCGCCACGTTGTGGATGCGTCGCTATGGCTTTGCGCTCGTTTCGCGTGAGCACCCGGCCATCGTGAAGAATATCGAAGAGGGCGTGATGAATCTTTCCGATATCGTGGAACAGCGCGACTTGCTCAACAAGCCGGCGATCCGATTCGCTCACGTCGGCAGCGTCGGCGAAAACCAGCGCGTACGCCGCCACCCGGCGCACGTGTGCGCCGGTTTCCTCATCATTTGCATCAATTGCATTGAGCAGCGTTTCGAGTGCTCCTGCGGCGAGGCGCTCGGCTGCTTGCTCTGCGTTGTGCTCGTGGGCGAGGTACAGTGCGGCGGCCGTTAGACCAGCTCCAGCCATGGCGCGTGTGGGGACGTTCATGGTGCGTATCCAAGCAAGACGCGAACCGTGCTATGCCCTCGTTACCGAGATGAAATCTGAGAGCATTCCATACGCGGTGGTTTGCGGGTCCGGATCGCGCGATGTGACGGTGAGTCCACCCGGGAAGACATCTGCCTCGAAATGTGTCACGAGAGTCGCCCCTCGTACCACCCCGAACGGATCGTTCGGTGAACACGAGCGTGGAGCAACGTGCGCTGATGCCCCACTGGCAGTGCGCTGGACCTCACCGACAAGTCGAATTGGTGCGCCATTTCTCGACGCCGCGCGAATGCTATCAGCGACCAGCGCGCGGATGCCCACGCGGTCGACATCTTTGGGGCGGAGATCGCACCCCATGAGCACATTTGCCAAGGCGCAGAGCTTCACTGCGGAATCCCAACCGTCAACGTCATAACTCGGATCTGCTTCGGCGATGCCGAGTTCCTGCGCGTGACGGATTCCATCGTCCAGTGTGGAGCCTTGTTCGATGGCTTCAATTACCACGGTTGCCGTGGACGTGAACACGCCGCGAATGGCGGTGAGATCAACGAGCGGCATGCATCGCTCCACAAGGGAGAATATCGGCGCGCCGTCCATGACTGCGGACTCAAAGCGGTACTCGCATCCGCGTCGCGCCGCGAGCGCGGAGAGCTCACGATATCCATGCACGACGGGGCCTTTGTTGGCGGAAACGACGTGCGTTCCTCTTTCGAGTGCCGCGCGCGAGTAATCGAGCGCGGGCTCTCCCGTCTCGGGATTGAGCGCGATGCTTTCGAACAGCACGTGTGGTGCGCTCGCATTTAGCCACGAGTGGAAGTCCGGCGTGTGCATGCCGTTGGCGAGCCATCCGCGAGAACGGGATGCAATGCCGGTCACAGTGAATTCCACGCCATGACGCGTACGCAGTGCCTCTCTCCGTTGCTCGAGCAACTCGTGCAAGGCCCGTCCCACAGTACCGAAGCCAAGAAAGGCGATGTTCGTCATGCGCCTACTGTACGTCGCCGACAGCGAGGACGGCGAAGTTTGTCGCATTCTCGGCGCGATACCGAGAAGAGTTGCGTGCACTGCGCGAGTGCCGCAGGGTGGCTGTGCACTTCGGGGATTGTGTGGAGTGACGTTCCAAGGACGACTGCTGCGATTGCCCCTCGCGCTTGGTGGATTGGTCAAATGGTGTTGTTGTCCAGACGACGGGTTTGTGGCTCATGGGGGGCAGTTTAGCGGGCGGTCGCGCGGGTCGTTGGCGGTACGATGCAGAACAGCCCCTGAGCGCGGAGCGCTCAGGGGCTGTTCAAGGGGTGCCGGCGATGGCCTACTCTCCCGCGATCTCTCGATCGGAGTACCATCGGCGCTGTAGGGCTTAACGACCGTGTTCGGGATGGGAACGGGTGTGGCCCCTACGCTCTAATCGCCAGCGATATATGGAAAGTGAATGGACAGAGGATGTTTCGTGGAAACGCGAATTGTATTGCAGTTCTGAACTTGCAGTTGAACTACTTGGGAGTAGTCAAGCCGCACGGGCGATTAGGACCGCTGCGCTCGGAAAGCATTGCTGCTTGTCCACGGGCGGCCTATCGACGGGGTGGTCTTCCCCGGCCCTTCAGGAGGGTTAAACCCTCGGG
>JBBQHJ010000310.1:0-5925 GCA_038323865.1 Gemmatimonadales bacterium
CGAACGGCTTGAGCACATAGTCCACGGCACGCACGCCAAACGCCTCGATGGCGTACTCCTCGAATGCCGTCACAAAGACAATCACAGGCGAATGCGCACCGGTGATCGAGCGCGCCACCGTCACGCCATCGGAACCTGGCATCTGCACATCGATGAACGCGACGTCCGGCATCGATGACTGGAGCTTCGCCATCGCATCCAGTCCGTCGACGCACTCGGCGACAATCTCGAAATCCGGATGCCGGTCAATCAGTACGCGCAAACGTCGGCGAGCGAGTGGTTCGTCGTCGGCAATCAAGACGCGTGTTCGGCCGGTTGCTACCGGTGCAGAGGCAGATCTACTGAGCACAGGACACCACCATGCGGCTGGTTCTCGAGCGTGAATTCGTGGCGATTGCCATAGAGTTGCCTGAGGCGCTCGCGCGTATTGCGCAGGCCGATTCCATCGCGCGTAGGAATCGTGATTCCAACACCGTCATCGCGAACACTCAACCGAAGTGCATCTCCCATTCGACGCGCCGCCACTTCTACCGTGCCCGGACCAGGACGCGGCGCAATGCCATGACGGATCGCGTTTTCGACCAGCGGCTGAAGGATGAGACGAGGCACCTGTGCATCGAGGACCTCGGCGTCGGCGGCAAAGGTCACTTGGAGGCGTGGGCCGAACCGTGCCTCCTGGACTTCGACGTACTTCTCGAGGAGCGCAAACTCGCGTTCGAGGGACGTTTCCGGCTGCATGCCCCCCTTGAGCGAATCACGGAGTAACTCACTCAGCCGGGCCACCAGTCGTTCCGCGCGGGGGGGATCTTCGGTGACCAGCGCTGAGATTGCGTGCAGGGTGTTGAAGAGAAAATGCGGCTGCAACTGTGAGGTGAGCGCATGGAGTTGCGCCTCGGCGAGCTGTCCGCGGAGGGTGGCCGATGCGACGGTTTGTTCATTGGCGTCGCGTGCGTAGGCGTAAGCCATCGCTGCCACGACAATCATTAAATACACGAGGACATCGAGCCCAATGAATCGCCCTACGGCGGCGGTTGCGGCGGCAATCATGGTGCCTTGGCGTTCCCACGGGAGCACCCATTCGAAGGCGCCCATCATGAAGCCGCCGATGCCGAGGAATCCCGACACTCCAATGCCGTGCGCGATGAGCGATTGGCGGAGATCTCCCTGCGCGAAGCGGTATCGCTCGGCGAGGCGCACGAGAATGGGCGTGAGCAGCGCTACGGGAAGCCACGAGATGAGCGATGCGGCCCACAATTTCGCGAACGGCATGGGCACTCCACGCATGCTTGCTTGCACGGTGAAGAGCGTACCGATGGCGGAGAATGCCCCGGCGCTGAGGAGCCAGAGGCGGATGGTGGGACTGCGCATACAGTGAGGCTGGTACGTAGCGCGCCTCGCGTCAATCTACGTAGGTCAAATAACTGTCAGGGGACTCTGAACTGCTTGGTTACTGCGCGAGGAACGCTGCGATTTTCTCGTTGAGAAACTTTCCGTCGTCTGGCCCCGCGGCGGCGCCCGCAGGGTGTCCGAAGAGCGACGGAATCGGTGTGAGCGTCACGCGCTTGATGAACTGTGACTCGTACCGTGCGTCGCCGACGGGAAAGTAGAGATCAGTTTCCGACGGCATGTACAGCACTGGAATCGTGATTGAGCGCAATGCTTTTTCGACGTCGCCGTCGAAGCCCGGTGTCTTGCCGACGTCATGCTGCTCCCACGCGTGCGCCTGGAGAATGAGATTGTTTGCATCGGTGCCGGCGCCAAAGAAGTTCGTGCGATAGTTGTTGATTACCTGCTCGAGCGTCAACGTCGGCCGCGCCGGATTGCGCCAGAGCTCACGGCGCCACCACTCCTGGCCATAGAGCCACGCCGACCAGATGAACCCGAACTCCTGTACACCCTTCACTGGTGGCGTGGTGTAGTCGCCGCCATTGAACGCCGGATCATTCGTGATCGCAGCGATCTGCGTCTCGAGACGAAGAATTCCGTGCCCGTACGTCTTCGCCGTTCCCGCCGTGGCCACGATGCGATCGACAAATCCCGGCGCACTCACGGCCCACTGGAATGCCTGCTGCGCCCCCATCGAAAATCCGATCACAGCGCGGAGATGATGAACACCGAGATCTTCTTCGAGTAGGCGACGACATGCGGCGACGTTGTCGCGAATGGTCGTGACCGGAAAGCGCGGTCCATGAAACGGTTCGTCGGTATTGCTTGGCGACGATGAATGCCCGTTTCCGAACATCTCTGTAGCAACGAGGAAATACTTCGCGGTGTCGAGTGACTTGCCCGGTCCAATGAGCCACTCGTAGCCATGATGCGTGGCCATGTAGTGCGAGGGCAGCAGGATCGCGTTGTCGTGCGCCGCATTGAGGTGGCCGTATGTTCCGTAGACGATCACGGCCTTTGGCAGCGTAACGCCACTTTCCGTCTTGAAATCCTTGATGGTGAAGTCATGATGCTCGGCGCGATCGACGCGCGCAGGAGTTTGCGCAGCGAGATTGGATGCCAAGAGAACTGCAGCGAGAGCGTAACGGCGCATGGAATTTCGTTGTCGGAGTCGGTATATCATTCATCAACGCTCTGATCTCAGCAATGCTCCAACTTATTGCCCCCGACATTGAACATCTCAACGGCTACCTCGCTGCACTGCGGCAGGGCTGGTCGTCCGACAACCTCCGCCCTGAAGCAACACAGGAGGAGATCGACGCCATTGAGCGAGATCCCGGGGCCTTTGTCACCGAACAAGACGATCGCGACGGCAATCGCGAGTTGATCACGCTTCCCGATGGCCGGCAGGTGCCTCGCCTTCCCGGCTATCATCGTTGGTTGTGGGACGGCGAGTTCTGCGGCGTCATTGGATTCCGCTGGCAGCCCGGCACCACCGATCTCCCACCCTATTGCCTCGGCCACATTGGCTTCTCAGTCGTGCCGTGGAAGCAGCGCCGAGGTTACGGCACGCGCGCGCTTCAACTGATGTTGCCGGAAGCGTGGGACCACAACATGCCCTTCGTTGAGCTCACGTGCGACGACACGAATCTGGGTTCACGAAAGGTGATCGAAGCAAATGGCGGCGAGGTGTTCGAGATGTTCGACAAACCGGAGAGCTATGGCGGCGCGCTGAGCCGTCGCTATCGCGTTCACAATCCGCGATGACAACGCCTCGTTTTTTTGCGACGCCCGCCGCCTTCGGCAAATGGCTGCACGCGAATCATCTCAAGAAGACGGAGCTCTGGGTGGGATTCTGGAAAACCAGCACGGACAAGAAGAGTATCACCTGGCCCGAGTCCGTCGACGAAGCGCTCTGCGTCGGATGGATCGATGGCATTCGCAAGTCACTCGGCGAGGAGAGCTACATGATCCGCTTCACGCCGCGGACGGCAGCGAGTACGTGGAGTGCGGTCAACATGCGTCGCATGAAAGTGCTGACCGAAGAAGGGCGCGTGCTTCCAGCCGGACACGCCGCGCATGAACGTCGCAAGGAAGACAAGTCCGGCGTCTACTCGTACGAGAACCGTCATCTCGCGGTGTTCGACGCCGACTCGGAAAAACAGTTCCGTGCGAACAAGAAGGCGTGGGCCTACTTCACCAAGCAGGGCCAGTCGTACCAGACCATGGTGAAGTGGTGGCTCATGGGCGCCAAGAAGCCCGAAACGCGCGTGCGTCGTCTCGCACTTGTCATTGCGTGTTCAGCGGCCGGCGAGTGGTTGCCCGGCATGAAGTGGACGTCGAAGGGAAAGTGAGCCTCTGTCAGCCCGCTACGCTGTCAGCCCGCGCCTTCGGCACTGTCAGCTTTTACTGCTAGCGAGCAACGCGAACGGGCTGACAGTGAGCGTTAGCGAACGGGCTGACAGCGGAGCGGGCTCACTTTTCCACCTGCAACCCCGCACTCAGCAGGTTCACGAATAGCCGCATCGCACCCGGCACCGCATTCGAGATCTGCTGCGTCAGCGTCAACGACGCATAGATGATCTTTCCCTTCCCCACGCTTGCCACGAGCACGCTGTTGCGATTTTCCGGCTGCTTCGGGTCGTGCACTTCGAACACAGTGGAATAGCGCGGATCGATTGTCGTCGGGACAGCGTGCGCGCGCGCATCGATCCACTCTCCAAAGTCATTCGCGTGAATCTCATTCGGCCAGGTGAGCACTCGTGACTTGGGATCGATCATTGTCACCTCCGCGTCCTCGCGCGACACCTGCTCCACAAACGGACGTGCGAAACTCAGCGGAAACGGCATGAGACCAGGCTTGCTGATGGACGCGGCATTGTTGAAGATCACCACCGTCCCGCCCTTACGAGCAAACTCCATGAGCCTCGGCATCTGCGTGCTCAGATCCGGGTCAACCCGCAGCGCATCGGGGCCGAGCACGACGGTGCTCAGCTGGTCGATGTCCATGCGCAACAGCCCTTCGTTGTTCATCACGAATACCGGTACGCCGAGCTGCTTGAGCCCTACATCGGCGTCGTCACCTGCACCGCGGATGTAGCCGACACTCAGTCGCTGCGGAATCTTGATTTCCACGGCGAGGAGGCTGAGTTGCGCATCACGGAACATGTGCAGCGGCGGTAGATATCCGTACTGCGCGGTTCGGAATCCGACATCGAGCGTGTCCTTCCCCTCCAATGCGAACAGTCCCATGTCGTATCGCTGCACGTCCGTGGTTCCTCGCGCCGCGATAGTCACTTCGCGTCCCTCGTGTGGTGCGAGAGTGATCGCGGTTGGCGGAATCTCGAACTTCACTGATCCAGGTGGCTTCTCCTTCGGAACATTTCCTGTCACCGGCTTGGCGTGCAGCGTGAATGTCTGCGGTTTGTCTGAATACGATCGCAGTATCACGCGCACCTGCTTCTGCGTCGTCTTGCCGGCTTGGGCCCATTCGAGCGCGCGCTCGAAAGTGAGCGTCACCTTCGGCACACCGCTCAACGCGCGATCACGCACACCCAACATCGGCTCAGCGGTTCTGAACAGCACCTCGCCCACACTCGCCGTGACGGCCGTGCGATCCACCGTGATTGTTGCCAGCACATCGCTGAGACGACGAATTCCCTCCGGGACGCCGGTAGACGCGGTGCTGAACCGATCTTCGAACGTGGTCGGACGTGCGACACCATCAAGCGCCGTGACGACCGCCGGATAGAAATTCCTCTCGCGCTTCCAGATCCAGTATGGATGCGCATAGGCCATCGTCACTACCTGCCGATACATGCGTGTGCTGCTGTGTGCCGGGACCTTGATGGTCTGTGTCATCCGTACCGGCACGCTGCCAGTCACCGTGGCATCGTTCACCTCCACCTGCGCGTTGCCATCATTGCGCACAGTGATCGTCACAAGCGCCGTATCCGGGCTCGCAAGAAACTCACGATCGGTCGTGACTTCGACGCTGACTCCTGCTGCGAGCAGCAACGCATCCGCCGCCCGACGCTGAATGAGGTCGAGCGAGGCATCGAGATCGAGGTTGTCCGTCTGGCAAGGCTGATAGGACATCGACATCGCGGCGTCTCGCGCCGGGTGTCGACATCCACGGAGAAACGATCGCGCTGCGGCCGCCTTCTCCGCCACTTGCTTCAGGTAGGGAACAACAGCGGATGGATTCTGAAGATCGAGCAGCGCGCGCGCCGAGTCTGCGTACGCGAGCACCACCGGCATCTGGTAGACGCGCGGCCGCGATACAGTCGCCGTCGATCCAACCTGGCCCGATATCTCGATCGGACTTCCCTTCTCGAGCCGAGCAAAGGTCGTGTCGATGCCAGAGAAGATCGAAGCGTCGCCGCTGGCCGCGGCCGACTCGTCGACGCGTGTGGCGATGCGGTGCCACTGCGTGTTGTGCACAGGCCGCCATGGCGGCGACTCGAATCCGAACGACCGCAACTGCGCGCGCGACTCGACGGCAATCTCTGCGTAGCTCCGCCCGAGTATCCGGTCGTA
>JBBQHJ010000311.1:0-5910 GCA_038323865.1 Gemmatimonadales bacterium
GGCGCCTCTGAGCTCCGTGATTTGCTCGGCATTCAGTTCGCGAAGGTCACGCACGAGTTGCGTGATGTCATTGATCTCGAGCGAGTCCTTGGGCGTGGCCTCGATGACGGTTGCGCGCCAGTCTGCGGACAACAGCGTCTGTTGTTGGCGCGGTGACATTTGAAAGAGTGCCGGCGGAGGTGCGAGCACAGGAAACAGCGTGGCGACCGACGCAACGCGCGCGATGCGATGGTCCTTGGCGAGGGCGAGCGTGACGTTGCGAACCGCGCTCCAACCGGCGGTGTCGGCGAGTGATGATGATGGCGGCAGCTGCACCAGTACCCGAACGGAATTGAGAATTCCACCGCGATGCATGCGCACCATGTCTCCGATGCCTCGCCCTGCCTCGATACCACGCGGTAACCAGTTGCCGCGTGGCAGATCAGGATTGAGACGTCGCGCCTGCCATGCGAGCGTGAGAAGCGGCACGGCGGAAATACAGAGCACTGTTAGTGGACGTGCGATGACAAATCGCCCCCACGTTCGCCACACGCCTACCGCTCCACTGCCACACCCTCTGCGCACGCCTGGAATGTGTCCAACATCAACGAGCGGACCAAGAATGGCGAGCATTGCCGGAAGGAGCGTGATTGCCATCAGAACCGAGCAGCCAACCACGGCAACGCCACCTACACCGACCGATCGCATCTCATTCAAGGGCACGAACAACAGCGCAACGAAGCCGATACACACCGCTATTCCTGAGACGGCAATCGTCTTGCCCGCGTGCTCGATGGTCTCGAGCGCGGCGTCATGTGGCAGAAGTCCTGCCTGAAGTCCTTCCCTGAAACGGCCCACGGAGAGCAGCGCATAGTCGATGCCCACGCCGAGTCCGATCATCGTGGCAATGTTCTGCAATACGATTGAAAGTGGCCAGACATGGTTGATCATCGACGCGAGCCCTAGCGCGATGACGACCACCAGCGCGCCTCCGATGACGGGAAGTATGGCGGCCGTGACGGCACCGAACGCCAACACCAGCAGCACGAGTGTCACGGGCAGTGCACTTGCTTCGGCTTTTTGGCCCTGGGCCGCGCTCGCGACGCGAATATCGAAGTTGATCGGAGCACCACCTGTCCAGCGGAGCGTGGCACCCGGATGCGACGCTGCGAGTTCCGATGCGAGGGCCGCGGTTGCGTCTCGGAGCCGAGGAACGAGTTCGTCGATGCGACCATTCTTCGGCGCGAGGCCGACGACCAGAAACGTGCCGTGCGACGGCGGAAGAAAGACCGAGTCGCTGGCGTCGCGATAGGAAAGCGTGGCGCTGACGCCCTGCACCGTGTCGACGCGGTTGATGATTCCGTCGAGAATTGCTGCGCCCTGCCGCGTGTTTGGGGACGGCACGCCAGCCGCCACGAGAATGGCATAGTGCGCGAACGGAGAGTGGAAATCGTGAAGAAGCACGCTGTCCACAGCCGCGGCTTCACTCCCTCCAACTTTCGCGGACACCTCGAGCTCGCCGCCCAGCCGCGCAGCCAACGGCGCGAGCGCACCGGCGAGGAGCACCCACGCGAGCACCACCCACCAGCGGTGCTCGACCACAATGCGGCCGACGCGTCGCATGAAAGGCGGCGAGTCGGATGGTGCTTGAGTTTCCGGAGCGCGGGCAAGCGGTTGCATTGCACGCAATTGTAGGAACCTACCGTCGTTCGGGAGTCACCCCGGAGTCACCAGCGCTGCGGCGCCCACTACGCGAAGCGTTTCAGCGAGCGCTCCTTGGCCTTTCGTGCTTCTATCTCGCGATTCTTTGGCGGCGAGTGCAGCTCCAACGAATCAACGAGCCGGCGCGCCGCAGCCGTTACTTCCTCGACTGCGACGTTGAATGCGTCTTCGTTCGCCTTCGACGGCTTGGACGCCCCACTCAACTTGCGGACGAACTGAAGCGCCGATGCCCGCACCTCATCATCAGTGGCGGGCGGTTCAAAGTTGGCGAGTACCTTGATGTTTCTGCACATGTTCAGATTGATGCGGTTGCTTCGCTCGAGCTCCAGGGCTGCCAGCCAGCACGATATTCCCGTGTCAGCCACTGATTCGCTTCGGCGTTGTTGGTGATGCGCATCTGCGCGCCGTCATAAAGAATTCTATTCGACTGGCCGGCGCGAAGTGCCACGACGCCGAGCAGCATGGTTTCCGTCAGCTTGGCCGCATAGTCGAATGGCGAGCTCGCCTGTCCCTTGCCCATGCAGGCGTTCATCCAGTTCGCTTCGTGCGAGCCAACGATGCGCGGCGTCGAGGTCGCTACCGACATCGCCTTTGCTGCAGCCGCCTCGGGATAGACCTTCGGGTTGTTGCCGTACGTCTCATACGTGATGTACCCCGTTTCGCCGACGAAGATGCCACCACCGCCATCGCCGCCAGGCAGCGGGAAGTCACGGTTGATCATCGGCATGAGCCCGCCGTCGTACCACGTGAGGACAACCGGCGGCATCGAGCCGCGCGCGCCGAACTCGTAGCGCGTCGTCATCGCGAGTGGATACGAACCCGGATTGCTCGCGGGCGCGCCCCAGGGTGTGGACGACGAAACAATGCTCGTGGGATAGTTGAGGCCGAGCGCCCAGAACGGCTGATCCATCAGGTGCGCGCCCATGTCGCCAATGGCACTCACGCCGAAGTCGGCCCATCCGCGCCAGCTGAACGGATGATAGACCGGGTGATACGGAACCATCTTCGCGGGTCCGATGAACAGATCCCACTCGAGTCCCGGCGGAATGTCCTGCGGGTTGGCCGTCATGGCAGTGCGAATCGCGCGGTCCACCGTACCAATATTCCAACTCGGCGGCGCTGGGTTCGGGTTCGGCGCGGCAGCGGGCTGCGTCGGCGGCGCCACGGGCGGCATGGCCGACACCGGACGTGGAATTCCCTGCGCCCAATAGCGCTGCGGACGATCGGTCCAGACGTGCACCTCGCGCACCGGGCCGATCACGTTCGCGTTGATCAGCTCCACGATGCGGCGTGTGCCGTCCATCGAGTGCCCCTGATTTCCCATCTGCGACACCACCTTCATGTCGCGCGCGGTGTGCGCGAGAATGCGCGCCTCCTGCACCGAGTACGTGAGAGGCTTTTGCACGTACACATGCTTGCCATGCTTCATCGCGGCATATGCAATGACGGCGTGCAAGTGATCGGGCGTCGCGATCGACACGGCGTCGATGTCCTTCTGCTCATCGAGCATCTTGCGATAGTCGGTATATCGCTTCGCCTTCTCGAACGACTCTTTCACCTTGAGCTGCTGCGGCGTGAGATCGGTCTGGCCTTTTTCCGGCCGGAACTTTCCCGCCATCGCTCGCTCGACGTATGCCCAATCCGCGTCGGCAATGGCAACAATGTTCGCGCCGGCGTTGATGAGCTGGATCATGTTCTCCTTGCCCATGCCACCGATACCGATCATCGCAACGTTGAGCGTATCGCTCGGCGCGGTGAACCCTCGACCAAGCACGTGGCGGGGAACGATCATTGGTCCAAGTGCAAAGGCCGCGGCGGTGCCAGCGGAGCCTTTCACGAAATCGCGGCGGGTGATGGACGGCTTGTCGGCCATGCAGAAACCTCAGGAGCGGAGACGAAAGCTGAATGCGCTTCTGAAAAGTGCGTGACGGAGGTCGTCATGCGGAAGGTCCTGAGGCTGGTGAGATCTTGCCGGCCGCTACGTAGGGAATCCGTTCGCCGAGTGAGCCACTCTATCAGTTGTGCCTCTCAAAAGAATGCACAGATTCGGAACTGCGATATTCTGGAAAGTGCGGATTAAAGACGAAAAACGCGCTCTGCCGTCATCCGCCGTTTCCGCAGTTTCGTTCCTCACGATCTGTGCATTCTTTTTGAGAGCAGCCCGATAGAGTGGCCTGCTGAAGACGGAGAAGCCGACCTACAGCTTCGCCCGCTCGTATTGCACCGGCCATTTCATATCCACGCCGAGTTCTCGCGCGGCACGCAGTGGAAAATGAGGGTCGCGCAGCAGCTCGCGCGCGAGCACCACGACGTCCGCCTGCCCGCTCGCAATGACGTCATTCGCCTGGCCCGATTGCGTGATGAGTCCAACAGCACCCGCCATGACGCCAGCTTCGCGACGCACACGCTCGGCAAACGGCACCTGATAGCCAGGACCGAGCGGGATCTTCACGCCGGATACATTGCCACCACTCGAGCAATCGATCAGGTCGACGCCGTGGTCCTTTGCGCGGCGTGCGAGCTCGACGCACTGCTCGATGTCCCAGCCGCCTTCGGCCCAGTCGGTCGCTGAGACGCGAAGCAACAGCGGAAGATTTTCCGGCCACACGTCGCGTACCACGTCGATGCAGCGCATCACAAAACGGAGACGATTGTCGAAGCTGCCGCCATACTCGTCGGTGCGCGTGTTGCTGAGCGGTGAAAGAAACTCGTGCAGCAGGTAGCCATGCGCGCCGTGCAACTCAGCCACCTGAATGCCCGCAGCAAGCGCACGAACTGCCGCTGACTGGAAATCACCGACGACGCGATCAATATCGCCGAGCGTCATGGCGACTGGGGTCTGATACTTTGGCGAGAACGCAATGGCGCTCGGCGCAATGAGCGGTGTCCAGCCACCTTGCTCTGGCGTGAGCGCACCACCTCCATGAAATGGCGCGTCGACGCTCGCCTTGCGGCCCGCGTGTGCGAGCTGCATTCCGGAAATGGCGCCCTGGCCTGCTATGAACTTGGTGATGCGCGCGAGCATCTCGACGTGCTCGTCTTTCCAGATGCCGAGATCGAAGGGCGAGATGCGACCTTCAGGGGAGACCGCAGTAGCCTCGGTGATCACGAGGGATGACCCGCCGCGTGCAAGACCGCCGAGGTGCACGAGATGCCAGTCGTTCGCGAGGCCGTCGTTGCTGGAGTACTGGCACATGGGGCTCACGACGATGCGATTGCGCAGCGTGAGCGAGCGAAGCGAGAGCGGTTCGAACAAGGGGATGGACGTCACGGCGGATTGAATCCTGCGCGCAACGTCCGAGTTCCGTCAGCCACCGTTCGCCGATGGCAGCACGAGCGTGGTGCCGGGCCTGAGCGCCCTTTTCTTGAGATTGTTGGCTTTGTTGAGAGCATCGACTGAGACGCCTGTCTTGTTGGCGATGTCCCAGAGCGTATCGCCTTGGCGCACAACGTATGTCTTCGGCGCCGATGCTGCAGGTGCGGCCGTTCTCTGCGAGAGCGACACTGCGCCGATGGAGAGAACCTGATTGTTCGACTGCACGGGCGTAAGCGGCTGTTGCGCAACCATGCCGGCCGCGAGGTTCGGCAGTGTCACGCGGCCACCGGGTGGCACGAGCACAGCTATATGCAGATGCACAGGGTGATGTTCTTCCGTGGCTTCAACCACACTGCGGCGCTCGAGTTCCGCGAGCGCACCACGTACCCACGTGAGACACGGACCGGCATAGGGCCGGCGGAGATCAACGGCGATACCGGTAGGATGCACCGAATGCGGATTCGCGTTGTGCGGCTGCTTGTTCGTGGGTCGTGCTGCGCTCGTGACTGTGAGCGGCGCACCACACGCGGCGAGATACTGCGGCGCGAATGCCTGGACGAACTGCTTGGCTTCGCGCGTTGAATACGAGAAGCCGACGCCGCGCGTGAGCTCATAGGTCGCGTCGCCAGTGAGCGCCACGAGCTTCCCGCGGGCAATCGCGCTATCGACGTTGGTCTGCGTCAAATAGAACGGCAGGCCGTGTGATGTCGCGAAGTCGTACATCTTCTCGACGCTCTCCTTGGAACCATGCAATTCCGCAGGCTCCGCCACTCGGCGCCTTTTCTGCGCGGACGCGGGGTTTGCGAGAACAGCGATGCTGGCGAGCGCGAGAGTGGTTCTATGAATGCTTCTCATGCCGAGTAGTCAGGCAGGGAGGGTGCCAACACGGGGCG
>JBBQHJ010000312.1:0-5908 GCA_038323865.1 Gemmatimonadales bacterium
GATTTCGTCGTCGGACAGTGTCTGCGTCACGCCAATGGAGAAGTTGCCCGCCGCAACGGCTTCGGCCACTTCTGCAAGTTCAGTTGCCGGCGCAGTGATACGTCGCTGAAGAAAACGATTCATTGCCATGAGCATCACCACAAGCGCGGCGAGCACAACGAGTGTGCCGACAATGAGCGCAATGCGAACAGGACGAAACGGAGCGTCGATCGCTTCCGTCGCGAGATGCGCAACCACTCGCCAGCGACCGGCATTGGTGCGCTGCACCGACGCGCGTTCTGCGCTGCTGTCCGTGATGAAAGGCGTGACGACCCCCGCCTCGGCACTCAATGTGGAAGTGCCGTGCAGTTTCTGGCCAACGTTTACGCTATCGGAGCTGAGGAGCACGCGGTCGACGGAATCGATCACATCGATCCGCACGCCGGCTCCGGCTGTGGCAAGCGCCCGAATCAGCGGCGAAACAGTGAAGCCGAGTTTGACGACACCCAACTTCGTGGCGCTGTCGCGCACGAGCGCGGAGATGGAAACCGTCGTCTGATGTGCCGACGAGTCGAATGCCGCGTCGGCGGAGGTGACGCCGTCGCGCCAGGCGGATTGCCACCAGCCTTCATCGCTCTGGACGAAGTCCGACGTCCGCTCGGTAATGACCGCGTTGAAGCCATTCGCGTCCGTCAGGAAGATCTCGGCGGCTTCGAGTTCGGGGAGCAGGTTTCGCAGGTATTGCTGCGTACCTGGAGCCACTTGGAGCGATCGGTCGGCGGAAAAGCGCTGCTCGAGCGCGGGGATGCCCACGTCCGTGAGGCCGAGCTGTGCCGAGCGTTGCGTGCCGAGTCGCGCAGCGGTGATGAGTTCAGGGCTGAGGGCAAGGGAGCGCGCATCGCGGCTGCGGGCGGCGAGCTCGCCGCGAACGACGATTTCGGCCCGATTCGCCGCGTCGGCGACACGAATGTCGCCCTCCTGGTGTGCATTGCGTTCCAGAAGTGCTGTCGCGCCACCAGCGAGGGCGACAATCACCAACGCGCCGGCGATTCCGGCGGCGACAATGAATCGGCGCTGGAGCGAGGCAGCGGCGCGACCCTGGATTGGAGCTGAGAAAGACAAGAGCGCCACGCCAATGGATAGGCTAAATTTTCACAATGACCGATTCCGTTACGCCCACCCCCGTCGGCGAGCCGTCGACCGGATACGAGCCAGCCGTCGTCGAACGCAAATGGCAAGCACGTTGGCATGAACGCAAGGCCAACTCGCCAGATATCGCAAACGCGAAGCGTCCGTACTACTCCCTCATGATGTTTCCGTACCCGAGTGCGGAAGGATTGCACGTTGGCAATCTCTTCGCGTTCACGGGCTGTGACATTCATGGACGATTCCAGCGGCTATTGGGGCACAGCGTCTTTGAACCGTTCGGTTACGACGCATTCGGCATTCACTCGGAGAACTACGCCATCAAGATCGGCGTGCATCCGGGCGAGCTGATTCCAAAGAACATTGACAACTTCCGTCGACAGGTGCTCAAGACGGGATTGATGATCGATTGGAGCCACGAGCTCTCGACCACGGATCCCAAGTATTACAAGTGGACGCAGTGGGTCTTTCTCCAGCTTTACAAGGCGGGACTGGCCTACAAGAAAAAGGCAGCGGTCAACTGGTGTCCGTTCGACAAGACTGTGCTTGCGAACGAGCAGGTCATTGCCGGCGCGTGCGAACGTTGCGGTACGATGGTGGAGCAGCGCTTCCTGGAGCAGTGGTTCTTCCGAATCACCGATTACGCCGAGCGGCTGCTCAAGAACCTCGATCATCTCGATTGGAGCGAGAGCACCAAGACGGCGCAGCGGAACTGGATCGGCAAGTCCGAGGGCGCGGAGATCACGTTCGTCGTGCAGGACATGATGGAATTCGCCGGCAGCGCCATGGTGTCGGAGGGCTCGGGCGAAGTCACCAGCTCCACGGTCGAGATCCGCGTGTTCACCACGCGGCCCGACACGATTTTCGGCGCCACGTATCTCGTGTTGTCGCCGGAGCATCCGTTGGTGCATTCCATCACGACGGATGAGCAACGTCGCGAAGTGAATGCGTACGTCGATCAGGCGGGCAAGCAGGATCTTGTCACGCGCAAGTCAACGAAGGAGAAGACGGGCGTCTTCACGGGCGCCTTTGCGACGAATCCCGCGACGCACGAGCTCATTCCCATCTGGATCGCCGACTATGTGCTGATGGAGTACGGCACTGGTGCGATCATGGCAGTACCTGGCCACGACGCGCGCGATCACGAGTTCGCGCTCAAGTTCGACTTGCCGATCATTCAGGTTGTCGCGGGCGCGGCGCCCTTTGATGTGAAAACGGAGGCATTCGTCGAGACCGAGGGGTGCCACCTCATTCATTCCGGAAAGTTCAACGGCCTGAGCATCGAGGACGGCAAGTCGGCGATCATCAACGAGCTCGCGCAGCACTACGCGGGCAGGGCGGTGGTGAACTATCGCCTGCATGACTGGTGCATCTCGCGGCAGCGCTACTGGGGTCCGCCGATTCCGATTCTCTACTGCGAGCAGTGCGGCGTCGTGCCGGTTCCGGAAGATCAGCTGCCGGTCGTGCTTCCGCACATCGACGACTTCCGTCCTGACGACTCGGGCATCAGCCCGCTCGCGCGTCATGAGGAGTGGTACGTCACCAAGTGTCCGACGTGCGGTGGAGAAGCGCGTCGTGAAACCGATGTGAGCGACACCTTCCTCGACAGCGCGTGGTATTTCCTGCGCTATCCGAACAGCGACCGCGACGACGTTCCGTTCGATCGCGCCACGATGAACAAATGGTTGCCGGTGAGCACGTACATCGGCGGCAACGAACACGCGGTGCTGCACTTGCTCTACTCGCGCTTCACCACGATGGTGCTGCACGACGCCGGATTGCTCGGCTTCGAGGAGCCGTACGCGCGCTTCCGTGCGCACGGGCTCATCGTGCGCGAAGGCGCGAAGATGTCGAAGAGCAAGGGCAACGTCGTGAATCCGGACGAGTACATCGAGAGCTGGGGCGCCGATTCGTTCCGCACGTATCTCATGTTCCTTGGCCCGTACGAAGAGGGCGGCGACTTTCGCGACAAGGGCATCAGCGGCGTGAAGCGCTTTCTCGATCGCCTGTGGCGGTCGGTGCAGGACGCTCGCCGCGACGGTTCAGCCGATGTGGACGTGACGCGGAAGCTGCATCAGACCATCAAAAAGGTCGGTGAAGACATTCCGCGGCTGTCGTACAACACGGCCATCGCTGCGATGATGGAATACATGAACACCATGCGCTCCGGTGAGCGCACGCCGCATCTCGATGAAGTGCGTCCGCTGGTGCAGATGGTGTCGCCATTCGCGCCGCACATCGCCGAAGAGCTCTGGGAGCAACTCGGCGGCGAGCACAGCGTGTTCGATTCCGGTTGGCCGGCGTTCGACGCGGCGCTCCTCGTGGAGGACACGATGGAGATGCCTGTTCAGGTATCGGGCAAGCGGCGTGGGGCGATCATGGTGGCGAAGGACGTCACGCAGGCCGATGCACTCGCCGCGGCGATGAGTGAACCGGGCATCGCGAAGTTCGTCATCGGCGAGCCGAAGAAAATTGTCTTCGTGCCGGGACGACTCTTGAACATTGTGGTGTAACACAGCCCGCTGACGCTGTCAGCAGTTAGCTGCCAGCGCCGGAGGCGCGGGCTGACAGGCGCTGCGCAGCAGCCGCCGGGCTGACCGCTGACAGCGAGCGCGGCGAGCGGGCTTCAGTTAGAAACGCACAGAAACCGTGAGCGGAATCGCCAGCATCGCCCGCGCATCCGTGAGAACGAAATGCGCGCGCGCCTCGGCAACCGCTGAGAAGCCCGTCAACGGAATCTCCACACCCGCGCCGCCGTTGAATCCGGGGCGGATGCCTTCATGCGTGGCACTGTAGACCGCGATGCCGCCGGACAGGAACGCACCGCCTGTGGCGCGCTGCGATGCGGGGACTCCCCCGGAATCCTGGAGCCGATACACAATCGTGGTACCGAGCGACAGCAGGTTGGTCGGATCAACAGTGTGTCCCGATTTGGTCGGGAACCGCTGATACAATGCTTCGCCGCGCAACGAATACGGTTCTCCTGTCACGGCGTATTCGATCAACCCGCCCAAGCCGTAGCCGGCCGAGTGCTCTTCTGAGAGCTTGCCGGCAGGTACCGAGATGCCGGCAGTGACGCCGTAGAGCGGCACATAGAAGGTCGATTCCGTGCGCGGCTCGGGCGCCGGCGGTGGGCCCGAGGTTGCCTGCGCGCTCAAGGACGCAGTCGCGAACAGCGAGAACAGCGTTGCCAGACGGAAAATTTTGTTCATCAGAGAATCGTAAAAGCGTGAGGTACAGATTCCTCGACTTCGCTCGGAATGACACCAAGCAGAGCGGTTGCGCCTCTGGCGCAGTCGCCGCTTCGCTGGCGCGCGGATGTGACGAATAGAACGGATACGATACGGCATTGGCGCACCGAATCCTCTCACTACAGCTTCAAAAAATAAGCAACGGTTTTTGACACCTACGAAACTGCGTCACTGCAGAGGAGCGATCCGCGACCATCCGCCAGTATCTGCTACATCCGCGTCAGCGCCGAAGGCGCAAAAACTCGGTTGTAGTGGCGTGAGGTGCAGATTCCTCGACTTTGCTCGGAATGACACCGGCTCAAATCAGCTTAGCCACCCACTCACCGACGTAGTACCCCACAACGGCTACGCCGAGCCCTACCACGAACATGTCGAGCCCCGAGCGGAAGACACTGCGGCCCGTGAACACCGACCGCATCGCTCCCACCGCCCAGTGAGACACCATGGACACTGCAAAGGCTACAATTGCCGCCGTGTGCCCGGCGAAAAAGAAGAACGGCATCACCGGAATGAGTGCGCCAACGGCAGTCGCCAACCCGGTGATCCATGCCTCGCGGAACGGCGACGTTTCCGACTCGCTGATACCCAACTCTTCCTGCACCATCTCGGCGAGCATCTGGTCGGGATCCGCCATGAGCTGCGTCGCGAGTTGCCGAGCATGCTCCGCATCGATGCCCTTGAGCTCGTAGATCAAAGCAAGCTCGTCGCGCTCGACTTCCGGCATGAGCGCAATCTCGTCCCGCTCCATCGCAATCTCGTGGGCATAGACTTCGCGCTCGCTCTGCGCCGCGAGATATCCGCTCGAGCCCATCGAGAGTGCATCGGCAATGAGTCCAGCCACGCCGGCGACGATCACCGCGTGATAGCCGGCAATAGTGGACGCGCCAATCACGCCGGCTACGAGACCGAAATTCGCCGTCAGGCCATCATTGAAGCCGTACACCACATTGCGGAGAAAACCGCCGGCACCCGTGCGATGCCACGGCTCGCCACTACGGCCCGCAACGCGGTTCAGCGTCATCGCGTGATCGGCCGATTCGCGCGCGAGTGTCAGTGCTTCACTCTTTCCGGCGACGCCTGCCGCGGTTATGCGATGCATGCCGAGATACGCCTTGACTTCACGTCCCTCTTCGGCGAGCAGCATCGGCAGGAGAAAGCGCGGTCCCATGCGCTGGCCGATGTAGGCGAGGATGCGGGTACGCGTTGTCGGCTTGTGCACGCCAACGGGACGGCCGTGCTCGGCGAGTAACGACGCCCAGATATCGAGGTGGCGGCGCTCGACGTCGGCGAGCTTCTGGTAGATCGCCTTTTTGTCCGGGTCCGGCTCGGCCTGGGCGAGCACTCCGTAGAGGTACGCCGCGTCGGCCTCGTCCTGCCAATGGTGCTCGAAGGCGTGAAGATCCGGGTTGGTGATGGTCGGTTCCGGAGCAGCGGGCGGTGTCATCGTTGCCATGTACGCAAGTTAACAACGGGGTCCAGAGCCGCCGCCGAACAGAAAGGCAACCCTCGCGGAACCTCGACGTGTCTCAAGG
>JBBQHJ010000313.1:0-5892 GCA_038323865.1 Gemmatimonadales bacterium
AGCCCCGAATACGCGCACGGCGTGCCCGGTGCCCTGAAGAATGCCCTCGATTGGGTCGTTGGCTCCAATGAGCTGTACGAAAAACCGCTGGCGCTTTTGAATCCGTCGCCGGAATCATTGTTTGCGCATCCGCAGCTCGCCGAGATACTCAGCACAATGAGCGCAAACGTCGTTGACGACGCATCGGTGACTGTCCGGCTTCCGCGGCGAGGCGCCAACATCGACGAACTGATGAACGACGCGCCGCTGATTGCCACGTTGACGCACGCAGTGTCCTCCCTCGTCCGCGCCGCTACGCAGACGATTCTTGACGCGCCAGTGATGTCTGACTAAAGTCAGATAATGACTACGGAGCAGGTCGAAACGGTTCGGCGCTTCCATCGGCTCGTCACGCAGCGATCTGGCGCGCTCGAGGACCACTTTCTTGGTCGCGAACGGCCACTCGGTGCCACGCGGGTGCTCTATGAGATTGGAAGCAACGGCTCCGACCTCCGTGCACTCCGCGAGCGACTTGGCCTCGACTCTGGATACTTAAGCCGCATTGTCCAGTCGCTAGCCGCCGAGAAGCTGGTGTTGCTTCGTTCCGGCGAGGGCGACGAGCGCGTTCGGCGCGTCGAACTGACGCGTCGTGGCCGAGCGGAGATCGATGAGATCAACGCACGGTCCGAGGAAGCAGCAGAGGCACTGCTCGAGACACTAACGCCGCCTCAGCGCGAGCGCCTGGTCGCTGCCATGGATGAAGTGCACCGTCTGCTGCGCATCAGCGCCGTGCATATCGAGCGCGTTGAACCTCAGAGTCCAGCGGCGCAGTGGTGCATGTCGCAGTACTTCGCCGAATTGTCCATTCGCTTTGAATTTGGCTTTGATGCTTCGAAGAGCCTCCCCACGGATGACGATCAGTTGCGACCGCCGCACGGCGCGTTTCTCGTCGCGATTGCGGATGGCGAGCCGGTTGCCTGCGGATTGGTGAAGCGCGTGGAGCCGCACATCGGATATCTCAAGCGCATGTGGGTCGCCGAATCGGCCCGAGGGCTGGGCTTCGGAAGCCGCATGCTTCGCGCGCTCGAGGAGCAGTCACGCGAGCTTGGGTTCACCACCGTTCGTCTCGAAACCAATCGAGCGCTATCGGAGGCGATCAGCCTGTATCGCCGTGCTGGATATGTGGAAGTACAGCCGTTCAACAATGAGCGGTACGCGGACTACTGGTTCGAGAAGCAGCTCACGTAAGTCCTGCTCGCTACAGCTCGCGCGTCATCTCGATCATGGTTCGGCGAAATCCTGCGCGCTCGAAGAGCCGCTGCGCTGCCTCGTTGCGCTGCGCAGTCGATAAGAGCACACGCGGCGCGCCGCGCGCGGTGAGTTCCGCAAGCACTGCGTCGAGCAGTTTCAGGCCGACGCCGCGGCCGCGATGTTCGGGGTCGACAACAATGTCGTACAACGCTCCCGCTGGTCCGCGCAGCGACATGTAGTCGTAGCCCTCCATGCCGGCGTACGCATAGCCGATCACCATGCCCTCGTGCTCAGCGACGAGCACAAATGTCCCGTCCTTCCCGAGTTGCGAACCGAGGAAGGCACCATAGCCGGTCTCGGTCTGCGGCGTGGGGGCGATGAAGCGCAACTGGTCGAAGTCATGGTGAACACGCACAAGGAGCGCGCCCAGTTTCCCAATCGCCTCGACGTCCGCCGCAACGGCGGCCCGTACGATGAACTCGGCTTCTGGCCTCACGCTCGGCCGCGTTGCTGTGGTCATCGATCAACCATCGCCTGCGAAGCCGCTCCATACCGCGGACCAGAAATCTTCTCCGGCGCGAGAGCGTCTTCGAGCGTCGTCATTTCTTGCGGTGAGAGCCGAAGGTCCGCTGCCCCCACATTCTCCTCGAGATATGTGCGTCGCTTGGTGCCCGGAATCGGCACGAGGTCATTCCCCTTGTGAAGCAGCCATGCCAGGGCGACCTGTCCCGCTGTAGCGCCCTTTTGCTCAGCGAGATCACGCACGGCAGACGCGGCTCGCACATTGGCGTCGAAGTTCTCGCCCTGATAGCGCGGATCGTTGCGACGGAAATCGTCCGCTGAGTACTCCTCCGCGCGTTGCACTGCGCCGGTGAGAAACCCTCGGCCAAGTGGAGCGAATGGCACGAGGCCAATACCGAGTTCCCGCAACAGCGGAATGATGCGCGGCTCGAGATTGCGTTCCCATAGCGAATACTCGCTCTGCAGCGCCGAGATCGGATGCACCGCATGCGCTCGGCGAATGTTCTGTTCGCCCGCTTCAGAAAGTCCGAGAAAGCGAACCTTTCCTTGCTGCACCAGCTCCGCCATGGTGCCTATTACGTCCTCGATTGGCACGGTCTTGTCGACGCGATGCTGGTAGAGCAGGTCGATGTAGTCTGTCTTCAAGCGTCGTAGTGAGCCTTCCACGGCCTCGCGGATATGCGCGGGCCGACTGTCCACGCCAGTCTGTACGCCATTCTCGATCTTGAATCCAAACTTCGTGGCAATGATCACGCGATCGCGTTTCCCATCCAATGCGCGGCCGGCCAGTTCCTCGTTCGTGAATGGCCCATACACCTCGGCGGTGTCGAGGAACGTGCAGCCGAGTTCAATGGCGCGATGTATGGTGGCAATCGATTCGCGTTCGTCGCGCTCCTCCGCAGTGCCGTATGAAGCGCTCATGCTCATAAGACCGAGGCCGAGCGTTGAGACGGTGAGTCCCTGTGAGCCCAGTGTGCGCGTGGTCAACATGGTCACATCCTGTTGTATCGATTAAAACGCGATCATGACTTTGATTGCTTCCCGATCGTTCATTGCTTTGTAGCCGCCGGGCACGCCGTCGATGTTGGTGACGCGATCGAACACGCGGCCCGGATGAATGCGTCCTTCGAGCACATCCGGAAGTAACGCTTCAATGTAGGCACGCACCGGAGCAGGTCCGCCGGCGATGGTCACGTTGTGGTAAAACGCGGGCTTCGCACTCGGGATGGCTTCATTTTGCGGTACTCCGACACGTCCAACTGCGCCGCCGGGACGAGCAATGCTCAGGGCGGTGATGGTAGACTGGTCGAGTCCCACGCATTCGAGAACGGAGTGAGCGCCGAGACCGCGGGTGAGTTTGCGCACGTGTTCGACGGCATCTTCGCCGCGCTCGCTCACGATGTCCGTTGCGCCAAACTCGCGCGCGAGCTTGATCCGGTCATGGTGGCGTCCGAGCATGATGATCTGCTCGGCGCCGAGTCGCTTTGCTGCGATCACACCGCACAGCCCAACCGCTCCATCGCCGACAATGGCGGCAATTTTCCCGGGACCGACGTTGGCCGCGAGCGCGGCGTGATGACCGGTGCCCATCACATCGGACAGGGTGAGCAGCGCGGGCATGAGCGCGTCGTCGCGGCCAACAGGAAGAACGACGAGTGTTCCGTCGGCCTGTGGCACGCGAACCGCCTCGCCCTGGCCTCCATCGACATCTTTGCTGCCCCACCAACCGCCGTGCAGACACGAGGTCTGCAGTCCTTCCTTGCAGAAGACGCATGTACCGTCGGACCATGCGAATGGCGCGACGACGACGTCGCCCTTCTTGACCGTGCGTACGTCCGCGCCAATCGCTTCAACCACTCCGATGAACTCGTGTCCCATGCGGCGACCCGACTCGCTGCGCTCCATGGACTTGTATGGCCAAAGATCGCTGCCGCAAATGCAGGCGCGTGTCACCGTGACGAGTGCGTCCGTCGGCCGGAGAATTCGCGCGTCGGGCACTGCTACGACTTGGACGTCGCCGGCGCCGTACATCACTGTTGCTTTCATAGGAATAAATCAACTCAATGCGGTGCCGCTGATCTACTTGAGAGCGCTTGATGAACCAGAAAGCTGAACTAGCCAATGCCAACGGAGAGACAGCGCCTCGGGGGTCGTTCGCCAACCGCGCTTCCGCGTCGCATCTTTATCGCCGTGATCGACCAACCAGCTCTCACGCGCGCCCTCGCTGACAAATACCGCGTCGAACGGCAGCTCGGCGTCGGCGGCATGGCGACGGTGTACCTCGCGCACGACCTGAAGCATGGTCGCGACGTCGCGATCAAGGTGCTGTCACCGTCACTCGCCCAGTCGATCACCGCTGAACGGTTTCTCCGTGAGATCGGCATCACGGCGCGGCTGAATCATCCGCACATCCTTCCGCTGTTGGACTCGGGCGTCGCAGATGATGGCGCGTTCCTCTATTACGTCATGCCGGTCGCCACAGGGGAGTCCCTCCGCGATCGGCTCGCACGGAGTGGTGCGCTTCCTGTGCGCGATGCGTTGCGTTGCGCGAGCGAAGTTACCGAGGCGCTGGTGTCCGCACACGCGATGGGCGTGGTGCATCGTGACATCAAGCCCGACAACGTGCTCCTCTCCGGCGAGCATGCCGTTGTTGTCGACTTTGGTATCGCGAAGGCCGTTGGCGACGCCCGCGGCGCCGAGCTGCTGACGATGGAAGGTGTGTCGATCGGCACGCCGGTGTACATGGCGCCAGAACAGGCGGCCGGTGAGCGAGCCGTCGATCACCGCGCCGACGTGTATGCGGTAGGTGTGATGCTCTGGGAGATGTGTGCCGGGGAGGCCCCATTCTCCGGGACGTTGCACCAAGTACTCTCGCAGAAGCTCGCCAAGCCGGCGCCAGCGCTGGGGCCGCGCTGTCCAACCGCGCCTGCGGCGCTCGTGGCACTGGTGGCGCGCTGTCTCTCGATCGACCCCGATGCTCGACCACAGACGGCGGCCGCGCTGCTCGAAGAACTCCGTGGGATTACCGCGCGATTGAATGCAGGGCCTGCGCGCAGCAAGACGGTGATGATTGCTGGTGCTGCGGCCCTCGTTGCACTTGCCATTGCGGCCGTATTCGTCGTGAGCGACCGCCGTTCGCGATGGGTTCACGACACCGCGATTCCGAACATTGCCCGGCTCATCGACGCAGATCAACTCGACTCCGCCTTCGCTCTGGCGATCGAGGCGGAAGCACGCGCACCGACCGATACGGCACTCGAAAAATTCTGGCTTCCAATTGCTCAGAAACAGCGTTTCCTGAGTGATCCCGCCGGCGCGACGGTCACACGTGCTGCGTTGAATGACACCTCCGAGTGGATTCCGGTCGGTACTACTCCGACGAGTGCCGTACGCATTCCTAAGAACGCGTGGTTCTACCGGTACACCAAGCCGGGCTATCGCACGGTCACGGTCATGAGTGCGCGGCTTGGCGGATCGTATGTGCCGATTCCCGATCCCGTCGCCATGAGGCGTGTGACGGATCCGGATACGGACATGGTGCTGCTCGCGGGCGAGCACCTGCGGGGAACGCTCTATGGCCTGAGCGAAGTCGACACGTTTCGTCTTGCGAACTTTCTGGTGGACCGCCTCGAGGTCACGAATCGCCAGTACAAGTCGTTCGTCGACGCGGGAGGATATTCGAAGGCACAATACTGGGATTCGACAATCGTCCATGATGCGCATCCGATTCCATGGGCGCGGGCGATGGCGCTCTTCGTGGATCGCACCGGACGAGCCGGACCTTCGACGTGGGTTGGGAGTGCACCGCCCACGGACCAGGACGATCTGCCCGTTGGTGGCGTGAGTTGGTACGAAGCGCGTGCGTATGCTCGCTTTGTCGGAAAGGAGATACCGACCGTTCTCGAGTGGAACGCGGCGGCAATACCCGACGCGGCGCGTTGGGTCGTGCCACATGGCCGCTTCGAAACCACGGGCCCAGTTCGCGGGGGCGATCCACGCGCCGTGAGCCCGCGCGGCGTGTACGACCTCGCGGGCAACGTACGCGAGTGGACGATGAACGCTCGTGAGCCAGGCAGCCGCTACATCCTCGGCGGCGGATGGTCCGATCCGACATACCTGTTCTCTGAGCTGTACACGCAG
>JBBQHJ010000314.1:0-5872 GCA_038323865.1 Gemmatimonadales bacterium
GCTTGCCCCCGGCACGGCGACCATTGCCGTGACGCTGACGGCGCTGGCGGGATTGCTGCGCGACGAGGGGAAGTATCGGGAGGCGGAGCCGCTCTACAAGCGCGCGCTCGACATCCGGGACAAGTTTGCGGCCACCAATCCGGGTGAGGTTGCAGAAACGCTGCGCGACTACGCCGAGATGCTGCAGCGGTCGGGTCGTGGCGCGGAGGCTGCGGCGCTGGTCGCGCGCGCAGCACAGTTGACCGCAGCGAAGTAGCGATCGCTGTCGATAGATCGACGTTAGACCGGGCAAGAACGTGCTAGCGTGGACGTCAAACGTCGCTGTCCGGCCTGACCAAATCGACGTGCCGGTTGTGGGCTCGTTCGAAGGAGCTATCGGTACGTTCTACGCCGATGACACGCTTAACGGCGCTCCCATTAAAATCCGCTTCAATTGGTTTACTGCCGACCCCATCAACCCGCGGTGGGAGCAAGCATTTTCAGGCGAGGCCGGAGCGAGTTGGGAAACCAACCGGACCATGGATTTTCGTCGGGCAGGCGCGCGGCCTTGAGTGCGGACGCGGACGTTATTCCGTTGGCGGCCCCGCGGGATGTTTTTGGCATGCCGGTGGTTGCTCGATCGTGTAGATGAGTGATGCGACGCGCCACCGTCCTTCGCTCTTCAGCAGCGTGAACGCATCAACGCCGCAGTGCGACCAGGTCTTGCCAGTGTAGAGGTCATAGGGCACCCACACCTGAGCGACGCGGTCCTGCACGCGCGCTGTCGCAGCGAACCCTCGTTCCGTAAAGTCTGATGGTCCGGTGTGCGATGTATACGGAGCCCACGAGCGCACCGACACACGCTCGACGCCGTTCCTGACGCCCGCGCCGCCCACGATCGCCGAATCGAGTGTCAGCCGTTTGAGGGTCGCATTGTCAACGCAGTACGCAAAGGCCTTTTCTTCGGTACGGCTGAGCGGGAACGGCTCTTCACTCCGGCGGATTTCTTCCCGATGCTCACTATTCCATTTTCCGTCCTCGACCTCTCTCCCATCGTTGCCGGCAGCACAGCGGCTGTCTCTCTCCGCAACACGCTCGACCTCGCGATACACGCAGAGCGACTCGGCTACCATCGCTACTGGCTCGCAGAGCATCACAACATGGTGGGGATCGCGAGCGCGGCGACGGCGGTGGTGATCGCGCACGTGGCTGGAGGTACGTCGCGCATTCGTGTCGGTGCCGGCGGGATCATGCTGCCGAATCATTCGCCGCTCGTCATCGCCGAACAGTTCGGAACATTGGAGTCGCTCTTCCCCGGACGCATCGACTTGGGGCTTGGTCGTGCGCCAGGTACAGATCGTCCTGCAATGCGAGCGCTACGCCGAGATCCTACGGCCGCAGACCGATTCCCGCAGGAGGTGCAGGAGCTGCAGGCGCTCTTCGCCGAGGCGGCACCGGGACAACTCGTGCGCGCAGTTCCAGGCGCGGGGCTCGATGTTCCGATCTGGATTCTCGGTTCGAGCACGTTCGGCGCACAGCTCGCTGCTGCGCTGGGACTTCCCTTTGCCTTCGCCTCGCACTTCGCTCCCGATCAACTTCACGCGGCACTCGAGCTCTATCGCAGCGGATTCCAGCCGTCGGAATCATTGAGCAAACCGCACGTCATGCTCGGCGTCGGTGTAGTGGCGGCAGATACGGACGAAGAAGCGACGCGACTCGCGACATCGATTCAGCAGCAATTTCTCGCCTTACAGCGAGGACGTCCCGTTCAGCTGCAGCCGCCGGTCAATAGCATGGATGACTTGTGGTCGCCGATCGAGCGCACGTACGTGGCGCACGTGCTCCGCGAAGCGATCGTCGGTGGACCGGAGCGCGTTAAGCAGCGGCTCGGCGATTTCATTGCGCGAACGGGTGCGGACGAGCTGATGATCACGTCGCACATCTACGATCACGCGGCGCGTGTGCGCTCGTACGAGATCGTGGCGGGCGTGCGGTAGCTATGTCGCTCCGCTAGGAAGCATTGCGGGAGACCGATCAGGCGGTAAGATGCAAGAGCCCACAGCAATCTTGCGTGTTGACCCTTCATATATGAGTCGACCAGCGTAGAGACCTTCTTCCGCGACGCCCGCGATCCCGACCCTCGCTCTCGGCGCGTCTTCTCCTTCCACCGCCCCGAAACACTCGGCGAATGGACGGCCGAAGCCAGATCGAGGCATTCCCACGGCCTGGAGAAGTCACTCGCTGAAAACCGCCCGCGTGGCCTCATCCACATGGCCACCGGCGCGGGCAAGACAGGCGCGTGACGAGTTCTATGCCTTTCGCACGCCGGACACCGGACGACTCTTCGGCGTTCTACAACGTCCAGCATCTCACGTCGCCGCATATCGACGACGTCTGCCGCATTACCATCTGCACCATTCAGCGGCTGTATTCCATCCTGCGTGGCGAAGATCTCCCCGAGGACGGCGATGAGATGTCCGGCGCGGAGCTGGCCGCAGCACTCGCACGCGAGATGTCGCGTACCAACCGACGGTACCGATCGAGAAAGTTCGACTTCATCGTCACCGACGAGTGCCACCGCTCCATCTACAATCTCTGGCGTCAGGTGCTCGAGTACTTCGACGCCTTTCTCATCGGCCTTACGGCGACACCTGCTCCACAAACCATCGCGTACTTCCATCAGAATCGCGTCGCCGAATACAATCACCAGCGCGCTGTCGTCGATGGCGTCAACGTTCGCGAGTTCTGTCTCTCGCCGTCGCTGCGCATTGCTGTGACTGTGGACATGATCGCCACCGGCACCGACATCAAGCCGCTCGAGGTGCTCGTCTTCCTCCGTGACGTTCGGAGCCGCGTGTACTTCGAGCAGATGACGGGACGCGGCACGCGTGTGCTGACGTCGACCGATCTCCAGTCCGTCTCCGGTGAAGACGCGCGCGCCAAGACCCGCTTCGTCATCATCGACGCCGTTGGCGTGTGTGAGAGCGACAAGACAGAATCACGTCCGCTCGATCGCAATCCGAGCATGGCGCTCAAGAGCCTTCTTCAGCGCGTGACATTTCCCGGCGGGCGCGACGAGGACACCTTGACCACCCTCGCATCCCGCCTCGCTCGGCTCGACCGCGAGCTCGAGCCGGATCAGCGTCTTCAGATCGCTGCGGCGTCGAATGGACAGTCGCCTGCCACGCTCGCCGGTGCGTTGCTGCGCGCCTACGATCCGGACGCAATCGCTGAGCGAGCCACGGGTCGTGTCGGTGCCGTGCGTGAATACGTTCCGGCTGATGCCTATGATGCGACGCAGAAGGAGCTCATCATCGAGGCGTGCGCTCCTTTCGACAAGCCGGCTCTTCGCGACACCTTCGAGGCGCTGAAGCGGGAAACAGAGCAGACGCTCGACATCTACACTCCCGACGAAGTGCTGAGTCAGGGTTTCGACGCGGACGCCAAGGCGAAGGCGACGGCACTCGTGGATTCATTCCGCAATTATCTCGTCGAGCATCGCGCGGAGATCGACGCGCTCCAGATACTGTATAGCAGGCCCTTCAAGCAGCGTCTCAGCGTGGCGGGTTGGGGAAGGCGCATCAACTCTTTGGTGACGAGTTGGAGAGCATACTCGATGAGCTGAACGTTGCGCTCGTAGCCTGAAAGCCGCCGGGATTTTTCACAAGCCGTATGAAAAATCTGTGAAGGGTTAGGCCCGTCGTTTCACTTGACCCGTCTGCACCTTCTTACGGAGCCACGCTGGATGTTCTTCTGCCACTTGTAACAGGCGGACGGCGGCACCATCCGGAACGCGCTTTCCCTGCTCCCAGGCACGCACTGTCTCGGAGCTCACGTTCAGAGCACTCGCGAACACGGGCTGCGAGAGCGCCATCTTTGCGCGAATACGTGAGACTGCGACGCGGTCGTACGCCGGCGGCGCCTCCGCGAGACTCGTGCGTGCGTCGAGTGCAACGAGATGCCGGGCCGCGGGCTCGGCTCGGCCCTGGTGAATCTCGACTGCCTCGCGCATCGCTTCCACGATTTGCGCACCAATACGCTTGGTCTTCATCAGCTTTCCTCCAATGTCCGGGACAAGCCATGCAGGGCGTTGCGTTCCGCCGCTGTCAATGCGCTCTTCTCGTTTTTCGCGTAGACGAACAACAAGTAGATTTGTCCGCGAGGCCTGATGTAGAAATACACTACTCGCGCTCCTCCACTCTTGCCGCGACCTTCCAGTGCGATGCGAACTTTCCGCACACCGCCGGTTCCTTTTTCAATCGTGCCTGACTCGGGCGCTGCAATGAGCTGCTGCTCCAATCCGCGGATGTCTTCATCTGACAACAACCCCTTGGCACTTGCGACGAACGCCTTTGTCAGTATGAATTCCAACAGATTGGAGGCGTCGGCGTCCATGACTCAGTATGGTACTCAGTACCATGATAGTCAAGCCTTGTTCTTGCTCAGTGGCGTCGACATCGCGGACAGGAAGATCACGGCGCGCCGGGCGGAGATCGACGCACTCGGATACTCTATAGCAGGCTGATGGACCCGGCAAAGTCTGGCACGGCGTTCACCTATGAGCAGCTGGCGTGGCCGTTCAGTCAGCGTGGCGGGTTGGGGAAGGCGCGTCACGCGCCTCTGCGCGATGAACATGCTCCTCCACGGCATCGGCGGTGAATCGGACAACGATCTCCCCGTCGTCACCAAGGATGCGCTCGCTGGTAAGCACGGCGAGTACGACGTCGTTCTCGCCAATCCGCCCTTCGGCAAGAAGAGCAGCGTCACCATCGTCAACGACGCGGGCGAAACCTCGAAGGAATCACTCGTCATCAACCGCGACGATTTCTGGGCGAGTACGAGCAACAAGCAGCTCAACTTTCTCCAGCACATCTTCACGATTCTCAAGCAGCACGGCCGAGCGGCGGTGGTATTGCCGGACAATGTGTTGTTCGAAGGCGGGGCTGGTGAGACGATTCGTCGCGAACTGCTCAAGCAGGCCGACGTTCATACCCTGGTGCGTCTGCCCACCGGCATCTTCTACGCGCAGGGGGTGAAGGCGAACGTCCTCTTCTTCGACAGAAAGCCCGCGCAGGAAAACCGTGGACGCAAAAGCTCTGGATCTACGATCTGCGCACGAACATGCACTTCACGCTCAAGGAGAACACGCTCAAACGCAGTGATCTCCTCGACTTCGAGAAGGTGTACAACCGGAAGAACCGCAACGCGCGCAAGGAGAGCGAACGGTTCAAGTCGTTCACGTACGAAGAGCTGACCAAGCGCGACAAGCTCAATCTCGACATCTTCTGGCTCAAGGACGACGCGCTGGAGGAGTCGGCGAACTTGCCGTCACCGGACGTCATCGCAGCCGACATCATGGCTGATCTCGAGGCCGCGCTGGATCAGTTCGCGGCGATCGCTGATGACTTGGAACGCGGAACGGTCGCCTGAACGCGTAACACACGTCTCATTCACGCCTCGCATTCACTGCGGCGAGCAGGACATCCCTGCTAATGCTGGTCCTCGAACACGCGAGCGACGTTCCCGCGCGGTCGATCACCACCGACAGACAATGACGCGCGACCGTCGAGACCAGGCGTTCCCGTGGCCTGAAGCGTCGCGTCGGTCACGAGCATCGTGCCGTTCGGAAGCCATCCCACCACTTGGAGGGCAAAGGACATCGAATGTTCGGCGCGATTCATCTAGGCAGCGAGCTCAATGCACAATCGCCGGAATGATTGCGTTGGGCAGCAGGTCATTCCGCCAGCGACTCCAGACGCCGCCGCCGAGGTAGATTGCGCCTGTGGAGGACACAAAGAGTTCGACCAGCGGAAGAAACAACTGCAGTAGGCATCAGGAGCCGGTGGCCTCGTACTCCCGGTGCTCACGCCCGTTCGCGGGGATGGTGTTGAGG
>JBBQHJ010000315.1:0-5838 GCA_038323865.1 Gemmatimonadales bacterium
GTGA
The DNA here is from genome assembly GCA_038323865.1 of Gemmatimonadales bacterium. GTDB lineage: Bacteria > Gemmatimonadota > Gemmatimonadetes > Gemmatimonadales > Gemmatimonadaceae > AG11. The sequence continues at coordinate 5 of JBBQHJ010000315.1, forward strand.
TCTCCGTTGGCGGGACCGATACGATGGGCGTACTGCGCCCGTTCAGCAGCATGGGCCCCGCTGAGTGGCGGTGTGGCGCGTGCGCGCGCTCATGGAGAGCACGGTACACGATCTCGGAGCGCCGGGAAAGGTCAACGAGTTCGGATACGGGCTGGTCGACGCGTGCGCCGCAGTGATGCGTGCTCGCCTCCGGCTGTGGGTGTGGCCATAGATCTCTCAATCATCCAACGTATGCCGCAGTTGCCGTCCACCTTCCTGCGCACGCGAGTGCGCAGGACGCGCGGAAGCATTTTCCTCACGTTCCTCGATAGGGAGCGACGCCTTTGTTAGGGTACGTGGAAAGTCAGGACGCATGCGCGACGTGAGGTTGCCGCACCGGGCGCAGGCAGATTGGCCAACGCTTGCCGCCTCGCGGACCGGTCCGGGATGCCGAGCGCTACCGCTCGCTAATGCAAAATCGTCAGGGCTTGACATTAAATGAATCATTCATTCATTTATTGCCATGTCTAGAACGCGCGCACCGCATCGGCTCGATGAGATTCTCTTGGCCGCGACGGGGGTCTTCATCGCGAATGGGTATCGCGGCGCGCGTATCGAGGACATCGCGCGCGCGGCTGGGGTCGCTCCGGGAACAGTGCATCTGTATGCCGGAACAAAGGAAGCGCTGTTCGACCTCGTCATGCGCCATGCGCTACACGACTCCTCCGTTTTCGAGGAAGCGCTCCCCTACGTTCCGCCTGCCAACATCGACTTTATCGAGCGGATCTGGGTCAGGCTAAACGCGGCCGCGCAATTTCCGTTGCTCTCCACCGCGCCATCGACGCCGCCTCCGGCGGACGCGATCGCCGAATTCGAAGCCATTGTCATTGAATTGTATCGGTGGCTGATGCGCCATCACCGCGCGATCAAGCTCATCGAGCGATGCGCACGAGAATGGCCAGAGCTCGCGGCACTCTACTATAAGCAGTTCCGACGCGACGGCCTGGATCGCCTGAGCAACTATCTGGCACAACGCACCGCGCAGGGATTCCTCCGCGCGACTGCCGACCCGGCCATCGCCGCTCGTGTCGTGCTCGAGACGATCGCATTCTTCGCTCTGCATCGTCACTCCTCCCCGGACAGCACGATGGAGGACGCTCGCACCGAGGCGGTGGTGCTCGACATGCTCTCGCATTCCGTCCGCGCTTGACCACTGCCACCTCTTTCACTCACCGATCATGCCGCTTCGATGGCTCGGCTTCGCCACTACGGCGATCATCACATTGACCTCTGCTTCGACTCGTCTCGCGGCGCAGGACGTGACGCACCCGTTGCGCGGTGCCTGGGCGGGCGGAACGAACGTCACCGGCCGCTGGATCTTCGCCGAGGTTCGAATCGCCGAATCGGCAGACGGACAACTGCACGGAGCGCTCGACGTCGCCGGCGCTCAGGCGGCCGGTATCGCGCTCGACTCGCTGCAACTCGCAGGAGACCGCGTGACCTTCACGACCCGAACGCCGTTGGGAGGCATCTCCTTCGCCGGATCCGTTCGCGACGGAATCATCGACGGAGTGCTTTCGGGGGGAGCGCCGAACGCGGGGCTCCACCTGTTCCGCCTCGCGGACGTCTCCGACGCATTCAGTGACTCGGTCTCCGGCGCCTACGATGCCGGCGACGGCCGCCAGCTCTATCTGACCCCCCATCCCCGCGGCGTGCTGTCCGCCTTCCTGATCGGCCGCGACGGGGTGAAGGAGACAGTCGTGCGCACGCTTTTCCTCCTGCCTACGGCGCATGACAGGTATGTGTCGTCCGGCTCGGTCGTTTCTGTCATCCGTCGCGACGAAACATTCGCCCTCGAACGGTCAGCGAACGGGGACATTGCTGCCATTCGTTGGCACGTTCCGAATGGGCCGGACCGAGTGCTGACACGGCTGCCGTTCGCCGCACAGAAGAGCGTCTCCTATGCAGGCCCCGCAGGTCGCATCAGTGGAACGCTCTATCTTCCTCGGACCGCGGGCCCGCACCCTGCCGTGGTGCTCGTGGGCGGAAGCGGACCGACGAGTCGCGACAACCTGTTCCTCCGCGCGCGCGAGTTTCTGCGGCTCGGGCTGGCCGTGCTCTCGCTCGACAAGCGCGGCGTGGGAGCGACGGACGGAGATTATTTCCGTTCGAGCCTGGAGGATTATGCGGACGATGCGACGGCGTCGCTGACGTGGCTGAGGCGTCAGCCCGGTATCGACGCGACCCGGGTCGGCATGCACGGGCACAGCCAGGGCGGTTGGGTTGCCCCATGGGCCGCGACGAAAGCCGCGCAGCCACCCGCCTGGCTGATCATCACTTCAGGCGGCCCCATCGCACCCGCCGAGCAGGAGCTCTGGAGGGCGCGGTCGCAGACTCTCGCGGCAGGCTTGTCCGAGCCCGACGCGCAGGCTGCAGAAGCTTTCATGCGCCTGAAGTGGCAATACGGTTTTTCGGGCCGAGGCTGGGCGGAATATCAGGCCGCGGCCGCGCAGGCCTCTGCCGCGAAATGGAGCTCCGTTGTGTCACCGATACTCACCAACGATCCGATCGCGTGGAGTTTCATGCGGCGCCTGGCAACGTTCGATCCCATCGTCCAGGCGCGCGCGCTTCGCATGCCGCTCCTCGTGCTGTTCGGCGACCGCGATAACGAGCAGCCTCCCGCCATTAGTGAAGCCCGTTGGCGCGAGGTGCTCGCGGCCTCGAATCACAAGGCGTTCGAGATTGCGACCATTCCCGGCGCGGGGCATTCCCTCTGGTTTGGGGCCGAGTCACCAACGCCACTGTTCTCGACCCCTACGGAGCTGATTGGTGCATGGCTGACGCGCATCACCAAGTAGCTCCATCGCTGCTCCTGTGGACCGGTGTCAACATTATCCCTCCTGATTGACTGGTCGGGCGACCACGGTCGCGAAGAAAATTCAGTGCAAACGTCGTGATCGTCGCGTGCTCCGCAAGACAGTCGTTGCAACGCTGCGTAAGAACGCGGCGCGTGAGCAGGCCAGCATACTCAAGGCGCTTGGGCGTGTGCGCGCCGATCGCGCGCGATGGATCGTGAACGCGCTTTCGCTCGAGCTCACCGCGGCCGAGATTCGCACGGCGAGCGAGTTGTGCGCGCGCGCCTATCAGGTGCGCATCTCGATGGCCGAGCTGGAACGGCCGCTCGACCCTGCGCAGTTCGCACGAATCCATCGGTCGACCGTCGTCACTCTCGATCGTGTGCGCGAGATCAGTCCGGAGTTTCAGGAGAGTATGCCGTCTGCCTCACACCGGCCGATCGTTCCGGCTCAGCAGAGCGTATCGCGAACGAATACTCGGGATGGCAACCGGTGGTCTCACCGGCGAGAGTGCTGCGAGTCTCACTCGCGACCACTGAGCCAGCGGCGCCAGGATGGCTGGCGCGCACGCTTCCAGTCAGCGCTTCTCCCAACGAGTACCATCCCACTCCCACACGTCGTTCAAGGCAGCGTACGGGCGCAGGGCCATGCTGCCGCCAAACATCACGATCCGCTGTCTCGCTGCATCGAATGCCATCGCATGCAAATACCGGGGAGGAGGCTCGAAGACCGCGCGGCGCTCCACTTCGTGTCGTCCCACGTCCACGTCTCCTGCGTCGACACCGACGTGGGGCCAGTGCCTTTCTGCCCGCCGTACATCACGACCACTCCCCCCCGCGTTGCGCGCACTGGCGCGCCGGCGCGGTTTGGCGCCGGCATCGCGTATGACAGCAAGCGCGGCGAGACCATTCTCTTTGGTGGAGTCGATTCGGCTAACACGAAACTCAACGATACATGGCGGTGGGACGGACAGAGCTGGCGTCGCGCCGAGGTCACACTTGCTCCACCACCTCGCAGCGAAGGGTATCTCGCCTATGACGAAGCGCGCGGCGTTGTCGTGATGTTCGGCGGCGGGGGAGTCGCGGTTGTCCCAACACTTGGCGACACGTGGGAATGGAACGGCACGCAGTGGACGAAAGTGCGAGGGTAGCAATCCCTGCCTCACGAGCCGCGTGAGTAAACAGTAGACACCTGGCGTGTGTTACGTCCGTATGGGCAAGACACCCGATGCGGGTATCCGCACCGAAGACACGAATCGGCGAGGCGTCGCTGTTGAGCGAGGCGGACTTTGAGGCGCGATTTCGCGAACATGCGCCGCGCGTGTACGGCATCTGCTTGCGGCTCCTTGGCGACGCGGACCGCGCGACGGACGCGGCGCAGATGACGTTCGTGCGTGCATGGCAACGCGCAAACCAGTTTCGCGCAGGGAGCAACTACGGCGCGTGGATCGCGTCCATCGCAACCACGGTCGCGCTGAATCATCTGCGCGCCGAGTCACGGCGTGGCGCGCGGGCCGTGATGTCGGGAGATGACCCTGCGCGAATGGCCGCACCGGGCGTCTCGCCCGACCTGCGGCTGATGCTGGAGGAGGGCATCGCCCTCCTCCCTCCGGCGACTCGTTCTGTTTTTGTGCTCCACGACATCGAGGGCTACTCGCCTGAGGAAATCTCCCGCGCGCTGTCCATCGCACCCGTCACGGTTCGCGTGCACGTCCATAAGGCACGCAGGTTCCTGCGCGTTCATCTCGCGAGATGACGACACACCTCAGCGACGAGCAAATAGGCGATCTGGTCGACGGCACACTGCCGCCGGATGCGCTCGCGGTTGCCGCTGCGCATTGCGCGGAGTGTGCGGCGTGCGCCGCAGAGGTGGAGGGAATGCAGCAGCTCGTCACGCTGACGCGCGAACTCGGCGGAGTCACTCCGCCTGCGCAACTGTGGCCGATGGTGGCCGCGGGCACGGTGTTCGCGCGCGACGTGCGCCGCGTGATGCTCGCACGCTTGCGAATTCCGCTCATTGCCGCCGCCACCTTGCTCGTCGTTGCGACCACGCTGATCGTGAACCGTATCGACGCGCGCATCGCTCGGACTGCGGACGTCACGATGCGAGCGCGCAGTGACGTGGCGACCATCCCCCAGCCGCTCTCTCCAACACGGTCGGCCCTACCGCCAAACGACTCCGCGTTCCATCTCGCGCGCGAGCGAGCCTTACTCGAGGCACTCAGCCCCAAGGGACGGTTCGTCCTTGCAGCGGCGGAGTCGCTCGCAGTGCTCGACGGCGCCATTGCCCGCGCGCGCCATGGGCACTCTCCCGCCGAGGGTGCACGCTACCTCGCATTGCTCGAAGCCCGTCACTTCTATGTGCGAGAGGTCATGCGCGCTCTGGGCGAGAACGTCGACGACCTCCCCGATCAAGCACGCCAACCGTGAGAAAGTTCACATCATGACAACGTTGCACTCGCGTCGCGTCCCACTCCTTAGCGGACTTCTGGTCGCATTCGGCGGCCTGCAGTCGTGCGCGCACGGACAGGAATCATGTGCATTCTCGCCACGTACGCTGACGGGTGCGTATTCAGTGACAGTCGCGAATGGCGCGACGACCCGCGAGGGCACGGCAATCGTACGTCAATCCGGTGACAGCGTCGTGGGCTCACTCGTGGTCTCGGGACTTCCACCGCTCGAACTGGTGAACGTACGAGCCGATTCCAACAAGCTCGCCGCGACAGTTGTGGGGGCTGGTGCATCAGCGAGCATCGTATGGACGTTCGCTGGCGATGCGTACGCCGGCGAGTTGAAGCAAGGCGAACGCGTGATCCGTATTTCTGGTCGTCGCTTGCCGCCGTGCAAGGCCGGTCGTAGCCCCGACACGCCATTCAGCGCGGACGCGCTCGCGCGCGCGTTGAATGACAGCATCCCGCTGTGGCTGGCGCGCTTCAACGAACCTGGTCTCGCGATATCGATCGTTGACGGCTGTACGCCACGTTGGACCGGAACGTTCGGC
>JBBQHJ010000316.1:0-5825 GCA_038323865.1 Gemmatimonadales bacterium
GACGTGATCGCGTTGATGTCCCGATGGGAAGAGCTCGAAGAGATCGCTAACGCGACTTGAACTTCGCGATTGCCGCGCGCGTGAACTCGGACAGCACCAGCGTCCCACTCATCCGCGCACGCTCCTCGAGCAGCGAGTCCCACTCTTCAGTGCCCTGCCAGAATACGCGCTTCATTGCGAGCATGGCATCGGGGTTTGACTGTGCCAACGTTCCGGCCAGTGCATTGATGGAGCCGTCCATGCTCGAGACGTCGTCGCACACGCGCGCATAGAGGCCGTGACGCTCGCACCACGCCGCGTCGCGCCAGTCGGCATCCACGGCCATCGCCGCATACGGACCCTGACCAATGCGACGTCCAATTACCGGGCCAACAACAAAGGGCCCGATTCCGACGGCGAGCTCACTGAGCTTTGCTGACGCACCGCGCACAGCATACGTGTAGTCACCTGCTGCCGCGATGCCCACGCCACCGCCCGCGGTTCGGCCATGCACTCGCACGAGTACGAACTTCGGCACGCGAATCATCGCGAGGATCACGCGAGCAAAGCCGCTGAAGAATTCCTCGCCCTGCTCGGTGTCGCCGATGCTGACCAGCTCGTCGAACGAGGCGCCTGCGCAAAACGGACCCGTGCCTTCGCTGCGGAGTAGAATCACTCGTGCCGCCGGATCGCGCCCGACCCAGGCAATCGCGTCGGCGAGTCGCGCGAGGAGCGCTCCCGGGAGGGAATTGCCCTTGGGATGCGAGAAGCTCACGGTCCCAATGCCGTCGGAAATCGTGATGGAGACGTCGCCGCCGGCGACTGACGTTCCAGGAATAGCGGGTCTGGTCAACATGTGTGAAAGATAGGGGCGCTGAGCGTCATCTGCTGCTTTCTGTGTATGGGCCGTGTAAATTCAAAGCCATGAAGGAATCCCGCGCCACCCCGCCCGCCGACGATCCCGCGAAGGTCACTGCCTTCGAAGCGCGCATCGCCGCCGGAGAGAGCATCGAGCCCAAGGATTGGATGCCGGAGAAATATCGGCGTCAACTGATTCGCATGATGTCGCAACATGCGCACTCGGAAGTGGTTGGTATGCTCCCCGAGGCGAATTGGATTTCGCGCGCACCGTCGCTGCGGCGGAAGATCTCGCTGATTGCCAAGGTGCAGGACGAAGCGGGTCACGGGCTCTACATCTATTGCGGCACCGAGACCTTGGGCGTTGACCGGAGCGAACTCGTCCAGAAGCTCCTCGACGGCACCGCCAAGTACTCCAGCATCTTCAACTACCCCACGCTCTCGTGGGCAGACATGGGCGTCATCGGCTGGTTCGTCGATGGCGCGGCAATCGTCAACCAGACCGTTCTCGCCAAGGCGTCGTACGGACCGTATGCCCGGGCAATGATTCGCGTCTGCAAGGAAGAGAATTTCCACAAGCGTCAGGGTTACGAAATCGTGGCGATGCTCGCGAATGGAACGCCCGCCCAGAAAGCAATGGTGCAGGATTCGGTGAACCGTTGGTGGTGGCCGTGCCTGATGATGTTCGGACCGAGCGATACCGACTCGCCGAACACCGCCGAACTGATTCGCTGGAAGGTGAAGCGCCGCACGAACGACGAGCTGCGCCAGCGCTTCGTGAATCTCACCGTGCCGCAGGCCGCCGCCGTGAACCTCACGCTCCCTGACCCCGATCTTCGTCACGACGCCGAGAGCGACAACTGGCAGTTTGGCGCGATCGATTGGGAAGAGTTCAATCAGGTGCTGCGCGGCAACGGCCCGTGTAACCGCGAGCGTCTCGAAGCGCGTCGCAAGGCGCATGACGACGGCGCATGGGTGCGCGACGCAGCCTCGGCGTTTGCCGCGAAGCAGCGCGCGGCGTCGGCCACGGCGGCCGCATAGTGGTAAGCCCGGTGGTGGTGCCGGTCGTGAGCGCAGAAGCGCAACAAGTCCCGCTCGCCGAGCAAGCGGAAGCCGTTGCGCCCGAGGGGCAGTGGCCGCTCTGGGAGGTCTTCACGCAGAGTGAGCAGGGTGCGCCGCATGAGCACGCGGGCTCGCTGCACGCCACAGACGCCGAACATGCGCTCCAGAACGCGCGCGACGTCTATGCGCGTCGCGGCGGTGTGATCTCGCTGTGGGTCGTGCCCTCGGGAGCGATCACGGCATCGACGCCAAGCGACTCGGGCCCGCTCTTCGATCCCGGAGCGGACAAGGCGTATCGTCATCCGCAGTTCTACAAGGTTCCGCGCGGCGTGCGCGGCGTATGACGTCGCCCGTTGTTACCAAGCCCGCCGATAAGCCGAACGCACTCTTCGAATACCTCCTGCGTCTTGGCGACGATCGCCTGGTACTCGGCAGCCGCGTGAGTGAGTGGTGCGGACATGGTCCCATTCTCGAAGAAGACATCGCATTGTCGAATGTCTCGCTCGATTTGCTCGGCCAGTCGACGATGCTCCTGCGTCTCGCCGGTCAGGTGGAAGGGAAGGGCCGTGACGAAGACGCGCTCGCGTACTTCCGCGATTCAATCGAATTCAGAAACTGCCAACTCGCCGAGCTTCCCAAGGGTGACTTCGGCTTTACCATCGCACGCCAGTTTTTGTTTGACACGTACAGCGCGGTGCTGTTGCAAGCGCTCAGCGAGAGCACCAGTGCCGATCTCGCCGCGATCGCCGCGAAGTCATTAAAGGAAGTGAAGTACCACGTCCGCCACAGCGGCGAGTGGGTGCTCAAGCTCGGCGACGGCACGGCGGAGAGTCATTGGCGCATTCAGAAGTCATTCGACGATCTCTGGCGCTATACGACGGAGCTCTTCGTTGTCGATGATATCGAGCGCGAGATGCACGAGGCGGGCGTCGCCCCGGATCTCGCGGCGCTCAAGCCGCAGTGGGAAGCCATCGTACGCGACGTGATTGCACGCGCGACGCTCACGCTGCCCAACGACATTCCGCGCCCAAGCGCACGTTCCGGGCGCAACGGATTTCACACCGAAGCACTTGGCCACATGCTTGCCGAATTCCAGATTGTGGCGCGCTCCGATCCCGGAGCGACGTGGTAGACAAAGCGTTCACGCGCGAGCGAGTGCTCCAGATACTCGACGGCGTGATGGATCCCGAGGTGCCGGTGCTGACCGTGCGCGAGCTTGGTATCGTGCGCGATGTGGAGATCGATGAACGCGGCGCGGTGACCGTTGTCGTGACGCCAACATATTCCGGATGTCCGGCAATCCAGGTGATCGAGGCCGACATCCTGGCTGCTCTGTCCAGCGCCGGCGTCGCGGCGGCGAGCGTGCGCACCGTGTATGCACCGGCATGGAGTTCCGATTGGATTCCCGCCGAGGCGCGTGCGAAACTCAAGGCGTATGGCATTGCGCCGCCGGGCCGCGTTGACCATGGCGGGCTCGTTCAGCTCCTGCGCGCCCGGCCGGCGGTACAGTGTCCGTATTGTGATTCGTATGATACCGAGACGCGATCGGAATTCGGATCAACGGCGTGCAAGTCGGTTTGCTTTTGCAACGCGTGCCGGCAGCCGTTCGAGGAATTCAAGGCAATTTGATACGTCCGCGGTTCTTTGGTGACGGCGTGGACTACGCTGGAGCCGATTGTTAGCGGATGAATCCGAAACTGCCGGATAAACCAGAACAGCGCGTGAAGCTCCTGCATGAGGAGCTGACCGCTAGGGTTCTCAAGGCTTTCTACAAAACGTACAGCGTTCTTGGATATGGCTTCCTGGAGTCCGTATACAAGAACGCGCTCGCAATCGAATTGCGATCGATGGGCTTTCAGATCGAACTCGAGACCCCGAAGACCGTATTCTATTTCGAACATCCGGTCGGCCTCTACAAGATCGACCATTTGGTAGAAGACAAGGTGGCGCTCGAGCTGAAGGCAACTGACGTACTCAACCCAAACGACAAGCGCCAACTCATCAACTTCCTACGTGCAAGTACAGTGGATGTAGGCCTGCTCCTTCACTACGGCCCAGAGGCAAAGTTCTACAGATATCTCAACCCAAGGCTGCTCTAACAATCCGGCTGTTTCAGTTGCATCCGCTAACGATCAGCTCCAGCGTAGTTCTGTCGTTCCTGCAGTTTCAAACACGCTGAGTTTTCCATTGACCACGGCGAAACATCAACGCTGAGACGACTGCCAGCACTGAGAAGGCAAACGTAATCGCATAGAACAACCCCTGTGGCCCCATCCCAAATGTGTTGGCCATCACGTACGCCAACGGCAACTCGATCGCCCAGAAGACAATCAGGTTGATGATCGTCGGCGTACGTGTGTCACCGGCTCCGTTGAACGACTGCGTCATCGTCATCCCGTATGCGTATAACGGGAATCCAAACGCCACCGTCCTCAACGTACCGACTGCGTACTCCTGTACGGCAACGTCGGGTGTGAACTGCCCAACAATCACGCGTGCAAACACGATGAACAGCACGCCAATCGATCCGAGAAACAGCGCACTGTACCCGCCAGCTGTCCACACGGCCCTTTCCGCGCGATCCGGCTTCTTCGCACCCAGCGCCTGACCCACCATCGTCGCCGCTGCGTTGGCCAAGCCGAATGACGGCAACAACGCGAAGATCACGATGCGAATACCAATCGTGTATCCCGCGAGCGCCGCGCTCCCAAAGCCCGCAAGAATCCGGATCAACCCGATCCAGCTCGCCATGCCGATAAACACCTGGAACGTCGCCGCGCCCGACAACTTGAGCACGCGCGCAATCAGGGCCGGATCAAACGAAAAGTGCTTGCGTAAGACCTGAATCCGGTGACCGGGACGGACCAGCTTCGACAGCGCATACAGCGCTCCCGTTCCGCGACCAATCGTCGTACCGATCGCCGCGCCGGCTATGCCAAGCTTTGGAAACGGACCGAAGCCAAACACCAGCGCCGGTGCGAGTAGGATATTGATGCCATTCGCCAGCCAGAGCACGCGCATGGAGATGGCCGCATCGCCAGCACTCCGAAACACGGCGTTGGCGAGAAACAACATCACCACACTCGCATTGAAGCCAAGCATGATGCGGGTGAACGTGAGGTTCTTCAGTACGCCGTCGCTCGCGCCCATGATGCGCATGAGCTGCGGCGCAAAGACCGCGAAGAACACACCCATGGTGATCGCCGCGAGAAAGCCGAACAACAACACCTGCGCTGCCGTATGCGCCGCACCGTCGCGATCCTTCTCGCCAATGCGACGCGAGATCATTGCGCCGGCACCAATGCTCACGCCCATCGCGAGCGCATAGATCAGCGTCATGAACGATTCGGTCAGTCCCACCGTCGCCACAGCATCCGCACCCAGATGGGCGACGACGAACACGTCGACCACGGCGAAGATGCTTTCCATCACCATCTCGAGCACCATCGGCACCGCGAGAATGAAGATCGCGCGTCCAATTGGGCCTTCGGTGAAGTCGCGACCATGCGCGCCCGAGAGCGCCTCACGAATCGCCGACCAGACCGAAGGCATTCGTGGTGTGTCTGATGCCGCTATGTCGGCAGAGCTGCTCATTGAGATCCTTTCAGAAGGAAGCAAAACGCCCCGCCTGCGGGGCTGCGCAGGCGGGGCGATGAGTCGCTCCGGAATCGAACGGCGGAGTGCCTATCTCGATTCGCTGCCTGCGCGGGTGTTGCATGACACGACGTCGACCGGCGTCCGGAACAGTCCGGCCGGCGTGGCGACGATGGTCATCACAATGGGTGCGAGGCGCACGAACAACTCCTGTCTGGAGACGAACTTCTAAGCCAACCTAGTAAGTCGAGTACAACGCGTCAAGCGCGGTGTCATTCCGAGCGAAGTCGAGGAATCTGCACTTACGTAGCTAACAATGCTGATATCCTCTC
>JBBQHJ010000317.1:0-5813 GCA_038323865.1 Gemmatimonadales bacterium
GTCTGGCCGGTGTCGCTCGATCGCATCGCGCGCACCTTCCCCGTCGGCGCACTCGGCCACCACAACCACGTCGTTGTGACGCGCGAGCAACTGATGCACCACCCGCCTCGACAGCGGCTCGTCATCGGCGACGATGGCGCGGATCATGTCCGCATCGGAAGCAGGATGCTGACGCGTACCCCGGGACCTGATGCTCGTGGACCGACAGTCAGCCGGGCCGCCGCACCGTACATGCGTTCGATGCGAGAGCGCGCGTTTCGGATTCCGACTCCTGGTTCGTCGTTTCGCTCGCCCAGGCCGCGCCCGTCGTCCTCGATGCTCAGCTCGAGACTGTCCTCCACCGCCTTCGCGGCGATGGTGATCATGTTGCCGGCGCGCTCACGGAGGATGCCGTGCTTGAGGACATTCTCCACGAAGGGCTGGAGAATGAAGATGGGCACGCGCGTCGCGAGGAGGTCGTGGCTCACGTCCACATCAACGGAGAGCCGGTCACCGAAGCGCACTCGCTCGATCTCCAGATAACGCGTGACGAACTCGAGCTCCTGCGCGAGCGTCGTCTCGTGCGCTTCTCCCGCGTTCACCGTGGCGCGCAACACGTCGCTCAGCAGCGAGAGTGCGTGAATGGCGCGATCCGTGTCCCGGTCGCGGACGAGCGCCATGATCGCGTTAAGGCTGTTGAACAGAAAATGCGGCTGCAGCTGCATGCGCAGAGCGCTGAGCTGAGCGTCGCGAAGCTCAGCCTCCAGCTCCGCGGCGCGACGCTCACGCTCGCGAAGCCGAGCGGTGCTCGCCAGCGCCGATCCCACCGCGAGAATCGCGAAGTAGGCCAGCGTGGTGGCAGGAAGCCCCGAGAGGAACCAGCTCCCGGTGGACTGTAAGAGACTGCGCTTCGAGGGCTGCACCCATGAATTCACGAGCGCCTGGCTGAATGCGACGAGCACGCTCGCGAGGAGACTCGCACCCATGTTCGCGAGCGCGTTGCGCGCGCGTGGCGGCCAACGGATGGGGAACCGCTCCCCAACGGCGATGATCACTGGGGTGATTAGCGCCCAGCAATACCACTGCGGTGCCTCGGAGAGAAATGCTTTCCACGGCGGAACGGGATGCCGTGCGATCGTCGAGAACATCACGGTCTCGAACGTCGACAGCAGCGCGGGAATACTCCAGATGATGAAGGAGATGCGCGCGCTGAGCCTGCCCTCGGCCAGGCGTTGCGCGATTGGTGTCGTACCTTCGACGCGGGCGATTGGTGCAGTCACTTGGCCGAAGCAATGGACGTGGAGAACGACAGCCGCTGCGGGCGGCGCAACGGACTACATAGTGCGCGTGTCATCGAGAACGCAAATCTTCCGGTGATCGGATCCGCTTACGACGAGATTCGCGCCGTTCACGACACGACGGATTGCCACGCGGTGTCGCCGCATGATGTTGGTTCATGCTCATCATTCCTGCCCTCCTCGCCTCACTCACCGCGGTGCCGGCGTGCGTTCCCGCGAGCGGTGACGCCCAGGTCCTGCTCCGCCGCGCCGCCGACGTCACGGGTCTGACCAGTGCAAACGGCCGCGTGTTTCGTGCGCATGCGACGGATGTGCTGTCGCATGATTACGAATCGGACCGCATGTACGCGCCATTCCTGATCCAGACCACGCGCTTCGACGAATGGTTCGAGCCGGCAACCGGGGCGGATCGCGTCACAACCAGGGAGAGCGCCATCGCGGGGAACGAGTTCGCCGGTGTCACCACGGTTGGTGGACGAACGGCGTCGTTCAGTGTGCGGGACACGGTGCTTACGCCGAGTGCCGAACTACACACGCAACTGCAAACGACGCGGCCCTTGAATGTGTGGTCGGTGCTCGCTGACTGGATCGCGGCTGGGGACGCCCGCGTCGTGGAGCGCTGCGAGTATCGTGATTTCTCACGGCTCGTCCTGGTGCATCCCAGTTCGCGGGGATCCGAACGACTCTACATCGATCCCGCCTCCGGCTATCCGGTCGCCGTGCACCGCACCGAGCACCATTACCTCTGGGGGACACGCGCGGTGGAGTACGTCTACTCGAACTGGACAAAGGTGGGCGATGCGCATCTTCCGGGTGCAGCATTCCGGATGGTGGACGGAAACGCAGAGTATTCGCGCTCGTTCGGAGCAATGCGGCTCATTCCGCGTGACAGCGCTCCGGTGCTGGCGCTCCCTGCGACAACGGTGCCCATGACAACAACCGTGGCTGCATTCCTCACTCCCTCGGCACCGGACACCGTCCGCGTTGGGCCAGCCACGTTCCTGCTCCGCAATCCGGGCTATCAGGAAACGGTGAGTCTGGTTGGCGACACGGTGTACATCTTCGACGCAACGCAGGGAGACGAGCGCGCGCGACAGGACTCGGTGTGGATCGGCAAGCTCTTTCCTGGCCGTCACCCGGTCGTACTCGTTGTGACGGACCTCGCTTGGCCGCACGTGGCTGGCGTTCGCTACTGGGTCGCGCAGGGCGCCACGATCGTATCGCACCGTTCGTCGCGCGCATTTCTGGAGCAGGTCGTTAACCGAAAGTGGCTGGAGCAGCCCGATGTCCTTGAGCAGCGTCGCTCGAGAGTTAAGAGGATGCGTTTCGTTTCGGTTGACGAGTCGCTCCATCTCGCAGGTGGCGCTATCACGGCGTTCGGGATCAACGGGCCCTCGAGCGAAGGCGCGCTCGCTGTCTTCACGAGCGCCGACCGCTTTCTGTGGGCGAGCGACTACGTCCAGACGCTGCGGCAGCCGACGCAATACCTGGAGGAGGTCGTGGCCGCAGTGCATCGTATGAAGCTCGAGCCTCTCAAGCTTGCCGCGGAGCATTTGCCGCTGGTGGATTGGGCGCGTGCGCTCGCTCTCGTGCCCACGCCGCCCTGATCACACGCATCGCATCCGCAGATAGTGCGACATGACTCGCTAGCGGTGGGCCATTGACTTACGCAGCTCCGCGACGCCCGCATCCAACGCCGCGTCCCGGCCTTCGAGGAAATCTGCGACCCTCCGCTTGACCTCCACGTCAGGCAGCACTCCTCGCCCCACGACTCCGCTACCTGTGTCCGTGGACGTCGCGACGCGCCCAAAACCACCACCGGGCAGCGCGTATCCGAGGGGATCACCGGTGCTCCCACCGGTGGCTTCCCCAACTATCCGCCCCCGGTGCAGGAGTTGGAAACCGTCCGCAAACACGTCCGTTGCCGACAGTGAGCGTGGGCCGGTGAGCAAAACGACCGGCTTCGAAAAATATTCCTGCGGTTTTGCTTCCCATTTCGAGCTGTCGGAAACGAACCATGCTCCCGCCGTACCCCACACACGACGTATCGCTACATACTGGCGCGACTTGAACGCCGGTGTGGCGAACGCCGTGCTGGTGAGATATCCGAGAATGTTGTAGGCGAGGGCGCCACTCCCTCCGTCGTTCTCACGCACATCGAGGATCAGGCCATCCGCAGCGCGTATGATCGGAAGATTTTTCTCGAACTCCTTCTGGACGAGCTCACTCGCGAAGCTATTGATGGCCACGTACACGATGTTGCCGGAGAGTTGGCGCATCTCGAATGCCGGTAAGCTGCTCTGGTCGTCGTACGCCCTCCGTTGGATTTGCCTGCTTGACAGCGTTCCGTTCTTGTCCCGGAACTGTACCGTCACGTCCTTGTCGCGCGGGCCGGACAGCAAGCCGTACGAGTACAGCATCAATTCTCGGCTTTGTGGCGAGTTGCTCGTAGCGAACGGTTGCCGGTTTACCCGAGCGTAGTCTTGCACCGCCACCCCGTCGATGGAAAGTATTTCCATGCCTGGCGAGATACCGCTCGCAGCCAGCGTGCTACTCTCCACGCGACTGACGAACACTCGCCCCTCGATGACGTCGAGCCGCAGCGGGATGTTTACCTCCATGCGATTCGCCAGTTCCGGCGGAAGAAAGACATTGCTATGGCCGTCTTTCAGCAGTGCGCACATCTGTTGCAGCACGCGATAGTACTCATACGTGCTCGACGACGCGCGAACTCGTGGAATGAAGTCCAGGAAAGCCTTGTCCCAATCCAGGTCGGGCACCTTGGCGAAGTTCGGGAAATTGAGCTTGACCTCCAGCCAGAGGCGACTCAACCCCGCAAGCTTCAGATCATCTGAAAGATTCTCTTCGAACGGTCCGTTCCAAACCGCCGGGCTTCCCCACACGATACCATCGCGCTCGAGGAGTTCTTTACGCGAAGGTGGTGGAGCGGATTGCGCGACGAGTGGCGGAACAACTGCCGCGGCCACAAGACACGCGTGAGACAATCGACGAAGGATGTGCATGGGACTTCCTTAGAATGCAATGGTGCTCTCTGAGACAACGCGATACCATTTGCGGTTGATCGTCACTACTTAACGGCGCGCGTCGGCGCCAAATACGATCATGCGTTCATCTTGGCGTGAAGAGCAGAGGCCGACGTAGCGAACTCGCCACGACGTGTCGAGACCATGGCGGGTTCTGGCGGCATGGTCCTCCGAGACTCACACGGTTAGCAGAAATACTGCCACCTCGCGATGTACCCCTCGACAGTGGCCGGGATGCACTGTCGTCCAGGCACAGCCCAACAACACCGCACGATGAAGAACGACTCTTACCGGAACTGCGCACCTCGTGGCTGTTGTCATGAAGTCATTCCTGTCCGCTCCTCGTTGGGCACCGCTCAGCGTACGATTTTGAGGATAGTCTTCTCGCTTCCCCGCGCGACGTAGATAGCGCCGTCTGGTCCTTCGCGGATTTGCGGCAGGTATTCGTTTGCCGCGAGCGTGCTATTGAGTTGCGAGAGAATGCGGAAGTGCCCGTCGCGGAGGACCCCTATGCCCGCGACACACGTCGCGCACCCGTTGCCATCTTGATCTAGCGCAGTGGTAAACCACAGCTCTCCACTCGAGGACCACGTCACCGACGCGACTCGGTTCGAGCTCAACCCCGTCGTGAATGGATACCAAGTCGTCGGCGCTCCACCTGCGAGTGGTAACGACTGGATTCCACCCTCCGCCACTTCAGGCAACTCGTAGATTGGCACGGCAAATCCAAGCCAGATTCGTCCTGCACCGATGGCCACGTCGTCGATCCAATTGTACAACAGCCCGGTGCGTGCCTTGTCGTAGACCGCGGTGATCTGGTCGCCGGCAATCCGGATCAGTCCACCCCGTCCCTGGAATTGCGCGGACGCCACCCAGAACGCGCCATCGGGCGCAACGATAATTTTCAGCACCAGTGGACTTGGGAGGGCCGAGTTGCCGGGTGTAATTGCCTGCCACTTGCCTCCGCGTCGCAGTAGCAGACCACCAGCATCCGCGTCGCCAACCGCAAGCAGGATGTCACCGGATGCGTTCACTGCAACCTGCCAAACCTTGGCCGACAATCCGAAATAGTCGTCGGGGCCGACCCGGCGCCATGCTTCGTTCTCGAATACCGCTACCGAGCCGCCGCCCGCTACCCACGGCCGCCCCGCGCCGTCGATGAACAGGTCGTGCACCTGTGCGGCGCCCACGATCGCCGCCGCGTCGAATCGCGTTAGCTCACCATGGCGGTTGCGAATGATCGTTCCCTCGTTCGTCGCCACCCAAAGCGCTCCGCCGTTGTCAAAATCAAACGTGGTGATGAAATCACTCGCGGCGAGGGTCGGAAAGCTGTACGCAGTTTCGAATGTAAAGACTTCGTCGCCCTTGCTCTCGGTTGGGCTCTCGCAGCCGAGTGCAACAGCGAGGAGCGCTGCTGTGACAACACGCATTCTACTGATCACGCTTCCAAGCCTCGGTTCGGCGAGCGACGACACATCCGCCACGGTTCGCT
>JBBQHJ010000318.1:0-5783 GCA_038323865.1 Gemmatimonadales bacterium
GGAATGCCGGCGGCTGGTTCATGGATGAGGAATACAATTTCCCGGCAGTGGCAAAGGCTGCGAACGACATCGTGAAAGCCGGCGGTCGCATTGGCGTTGGATCGCATGGCCAGCTCAACGGACTGGGCTACCACTGGGAGATGTGGTCCATCGGCAAGGGCGGCATGGCACCGCACGACGTGCTGCGCGCCGCAACGATCTTCGGCGCCGAGGGCATTGGGCTTCAGAAGGATCTCGGCTCGCTCGAGGTGGGTAAGCTCGCCGACCTCGTTGTGCTCGACGGTAATCCGCTCGTCGACATCAGGAACACCAACACCATTCGCTACGTGATGAAGAACGGACGCATGTACGACGGCAACACCTTGGATGAGATGTATCCCACCAAGCGCACAACGGAGCGTGTGCGCGGCACGCCGGAGAAGCCGAACGTGAAGGCGGGCGTGGGGCTGCCGTGAACAGCGTGTCATTCCGAGCGAAGCGCATAGCGCGAGGTCGAGGAATCTGCACCTTGGCCGCGGTGCTCAGCCTCTCTGGCTGCACCCAAATCGGCAAAGTCATCACCGCGGTGGCAACCGCAACGGCGCCGCTGTCGAACGGGTATCGCGTCGTACAACCACCGAGTGCCGCGAGCGTTGCTCCGAGCACCATGGTGCAGCAGCTCGCGAAAGCGGACGTCGTGTTCTTTGGTGAGCAGCACGACGATCCCGAGACGCACCGCGCTGAGGCCGAGCTACTCGATGCGATTGGCGGAACGGGGCGTCCGGTCATTCTCTCGCTCGAGATGTTCGAGCGCGACGTGCAGCCGGTCGTCGATGACTATCTCGCCGGGCGAGTGACGGAGACACAATTCCTCGCACGGTCACGGCCATGGGATCGCTACGGCAGCGACTATCGCAGACTCATCGAGCTCGCGAGAACAAACCATTGGCGTGTCGTTGCCGCGAACGTCCCTCGCACACTCGCCTCCGCGATTGGCCGTAAGGGACTCGGCGCTCTCGACACGTTAAGCGCACACGAACGTCTGTGGGCTGCGCGCGAAAACGTCTGTCCCAAGGACGACTATCACGCACGATTCCTCGAGTCCATGCAGGGTCATGGCGCTGGTGGCGCTGCGCCGGCCGCGGGTGACACACTACCAACGGCAATTGCCGAACGGTTCTATCTCGCGCAGTGTGTGAAGGACGAGACTATGGCGGAGTCGATCGTGAATGCGCGCGCAGATGCATCGCGTGATGCGATTGTCGTCCACTTCGATGGCGCGTTTCACAGCGACTATTCCCAAGGCACCGTCATGCGCGTGAAGCGCCGGCAGCCGGGATGGAACGTTGCCGTTGTCACCGGCGTGCCCGTTGCGGATCCCGCGATTGCGCCAGTCGTGACACACACGGGGCAGGCCGACTACATCATCTTCACGAGGCGCAAGTGAACTCGCGAGTTGTCTTCGGCTGCCTCGCATTGGTTGCCGCCGCTGCGTGTGTTCATCGCATGTCACTCATGAAGCCGGACGACGCAGCATTCACGCGTACCGCGCCGGATTCATTCGATGTCGAAATGATGACGACAAAGGGCCCGCTCACGATTCGCGTTCGCCGCGATTGGTCGCCAAACGGAGCGGACCGGTTCTTCGCGCTCACTCGCGCCGGATTCTTCACCGACGTCGCGTTTCACAGGACGATCAACAAGTTCGTCGCGCAGTTCGGCATTTCAGGCGACACGGCAATTTCGCGCGCATGGCGCAGTCATTCCATCCCCGATGATGCCGTCAAGACGTCGAACGTGCGCGGCACACTCACGTATGCGCGGGGCGGTCCGAATTCACGAAGCACACAACTCTATTTCAATCTCGTCGACAACGCGCGCCTCGATACACTCAATGGATTCGGCTTTCCGCCAATCGGCCGTATTATCGAAGGGCTCAGCGTGCTCGATTCCCTCAACTGGGAATACTCGGGCACACGCGGTGGCCAAACATTTCCCGGACCATCGCAAGATTCCGTTGGCCGACTCGGCAACGAATACCTTCGCCGCGCATTTCCGCGCATCGACTACATCAAGACAGCACGAGTGACAAAGAGCTGGCCGTGACCGAGCACTCGCCGCGCATCACCACGACGCCAGACGTCTCGACATACACGCCAGAGGCCGAGCGCTCCGCGGCGTGCCTCAACTGCGGTTCGAAATTGCACGGCCAGTTTTGCTCAGCATGCGGGCAGCGCGACATACCGCCGTATCCGAGTACGCGTGAACTGGTGGTCGATGCGTTCTGGGAGTTGTCAGGATGGGACGGACGATTTGTGTCCACGACCAAAGCCCTCATCCGCGCCCCGGGCATGCTGACGCGGGAATTTCTCGAGGGCCGACGCGCGCGCTTCCTCTCGCCGCTCAGGCTATACCTGCTGGCATCGCTCGCGTATTTCCTCGTCGCCGCCGGCGCGCCGGATCTGCGCATCGGAAAGTCGGTGTCGGGCATTCGCGTGACATCGGCATCGGCGTCTCGTCCGGAACGCGTGGCGAATGCGGCTGAACGGTCACTCGATGGCGGAGACGTGCTGTCGGCAGAGGATCGCGCGAAGGCCATGAAGGATCTCGAGCGTGCCCCGGCACCATTGCGTCCCTTCCTCAAGAAGGCAGTTGGCGATCCCATTGGCTTCAAGCGCGGCATTCTCGAAGCAATGCCGAAACTGCTCTTCGCGATGCTGCCGGTGTTTGCCGCCATCGTCGCGATCTTCTATCGCGGACGGAAATATCCAGAACATCTCTACTTTGCCATTCACCTGCACGCATTCGTTTTCGTCGCGCTCGCGTTTGCCGAGCTGACAAAATTCACGCGGTCAGTTCCCCTGGTAAGCGGAGTTGGTGTGATCGCCATGCTGTGGGTGGCCGTGTATGCGACGCTCGCGTTCCGGCGCGTCTATGGTGGCTCGATCGCAAAGACCATCGCCAAGGAAGTCGGAATCGGCGCGATCTACAGCGTGTTCACGCTCGTTGGTTTCATATTGATGATCTATTGGGTGTCCGTGCTGGGAACTTGAGGGACGCGGCTCCCGTACTGACAACAACTCCCCACATGTCGAGGCTTCAATGCGGGACTTGATGATCTTTCTCGGCTTCGCCGGTATCCCGGTGTCGGCCACGCTGATCGGCCTGTGGCTGAGCGCCAAGGGTCGCGCCGAGCGTTCTGAAGGGCTCGTGAACGAGATGATTCGGGCGGGCTTCCGGCCGCCGGAGCGGATGCTCAACGATCGTTTGGCCGAACGGCCAAGTCTGGACGGCAATCGCCGCATGGAAGACGCGATCAATTCGATTGCGCTGGAGGTAGAGCGGATATCGGAGGCGCAGCGCTTCACGACGAGGCTGCTTTCCGAGCACCGGGATGTGCCGGTGAATCAGGCGCCGCGCGTTGTAACGCCACACTGAGGATGCGCCCTCGTTCCTCGCATCCCGCACCCCCATATTCCGTCATGAACCAACGCCCCGATAAGAACGAAGCCGCCGACTACTACTGGGTCTACATCGATCAGGTGGAGGGAACCGACATCCTCTCCACTTTGTCGCGTCAGGCCAACGAGGTGGTGGAGGTCGCGAAATCGATCGACGAACAACGCTCGCTGCACCGCTATGCGCCAGACAAGTGGAGCATTCGCGAAGTGCTCAACCACATCAGCGACACCGAACGCGCCTTCGCCTTTCGCGCGCTGTGGTTTGCGCGTGGATTCACCGATCCACTCCCTGGTTACGACCAGAACATTGCCATGGCAGGTTCGGGCGCGAATGATCGGTCATGGGCAAGTCATGTGGCCGACTTCACTGCTGTGCGCGCCGCCACCATGACGCTCTTCGAGACCGTGCCCGCCGAGGCGTGGTCGCGTCGCGGAATCGCGAGTGGAAAGGAGTTCTCCGTGCGCGCCATGGCCTTCATCGCCGCCGGCCATGTCGCGCATCACTTGAGACTTCTTCGCGAGAAGTACTAGAAGCGAGCGGCCCACGCTGGGACACCAGAGTGTGCTGCACGTCACACGGAGGTGGCGCGCGCCGGCATTCTTGCGTTTCTTATCAGTATGACGGACCTAGCGTGGCGCCTCGTGCTGCTTGGGCGCATCGACCTTACGGGATCCGATGCAGGGGCAGCGGAGCGCATCATCGTGCAGCCAAAGCATCTGGCGCTGCTCGCGTATCTCGCGCTGGAGGCGCGCGCGGAATCGCCTGCGTTCAGGCGTCGCGACGAACTGGCATCGCTGTTCTGGCCCGAGCTCGATCAGGCACATGCGCGCGCGAGCCTTCGTCGCGTCGTGCACCAGACGCGTGCTGCGCTGGGCCGGACATCTTCCTTTCCCGTGGCGACGAGGAGCTGGCCGTGAATCCGACGCTGTTCTCGTCAGACGTGCAGGAGTTCACGCGCGCCATCGCCGACGGACAACTCGTTGCGGCACTGGAGCTGTGGCGCGGTGATCCGCTGCCCGGCTTTCATGTATCCGACTGCGCGGAGCTCGGTGCTCGCTTCGACGACGCACGGATGGAATTGAAGCGCGAGGCCGCAGGGGCCGCATGGGCGTTCGCGCCGGTGCGTTGCACGTGTACGACGAATTCGCGCGCCGTCTGCGCACGGAGTTCGAAGCAGATCCTTCAGCGGAGACGATGGCATTGGTCGGTAAGATTCGCGGCGTTCCCCCCGTCGCATGATTGAAGTCGTTCGTGGCGACATTACAACCCTCCGCGTGGATGCCATCGTCAACGCAGCGAACCCGCAGCTTACCGGTGGGAGCGGCGTTGACGGCGCGATTCATCGCGCAGCCGGGCCCGAACTCGCTATTGCTTCCAAGCGATTGGCGCCTTGCCGCACCGGCGACGCGAAGATCACTCCCGCATTCCGGCTTTCAGCGCGCTATGTCATCCACACGGTCGGACCTGTCTGGCAGAACGGCACGAACAAGGAAGCCGACATGCTTCGCTCGGCCTATGTGCGTTCGTTCGAAGTAGCTTTGAGTGCGGGGGACATTCGCACCATTGCGTTGCCGAGCATTTCGACTGGCGTGTACGGATTTCCCAAGCGCGAAGCAGCGGAAATTGCCGTGGATGTCATGCGGAAGTACGAGAAGGACTTTCAGAAGATCATCGCCTGCGTGTTCGGCGAGGAAGATGAACGTCTTTATCGGTCGCTCATCGCGCGTCCAGCCAATGGCTAGGTGGATGATCGCGGGAGCCATGCTATCACTCGTCGTTGCGTGCGCTGAGTCGTGCGCGGCGGACTCAGTGCTCTCGCCGCCCTCCGAGGGCACGATTCTCGACGCGTGGGCGCCAAAGTCCCTGTAGACGATTCGCGATGTTTCAGTGTCATACGAGAATTGGGAGTACGCGCGCAGATGGGCGCAGTTACCTTCGGCGCGCAGATGAACACAGATACCGCTCACGTTCTTTTCTCGCGGTTCGTGGAGTATCTGCGTCATCTGCGTCCAATCTGTGCCATCTGCGTGCGTAGTGCTGTCGTTCTGCCGTTCCGTGGTCCTCATCATCAAGGTTATGAAATCCCACCTGACTTTCGCCGCAACGCTGTTGACGCTCGCGTGCGCAACCTCGAGCGCGCCAGCGCCGACACCGTCATCCACAGTCGCCGCCATCACTGAAGGTGACCTGCGTCAGCGACTCTTCCTCATCGCCGACGACTCCATGATGGGCCGAGAGTCCGGGTCGGTGGGGAACTACAAGACGGCCGAGTATGTGGCGAATGAATTTCGTCGCCTCGGGCTCGAACCGGCTGGCGAGAATGGCACCTACTTCCAGACTGT
>JBBQHJ010000319.1:0-5744 GCA_038323865.1 Gemmatimonadales bacterium
GGCCGGGAGTGGGGAGCCTATTCACCGAGTCGCTAGCGAAGCGCGACTACACCGTGCTTATGGCGTTCCTCATGTGTGGCTCGAACGCTGTTGCGCTGCTGAGCCTCGTCGCGGACGTGGAAGTGCGCGCGCTCGATCCGCGGCTGCGAGAGGACGCGTGAACCTCCGCGGCGCGATGCGCTACCGAGCCGTGCTTGCCGCCGCGATCGTGCTTGGCGCGCTCGTGCTACTCGCGCTGCTCGCCCCGTACGTGGCGCCCTATCCGTTCGACGCGCTCGACCTCGCGCAGCGGCGCGATGCACCATCCGCGAGCCACGTGTTCGGCACCGACGAACTCGGACGCGACCTGCTTACCCGCATCCTGTATGGTGCGCGGATTTCCCTTTCGATCGGCGTCGTGGCCGCGGCGTTGAGTGCGGCGATCGGCGTCACGGTGGGCGCGACGGCTGGCTTTGCGCGGGGTGTCACGGACGCGCTGTTGATGCGCTTCACCGACGCGATGCTCTCGATTCCCACGCTTCCGTTGCTGATGATCGCCGCTGCGGTACTCGATCCGGGGGTACCGCTATTGATCGCGCTCGTCGGAGCGGTGGGGTGGATGGAGACGGCGCGCGTGGTGCGCACCGAAGTGCAGTCGCTCTCCGTGCGTGACTTCGTGACGGCAGCGCGCGCTGCGGGCGCGCGCGGTCCACGCATCCTCGTGCGCCACGTGCTCCCCGGCGTGCTCCCGACGGCGACGGTGGCGCTTACGATCGCCGTCGGCCGGGGCATCCTGCTCGAGAGCGCGCTGAGTTTCTTCGGCGTCGGCGTCCAGCCGCCAACGGCGAGCTGGGGCAACATGCTCTACCAGGCGCAGACGACGATGAGCAGTGAGCCATGGCTGGGGATCTTCCCCGGTGCATGCATCTTCGTGACTGTGCTGTGCTTCAACGTGCTGGGAAACGCGCTGGGTGGGGAGAGACGAGTCGGCGAATCAATCGAAGGAAGCGCACGGTGCTAACGTACAGATCGCGGAGCGCTGCGCTCAATCCATATCCATCCACGCCTCACACCATGCGAGAAACTTCGCCTCAGTCCACGAGGTACCGGTGCACGCGTCTCCTGCTAACAGCGGCAGTCTTCGCGAGTGCACAACCTCTGGCCGCGCGCGTGATGCACGCACAGGCGCCCGCAGCACTCAATCCGACGGCAGCATTGCTCGTCGAACTCATTCGCGTCAACACGAGCAATCCGCCTGGCAACGAAGGCCAGCTCGACGAACTCCTCGCCCCCAAGTTCAAGGCGCTCGGCTTCGAGGTCGAAATCTTTCCGACTCCGCAGGCCGGAAAGTCGCACTTCATCGCGCGATTGCGTGGCGATGGATCAAAGAAGCCGTTGCTCATCGCGGCGCACGCCGATGTCGTTGGCGTTGAACGCGAGAAGTGGAGCGTCGATCCGTTCGCCGGCGTCGTGAAGGACGGCAGTGTCTACGGCCGCGGTGCGATCGATTTCAAGGGCGGTATGGCGGTGTTCGCTCGCGCCGCCATGATGCTGGCCGAACGAAAGATTCCGCTGTCTCGAGACGTCATCTTCATGGCCGAAGCCGACGAAGAAGGTGCTCCGCTCAATACTGCGTGGCTGGCCAAGGACCACTTCGCAGCAATGGATGCCGAATTCGTGCTCAACGAAGGCGGATGGATCATCAAGGACGACAACGGCAAGACACAGTACGTCAGCATTTCCACAGCCGATAAGTCGTCCGTGCAGATCGTGCTTACGACGCGTGGCACGTCAACGCATTCCTCCATGCCGCGTCCTGACAATGCGATCTTCACATTGAACCGCGCGATGGTGAAGATCGCCGACTACGAAACCGCCGTGCAACTCACCGCGAGCACTCGGCAATTTTTCTCCACGCTGGCCGAGGTCAGCGGGCCGCCGTTGTCGCAGGCGTTTCGCGATCTCGTGGGCGGCACGCCGGCAAAAGTGCGCGCCGCCGACAAGTTGATCAGCAAGGATCCGTTGCTGCACGCGATCATGCGCAACACGTATGCGCCTGTGCTCATGAATGCCGGATTTCGTTCGAATGTCATTCCCGGTTCGGCAGAGGCGACCATCAACGTCCGTGTCATTCCCGGCACCACTGCGGCAGCCATCATCGCCGAACTCACCAAGGTGGTGAATGATCCGCGCGTGGAGATCAAGTCGACATCGCCCGTTGCTGCGACACCAATCATGGAGTCACCCACGACCACAGAGTTGTACAAGGCGCTGGAACGCGAAGCCAAGGTGACATACCCAGGTGCGCGAGTTACCCCGTATCTCTTTCAAGCTGGTACGGATGCCGGTGCGTGGCGCAGCCGCGGCATTCCTGTTTACGGCATCTATCCGTACGCCATTACCGCTGACGAACTCACGCGCATGCACGGCAACGATGAACGCGTGAGCATCGCAGCCTTGCAGGAAGGCACCGACATGATTTTCCGCACGCTCGTTAGCGTTGCCGGCAAACACTGAGATCCGTGCGGTCTCGGGACTTCGACTACGCGCGTCTGCGCTTACCGGCGAAGAGCAGCGCGACGCCGACGACCACGGCGGCCAGTCCATACGCCGGCGGGACGAAGCCCTTCTCGACCGCCGCCACGTGCAGTGGTCCGAGGTCAACCTGGTTCTTGTCCTTCGTGTAGCTCATGCCGCCCATCGCGAGGATGATGGCACCGGCAACGATGAGGATCACGCCGACATAGCCGATAGGACGCATTGCATTCAACGGTGAAGGACCGAGCAAGAGTCGCGGAACGCGGCTATACCAACAGGCAAAGCAATTAGTGCACCATGTCCGGACGAGGCGTCCTCGCTCACGAATCCCGGGCCATTACCGCCGATCGACTCAAATCCTTCGGCTGTCGTAAGCCCAGTGCAGCAGCGCCTGACGCTGGCGCTTGCGACAATCCAGATCGCGCGGCGTGCAGCCCTGCTTGATCTGCGCTACGTGCCGTTTCATCTGGCGCCAGCGTCGAATCTGACGCTCGTCGTCCAGTGAACGTCGGCCCATGTAATACCGGCAGTACCACTGGAACCATCCGCGCGGATCGTCACGATAGATCCAGCCGTTCTTGCGCCACACGGACAACGGCTGCGATGCGTTCACGCCGAAGTAGTTGAGTGTGGCGTCACGATGCTCCGGCGACAACTTCGCGCGACGCCACCAACTCGCAGGAAACTCGGCGCGGCAATCCGTCATGTACTTCCCGCCAAACACGCCCAGCGCCAGGAGCTCGGCCGGAGTTAGCTCGGGTTCAAAACCTTCGTCGAAGTTTCTGCCCGTCGGTTCTGTGAGCTCGTATGAATAGCCCTTCTGCATGCGATCGTTGACGGTGACGCGCTTCGGCTTCATTGGCATAGATTCCGGATGTTGTCGAGCTCAAGGAGCGTAGATGGTATCAACGCGCCAGAGGAAGAAGTTGTTCACGATCGCCGGATGGACACTGGCGATCGGATTCCTGGCGTACCGAAGTGCTCCGCAGTTGGCCGGACACTTCGGCGCCGGGAGCGTGGGCACCGCGATGCCGGCTCTCTCGACAACAACAATCACCGGTGCCCCAGTGAACCGCGCCGACCTGATCGGCAAAGTGGTGCTCGTGAACTTCTGGGCATCCTGGTGCGGGCCGTGTCGGGTGGAGATGCCGGCATTCCAGCGCGTCTATGCGGAGCGAAAGGACAGTGGCTTCGTCATCCTCGGTGTCTGGACGCAGGACGCGGATGTCTTCGGAATGCGCGAGCAATTGCGCATGGAGGCAATCACCTATCCCATCGTGGTGGGCACGCCGGAGTTGGTTGACTCATTCGGTGGCGTGAACGGACTCCCGATTTCGCTGCTGTTCGATCGGACCGGGCATGTCCGCAAGCGTGTGTTCGGCATCTTCTCCGAAAGTGCGATGCGCGCGGAGGTAGACGCCTTGCTCCGTGAGAGGTAGGCGGCAATGATCATCAACGCAGCCGCTGTCGCGAACGTGACCCGCATGCCCGCGGCGACGTAGAGCGCTCCCATCGCGGACGTTCCGGCAATCAGGCCAAGGTTGCGCGACAGACTGAGCATACCGGAGACGGCCCCTCGCTGCTCTGCGCCCGCCTGCACCATGATGACAGTGTTGTTCGCCGCCTGAAAGAGCGCATAGCTCGCGGTCATCACTACTATAGAAGAGATGTATCCTGCGACGCCGAATCGAACAGGCATTATTGCAAGCAGCGCCGAACCACTCGCAATTCCCAGGAGTCCAGCTGCCACCATACGCTGGCCGCCAAGGCGATCGACGAGGCGCCCGGCCGGAACACCCGTCAGAGCCGCCACGAGCGGACCGACCGACAACACGAGTCCGACGAGTGCCGTACTGAGTCCGAACTCGCGCGACAGGTAAAAGGGGCCGACGACTAGCGTGGCCATCATGACCATGGAGACCACCGCACTCACAGCGAGACTTCCGCCAATTGCATGATCGCGAAACGCGAGCGCAAATGGCTTGAGCGTCAGTCCGAGCAGTGTCGTCTCTGTCCGACTTGTTTTCACATCAGAATCGCCCGGCAGATAGCGATGTGCGAGAACAATGTTCAGGACACCGAGCGGAACGTTGACGAGAAAGATCGCGCGCCATCCCACCGTCGCGATGAGAATGCCGCCGAGTGATGGGCCCAGTGTGGTGCCGACGGCGGACATTGTGCCGAGCAGGCCCATCGCGCTTCCGGTCTTCTGCTGTGGTGCGGCGTCGCGCACGAACGTTAGCGTCAGTGCCATCATGATCGCTGCGCCAAGACCTTGTGCAGCGCGCGCTGCGATGAGCGCTGGTAGAGTTGGCGCTATTCCGCAGGCGAGTGACGCCACCGTAAACAGCGCGATCCCAACAAGCAGCAGCCGCCGTCGACCTATGATGTCCCCGATCCGTCCGACCGTGACGATGAGCGACGTCACCGCAATCAGATAGGCCAGCACGATCCACTGCACTGCCCCGAACGGTGCGTTGAATGCGCGCGCGAGCGTTGGTAGTGCGGCGTTCGCGATGCTGGTGTCGAGTGACGACA
Source organism: Gemmatimonadales bacterium (assembly GCA_038323865.1). Taxonomy (GTDB): domain Bacteria; phylum Gemmatimonadota; class Gemmatimonadetes; order Gemmatimonadales; family Gemmatimonadaceae; genus AG11. The sequence goes on from JBBQHJ010000319.1 coordinate 5,056, forward strand.
TCAGCATGGAAAGTGAGAGACTGGCGAGGGCCCAGCGTGTTCTGGTCATGCAGCAACGTCGCCGTTCACCATCTGTGGCGGAACACGCAGCCTTTGCACTGTATTCGTGCGTCTGACGCCATGTTCCAAACCAGTACTATCCCGGGCCTGGCCCTCGAGGCCTAGCGGAAATATCCACGTGAAGGGTCTCGCGGAATGCAGCCTATGAGATAAAGTGTACCATGCCCTCCTCATCCGCTGGATTCGCGCGAATCATCCTTGCGACCGTTCTGGTCATTGCCGGCTGCCGAAACAGTCCGTCGTCGCAGCAGAACGGCGGCGCAGACCGCGACGTGCTCGTGGGCGCGTGGCGCTCGAAGATAAGCTTTCGGAGTGGTGCGTTGGCCGAGATGAAGAATCTCGAGTTCCTGTATGCCTACAACACCGGCGGCACGATGACCGAGTCATCCAACTATGACGAGGCCGCCAATTCATCACCGCCGGCCTACGGCGTGTGGAAGCAGACCGGTGCGCGCACGTTCGAGACGAAATACCTGTTCTACACGACGAAGGCACCCGGGCCGGGCGATGGTGCACCGAATGCAAGCGACTGGTGGCCGGCGGGACATGGAGTTCTCACCGAGACCATTACGCTGTCCGACGACGGCCAGAGCTACGTGTCATCCATCAAGTTGGCCACATTCGACACC
>JBBQHJ010000320.1:0-5719 GCA_038323865.1 Gemmatimonadales bacterium
GTGCCATTGTGAATGAAGCCGGCATCGATCCACGCGCGATCGGCGCTATCCAGATCACCGATCGTTTTTCACTCGTGGAAGTGCCGGACGACGCGGCAGACGGTATCATCGAGACGCTGCGCAGTACGACCATCAAGGGCAAGAAGGTTCTAGTTCGCCGAGATCGCGACGGCGGCGAACGCTAATTCTCAATTTCAGTCAACCAAGATGCTTCGCAGACTACTTGTAGTTCTTCCGTTCGCGCTCACCGCATGCAACAGTTCAACTGCGGTTGAACAGGGCGCGGTGATCGACTGCAGCACGCTGGCGACAACGTTGGCCGCCAGTGCATCGACGCTGACGACGACGGCATCCGGCCTCCAGTACCGCGATGTCACGGTCGGAACCGGATCGGCATTCGTGTCCGGCGCAATCGTGAGCGTGCGGTACGCAGGTTGTCTCACGCCAAGCGGCTCCCGGTTCGATTCGAATGAGGCACCAGCACAGCTGTTCTCGTTCAAGCTAGGCGCTGGCAGCGTCATCAAGGGATTCGATGAAGGCCTCGTTGGACTGAAGGTCGGCGGTCGCCGCCAACTCGTGATTCCGGCGGCGTTGGGCTATGGTTCAACGGCGACTGGGCCGATTCCTGCCAATTCAACGCTCGTCTTCACCATCGACGCTATCTCGACTCCATAGGAGAATGATGCCGGCATGAACACCTACGTGTACTACATCGCCGAAAAGATTGCCGGAGCGCAGGAAATGCAGCGCTTTGCGCATCCGATTCACGTGGGTATCGTGTCGGCATCCGATCACGAGGCAGCGTATACCAAGGTCCTCGACGATCTCCGTCCAACCTTTGCGGACGAGCCACAACCGCTCGAGGTCCGTTTCGAAGTGTTGACGCCCCCCCGCAACGGTGAAGGCGTCTGGCGTCATGGCAAACCCATCGACACCGACATCACCTTCACGTCGGCCGATTGACCCTGAGCGACGCGCGGCTGCAAGCGCGTCGCGGTTCGTTTGGAGGGTCGACGCAGCGTTTCTCGTATTTATGAGCCATTTTTTCAAGACAATGACATCAATCTCCCGTACGCTTTCAGCGTTCATGCTGGGCATGCTCGTCCTCGCTGCATGTGGCCCGCAACTGGTCACGACCTCGAACCCGGTTGTCGCCGCACCTACTCCGCAGTCACCGATCACCGAGGCCAATGTCCGCCGCCTCCTGACGGCACTGGCTGACGATTCGCTCGAAGGCCGGATGACCGGCTCGCGCGGCTCGGCGAAGGCCGCGGCGCTCATTGCCAACGAGATGCGTGCGATTGGTCTCGAGCCCGCGGGCGACAGCGGCTACTTCCAGCGCGTGCCGGTGATCGGCCCCGCTGTGCCGCGTGGCCAACTGTCGTTGTTGCCGAAACTCTCGGACCGCGACACCGTGTCTTCAGGGCGGCGGCGCGACGCGGTGAACGTGATCGGTGTGATTCGCGGAAGTGATCCAACCATTCGCGATTCGATCATTCTCATCGACGCGCACTACGATCACCTGGGCATTGGACGTCCGGAGCAGGGTGATTCGATTTTCAATGGCGCCGATGATGACGCATCCGGTGTGGTTGCCGTGCTCGAGATCGCGCGTGCATTGGCGAGCGGAGCGCGTCCCTTGCGCACGGTCGTCTTCGCTGCGACCACCGGTGAAGAAGGCAAATTGCTCGGAACGCGCTGGTATATCCAGCATCCGTTCGTACCCATCGCGCAGATGGCGGCGAACATGGAGATCGAGATGATCGGTCGTCCGGACACTGCCGCGGGGGGGCCCGGTAGAGCGTGGCTGACTGGTTTCGAGCGCAGCACAATGGGGCAAACATTTCAGGTTGCAGGGCTGCCCATCGTTGCTGATCGCCGACTCGAACAGCACTTCTTCGAACGCAGCGACAACATCGCGTTTGCGCTCGCCGGTGTGCCCGCGCATACGCTGTCCACGTACAACATGCACGGCGACTATCACACGGTGCGCGACGATGCATCGCGTGTGGACTTCCCGCACATGACCGCGGTGATTCGCGCTGCAGCGTCGGCGGCGAATCTCCTGGCGAATGGCGCCGCACCGCGCTGGAACCTGAACGGCCGTCCAGTACCGCCTGCGGCGAATCCAATGCCGGTGAATCCACCTCTCACGCTCGCGAGTGCGGCGGAGCGATTGGCCCGCTACACCACGGTGAAGCTTCAGGCCGACACCGCGACGCTCACGAAAAACGAGCGCAAGATGCTGCCGCTGCTCATCGACGCCGCCCGCGAGATGCACGAAATCTTCTGGCAGCAGTCGATTGGGCCGAGCGACTCGGTGTTGTCGCGCATTTCAGATCCTGCGGCGAAGAAGCTCGCGGAAGTGAACGTTGGACCGTGGGATCGGCTGGATAACAATGTCGCGTTCCTGGCCGGTGTCGGCAAAAAGCCGGACGGCGCGAACTTCTATCCGCGCAACATGACCAAGGCGGAGTTCGAGAAGGCCGTGGCCGCGGGCGGGAAACACGCCGACAGCCTGAAATCGCTCTACACGATGGTGCGTCGCGATGCCTCTGGCGCTCTGACGGCTGTTCCATACTCGAAGTTCTTCGCAGCGGGCAACGCGCGCGCGGCCGAGAAGGTGCGCGCGGCGGCAAAGCTCGCGGACAACGCGGGCCTCAGGAAATATCTCACGGCGCTCGCGACCGCGCTCACGACCGACAACTACCGTCCGAGCGATTTCGCGTGGATGGACATGAAGACGAACACACTCGATATCGTGCTCGGCCCCATCGAGACGTACGAGGATGAGTTGTTCGGCTACAAGGCCGCGAATGAATCGTTCGTGTTGGTCAAGGATCAGGCGTGGAGCAAGCGCCTCGCGAAGTACGCGAAGGAGTTGCCCGAATTGCAAAAGGGCATTCCGGTTGATGCGCAGTACAAGAAGGAAAAGCCGGGCACGGATGCCGATCTCAATGCGTACGACGTTGTGTATGTCGCCGGACATGCAAACGAAGGCGCGAAGACGATCGCGATCAACCTGCCGAACGATGAAGAGGTGCAGCTCAAGAAGGGCACGCGCCGGCTACAGCTCAAGAACGCGGTGCGTGCGAAGTTCGATCGCATCCTGTCGCCGCTCGCGAAGGAGTTGATTGTCGACGACCAGATGTCACACCTGACGTTCGACGCATTCTTCGAGAACGTAATGTTCCACGAGGTGGCGCATGGTCTCGGCATCAAGAACACGATCGATGGCAAGGGCACCGTTCGTTCGGCCTTGAAGGAGAAGGCGGGCGCGCTCGAGGAAGGGAAGGCGGATATCCTCGGCCTCTACATGATTCGGCAGTTGAACGCGAAGGGGCAGATGGGCAAGGAGAGCGTTGAGGACAACTACGTCACGTTCCTTGCGAGCCTGTTTCGTTCGGCACGGTTTGGTGCCGCCGATGCGCACGGCCGCGCGAACATCGTGGCGTTCAACTTCCTGCAGAAGGCCGGCGCGTTTACGCGTGAGGCGTCGGGCAGGTATCGCGTCGACTTCGTGAAGATGCGCGCGGCGGCGGATGAGTTGTCGAAGCAGATCCTCGTACTACAGGGGAATGGCGACTACGCCGCTGTTGCGGCGATGTATGTGGATCTCGGCAAGATCGGTCCGGCACTGCAAGGCGATCTGGATCGGCTTAAGGCCAAGAACATTCCCGTGGATATTATTTACGAGCAGGGACGATAAAATCAAAAAGCGATTAGTACATGCAACTGATGCAGCGGAAACTGCCGGATTAAACGCCGTTTGATCCGCTGCACGTAACGGCATCCGTTGCATGTAGTGAACGCTTTTTTTGTTTTCACATCCTCGGGCGTCGCATGCTTTTATTTGCTTTGGCCATACTTGCCGATACGCTGACCGGTACCGGCGTTTCCCACCAGCTCGCGCAGGCACGTGCAAAGCAGATCGCGAACGTGCGCTACGAATTGCGATTTGACGTCACCAATCGCGACACGCTGGTTGGCCATGCACGGGTGCAGTTCAGCAAACGCTCGGCAGGCGATCTCGTCCTCGATTTTCGCGGCTACTCGTTCGCGAACGTCAGCGCGAATGGGAAGGCACTTACGCCGGCCGCGCGCAACGGACATCTCGTCATTCCGAACGCGGCGCTCATCGTCGGCGACAACGCCGTCGACCTCGACTTCCGATCGGCGATTGCACCGGCGGGTGCGAGTGTCATCCGCTTTCGCGATGCGACCGATGGCGCCGACTATCTCTACACGCTGCTCGTCCCGGCAGACGCCAATCAACTCTTTCCCTGTTTCGACCAGCCCGACCTGAAGGCGCGCGTGACGCTCACGCTCACCACGCCGAAGGGATGGAAGGCGCTCGCGAACGGAAAGCTCGACCATGTGGATTCGACTGCGACCTCCGTGTGGCATTTCGCGGAGTCCGATCCCATCAGCACGTATCTCGTGGCGTTCGCGGCGGGGCCGTGGTCGGTGCGCACGCAGACCATCAATGGTCGCCCGATCTCGATCTACGTGCGGGCCTCGCGCGCCAAAGAAGCAGAAGCCGACTCACTCATCGCAATGAATGCCCGCGCGATCAACTGGCTCGAGACATATACCGACCATCCATTCCCATTTCAGAAGTTCGATTTCCTGCTCGCGCCGGCATTCCCATTCGGCGGAATGGAGCATCCGGGCGCGGTGTTCTACAACGAAGAGAGCTTCATGTATCGCGAGCGTCCGACGCTCAACCAGCAGCTTGGCCGGCAGGCCACAATTTTCCACGAGGTCTCGCATCAATGGTTCGGTGATTTCACCACGATGCGCTGGTTCGATGATCTCTGGCTCAAGGAGGGCTTCGCGACGTATCTCGCCGCGGTGATGCAGGCCGATCTCGAGCCGAACGCGAACGCGTGGAAGACGTTCTACCTACGCAACAAGCCGGCGGCCTACGGTGTCGATGTCAGCTCAGGCACAACGCCCGTCTGGCAGCAGCTCGCCAATCTCGATCAGGCCAAGAGCAACTACGGCGCAATCGTCTACAACAAGGCGCCCGGCATCCTCAAGCAGCTGAACTATCTCGTCGGGGACACGGCGTTCAAGAATGGCCTGCGCAGTTATCTCCGCTCACACGAGTATGGCAATGCAACCTGGGGCGAGCTGCTGCATGCCGTTGGTGCGGCATCACAACGCGATCTCGATGTCTGGGGACGCAGCTACATCCTGCGCCCCGGCATGCCGGTGATCGACCAGCACGTCGATGTAAAAGACGGTGCCGTCACTCGCATCGCGCTGACACAGTCTCCGGTCAGGAAAGACGTGTCGAGCACCTGGCCATGGCAGATTCGCGTCGAAGTGTTGCTCGGCTACGAGAACGGCGACTCACGTCGTATTCCGGCCGAGGTTGGCGCGGGTGCAACGGAAATTCCGATTGCCGGTGTGCCGGCTCCCGATTTCGTATTCGCCAACGCCCGCGATTTCGGCTACACGCTCGTCCGGCTCGATGACCGATCGGTCGCATGGCTGGAGAAGAACATCGGCAAGGTGCACGACGACTTTCTCCGCGCGATGCTCTGGGGCGCGCTGTGGGATCAAGTGCGCGACGCGCGACTCGATCCCGATCGCTACGTGCGCATGGCCATGCGCGAGCTTCCAAATGAGCTCGACGAACAGCTCGTGCCCAGCATTCTCGGTCGCGTTTCGCGCAGTGTGTCGGCGTATATGTCGGGGCCCAGGCGCGATG
>JBBQHJ010000321.1:0-5643 GCA_038323865.1 Gemmatimonadales bacterium
GGATCCTGCTGCATGATGTCGAAGAACGCCGACAGCTTGTCGACGTCGTACAACTCACGCGCGAGCACCGGTGCGAGATCGAACCGGAATCCATCGATGTGCATCTCGTCCACCCAGTAGCGCAGCGAATCCATCACGAGCTGGATTGTGCGCGGGTGCTGCATGTTCAACGAGTTGCCGGTGCCGGTGAAGTCCGTGTAGAAGCGCCGGTTCTCCGGCTCCAGACGGTAGTACGCCGCGTTGTCGATGCCCTTCATCGACAGTGTTGGCCCGAGATGATTGCCTTCGCCGGTGTGATTGTAGACCACATCGAGAATCACCTCGAGCCCCGCGGCGTGCATCGTCTTCACCATGGTCTTGAACTCATAGACCTGGTTGCCGAGCCCGCGCGTGGCGTAGCGCACATCAGGCGCGAAGAAGCCGATGGAGTTGTAGCCCCAATAGTTCGTCAGCCCACGCTCGGCCAAGTGCCGGTCGACGACAAACTGATGCACCGGCAGCAACTCGATCGCGGTGACACCCAGCGTCTGGAAATACTCGATCATCGGATCGCTGCACAAACCGAGATATGTTCCGCGCAGCTCGGGTGGTACGTCGGGATGACGCATCGTCATGCCCTTTACGTGGCACTCGTAAATGATCGTGCGATTGTACGGCACGTTCAATGGCGCGTCGTCTCCCCATGTGAACGCGTTGTCGATCACGACTGACTTGGGCACGCCACCCGCAGAATTGTCGGGATCCAGCTCGAGGTCGTCGTTCGGACTGCCAACGTTGTACGCGAAGAGATGGTTACTCCACTTGATCGCGCCCGTGATCGCCTTTGCGTACGGATCGATGAGCAGCTTCGCCGGATTGAAGCGATGGCCTTCCTCGGGCTCATACGGTCCGTGCACGCGATAGCCGTAGTACTGTCCCGGCCTGAGATCGGGCAGGTAGCAATGCCACACCTGATCCGTGCGCTCCGTGATCTGGATCTTCGCCGACTCCTTGGCGTCATTCTCCTCGCGGAAGAGGCAGAGCTCCACGCCCGTGGCATGTTCCGAGAACAGCGCGAAGTTCACGCCCGTTCCATCCCACGTTGCCCCGAGTGGATAGGGCTTGCCTGGCCAGACGCGCAGTTTCATTTGATGCCATCCAGCGCGACGCGACGGACCTGCACGATGTCGTCCTGAGCGCAAGGAGGGACCTGCTTTCCCTTTTTACTCATCAAAAGACCGGACAAAGACAGCCGCACTCCACGGCGGCATGCGCACCGCGCACTGCTTCGGCGCAACAACCGCCATCTCCATCAACCGCTTTGGCGCATCAATCACGTCCACACTCTGCGCATCCGGAATATCGTCCACTGTCACTCCACTTCCTCCGTAACCTTCCGATTCAGTTGAAAACCGCAGCGTCCACTTGCCGATTGCGTCATCACGAATCGGCACGTCGAGCGGTTGATCGAACGTATTGAACACACACAGCAACGCGCGGCGCGAACGCTCCCAATCACCGTAGTCGCTTCGAACGGGCATGATGCGGAGCACCGTCGCCCACTCCACCGTGCCTTCCACATGTGCGTCGCTGTCACCAGGCCTCAGCGCCGGCTCTTCACGTCGCAGTGCCAACAAGTTTCGATGTGACGTTCGCTCCCCGATGCAATTCCCAATGTTTGCGATCGGCGCGAGCACTCGCATCATCGAGCAGCTCCGCGTGAAGTACAGACGTCATGCGCCCACCGGGGCCGCGGCACCGAGTCGCGCTGGATTGGCTTCGTTCACGAGACGGAACCAGAAGAATTCGCGTCCGCCGAAGGTGAGTAGATAGGGCGCATCAGTGATTTGCGGAAAAGGCTCCATCGCGATGCCAGTCATTTTGTGTGTGTTTGGACGTTCATTGCTATAAATTGTTGCTATGATGGCGCTGAAATAGACCTATTGTGTCGCTAAATCACCACATTGAGATTAGCAAGACGTTATCTGCGCGGGCGCAACAACTAGGCCCTACTCCTCAACCAGGCAACGGCGCACGCAGATGAACGCAGAACGCCTTCGTCGGCGCAGATAAACGCAGATGAGGCCATGTCATCCTGAGCGCAGCGAAGGATCCGCTGTTGTTCTTTTAATAATGACCGCAGTTTTCCGCGTTCATCTGCGCTAAATCTGCGCCCATCTGCGTGCGTAGTTGCCCGCGGCTCACGGCTCCTTGCACACAAAATTGGAAGCCTCGTCCGTGCTCCCCTGTTTCGTGTACACCGCGCGCTGAGGATACCGGCAGAGCACGCGCGTGCGCACCACGCGTTGCGCAGAGTCACGTCGCGCCGCCACTAGCTGTTCCGGCGCCGAGCCCTTTTCCACCCACGCCACAACTGCGTTGAGAAACTCGCGCTCACTCGGCGCAATTCCATTTCCGCCGCCGCAATGCAACACGCCCGGCGCCATGAACAGCCGCACGTACTCGCGCGCCTTCGGATCACGCTTGAGTACGTCCTCGTAGTACTGAATTGTCATCAACGGATTGATGGCGGGATCGTTCCAGCCATGCCACAGAATGACCTTTCCATTCCGCGCCGCGAACCTGTTGATATCCGCATTCTCTGCGTTCAGCATTGCGCCCATTGGGCGTGAGTCGTGGAGATAGTCACTACCCCTGGACTTCGAATAGTCCCACGTGGAATCGCCGTAGGTGATGTACTTCCCGCCCTCGGTCACGAACATCGCAATGGAATTCGGCAGTCCGTTGCGACGCATGCCCCCGGTGTCCGAGCCCGTGGTCCACGCCTGCCAGCTGTTGCGAAGATTTTCACCGCCAAGCGGCTGCCCCGGAAATGCCACCTTGCCATGCTCGTCCATCAGTGGCGATTGAATCGCCGCGATCACCGCGCGCTGCTCCCTCGTCAGACAATCGCGCGCCGCCTTGTTGCCCGGACACGCCTTGAGCGACGACAACTTGAACTGGCACTCGCGCGGATCGTCGAGCACGCCATCGCTGACGCCATCGATCGCGTCGCACGCGGCAAGCACAGCGGTGGACAGCAAGTCGAGACTCTCCTGCGTGAGCACGGGCCGCGCGAAGTGCGCCTGATCCGGAAATGATGCCTTGAGATTGCGCAAAAAGACCGCGCCCGTCGTGGTGAACGCCATGGCCGGTGCGCCGGCCACCACGCCGTCGAAGTCCTCGGGGTACCGCTGAACTTCCATCATCGCCTGGCGCCCACCGTTCGAGCAGCCGGTGAAATACGAGAACTTCGGATCGCTCCCGTAGAAGGTGTGCGCGAGCGACTTCGCGACTTCCACCGCGCGGTGCACGGCGACGTACGCGAAATCGAGCTGCAGCTCCGGATCGTTGAGTGCCCACCGCGCACCGCCATTCGGCGGCGCTTCATGTCCGGTGTTCGTTGTCACCGTCACGTAGCCCGTGCTCGCGTACGCGAGAATGCCGCGATTGAGCGTGCCGGCAAACCCGCCGTTCCCACCCATCAGCAATCGCTGATTCCAGTTGTTCGGCAGCATCACCATGAACACACCACTGCGCCCGATCACACCACCGACACGACAGTGAGCGCCACGCACATTGTCGCCGCGCTGCACGGAATCCTGCACGTTGGTGATTTCTGTAATGCGGACGTCCGGTAGTCGCAGTTGCTTGAGCGACTCACACGCTGATGTCGGCGCCTTGACCGCCTGAAGCTCCTGCGCGCTTGCCACATTCGCTGCGATCAAAAGTGCGGCGACGATGAGCTTCATATGCATGTTCCGTTGTTATTGGATTCCCTGTGTCGTCCTGAGCGAGGCGTCCGGTGTCATCCTGAGCGCAGCGAAGGATCTGCTTGTCTCAGCGCGATGGACACGGCGCGCTTCGCGCAGTCACAAAAACATTCTGCTCCATCTCCGACGCGCCCAGGGTCTTCGCAAAACCACTTCGCGTTGGGCCCTGGCTCCCGAACACGAGCGATCCATTGAAGCCAATGCGACGTAGACGGAAATTCAGGCTGTCTGCATCGCTACGCGTCACCACCGCTCGCGCCTGCGTGTCCTCGCCGTTCGGCGTGAGCACGCGCGCAACGACTCCCGTCGAATCAAACGCCACGATAAACGGGAATGCCACATCGCCCCACTTCGCACTGGCCTTGTCGGCTGCCTCCACGCGATAGCAGCCACTCAGTTGCGTCACGGCAATAGCGCCGACGCGCCTCTGCAGCGCACCCGAAACCTTCGTGCGCTCGGCCGCTGCTCCTGCCGCGACGGCCTGCGCTGGTGCCGGCGGAGACGCCGCACGTGTCGTCACCACTTCATTGAGCCGAGCATGATCGGCGCGCGCACTCACCGTGTCTGCCTGCGCCGCCAGACTCTGTCGCGCTGCGGCCACGCGCTTTTCATTTGCGTTGATATCACCCAACGTCGGTGCCGAGCTCGCGGCCGGCGGCGTGGGCGCGGCGTTGCCCGCAGCCTTGCTCAACGCGCGGGGTGGCTGCTCGTCCTTGAGACGCGCCGCAACCTGCTCGCGCGCCGTCGCCTCTGACGGGGCCGGGGCCGCTACCGGCGCTACGGCATCCATCTTCACGCGCGCCGAACGCATTTCCGGTTCGCGCTGCGTCATGAACACACCTACCGAAACGAGCAACATTGCCGCAATCGCCGCGCGCGCCGGTGTGATGCGCAGCGCACCCCAGAGTGACGAACGCGGAATGTCCTGCCGCACCACTGCGGGCCGAATGAGCGGCATCGGATCATCATCCAGCCGCGACAACACGCGCGACGCACCGGCAATCAACCCGCGCGCCTCGGCAACACGCGCCGAGCACGACGCGCAGGTCGCAACGTGTGCGTCGATACGCGCGGCTTCGTCGGCACTCAGGCCGTCGTCGAGCCACGCGTGAATGGTTCCTTCGTCTGGATGGTTCAAGTCGTCGTGTATCATGCCGGCTCCGGCGCGTGCTGCAGTGCTTCGTATGCTTCCATCAACCGCCGCCGAGCTCTCGACAGCGTCGTTCCAACTGATCCCAGCGAGAGGTCGAGTGCGGATGCAATTTCCTCGTAGCTCAACCCTTCTTCGCGCATGAGCAGCGCATCGCGATCGCGGTCGGCCAATGCATCGAGTGCCTGTCGCGCCATCGCACGATCCTCTTCGCGCTCAACGTTCGTCACGGGCGGTTGTACAACCTGCTCGTCCGCTTCCGTCTCACGCATGACCGCGAGCCGCCGCTGGCGACGTACAGCCTTTCGCCCTTCATCGCGCACCAGGTTCATGGCCACCGCGAAGATCCACGACCGCTCGCTGGCGATGGTGTCCTGCTGCAGCGCGCGCACGAATGTCTCCTGCGCGATTTCCTCGGCGGCATCGCGATCGCCGAGCTGACGCGTGAGGAACCGCACCAGCTGGGAGTGATATGCCGTGAAGAGAGCAGCAGCTCTTTCTGGTTCGACCATGTTGGAAAGGTGGGGCTCTGCGGCTGGTCATACAACGGAGACGCGCTTCGGGGTCCCGCTTGCACACATCTCGGCGTGATGCGTGAGGCGTATGGCGCGAGAGGTGCGGCGTGCGGGGATCGTGTCGCGTGAGGCGTCTGGCGCGAGAGGTCCGGCGTGCGGCGATCGTGTCGCGTGAGGCGTCTGGCGCGAGAGGTCCGGCGTGCGGGGATCGTGTCGCGTGAGGCGT
>JBBQHJ010000322.1:0-5637 GCA_038323865.1 Gemmatimonadales bacterium
GGAAAGGCGATCGAGTCCGGCGCCGTGGTATTCATCGCCGTGGGCACGCCACCAGATGAAGATGGTTCCGCCGATCTCCGCCACGTACTCGCCGTGGCCGAGGAAGTTGGAAAGCACATGACGCGTGAGATGGTGGTGGTGACCAAGTCGACCGTACCCGTCGGCACCGCCGCCAAGGTGGCCAGCGCGGTCAGCAAGCACGCGAAGCTTCCATTCCACGTCTGCTCGAATCCGGAGTTTCTCAAGGAAGGCGCGGCGATCGACGACTTCATGAAGCCCGATCGTGTCGTACTTGGCGTCGACTCGGATTTTGCGCGCAGTGTGATGGCGGAGCTCTACGCGCCGTTCGTGCGCACCGGCAAGCCGATTCTGTTCATGGATATTTCATCAGCGGAAATGACGAAGTATGCGGCGAACGCGATGTTGGCGACGCGTATTTCGTTCATGAATGAGATCGCGAATCTCTGCGAGGCGGTTGGCGCAGATGTCGACCAGGTTCGGCGCGGAATCGGCTCCGATGCGCGCATCGGCCCGGCGTTTCTTTTTCCAGGACCAGGCTACGGTGGCTCGTGCTTTCCGAAGGACGTGAAAGCGCTCGTCCGTACGGCCAAGAGCAACAACGTGGATCTTCGGGTGCTCAACGCCGTCGAAGATACGAACGACGAACAGAAGCAGCGCCTCTTTGCCAAGCTCGTGAAGAACATCGGCAGCGTAAAGGGGAAGCGCGTCGCAATCTGGGGACTCGCGTTCAAGCCGAATACCGATGACATGCGCGAGGCGCCTTCACTCGTCCTGATCGATCAGCTACTCGAGGCAGGGGCCGACGTAATCGCGCATGATCCCGTTGCCATGGAAGAAGGGAGGCGCCGTGTCGGCGACCGCATTCGTTACGCCGAGACGAACTATGACGCGATCGACGGTGCCGATGCGCTGGTGGTGGTGACGGACTGGAATGAGTACCGGCACCCTGATTTTGCACGCATGCGCGAGGTATTGCGCGGCGCCGTCGTGATCGACGGCCGCAATCTGTATGACGGCCGAAAGATGCGGGCGCTCGGATTCACCTACGATTCCATTGGGCGAGGTACAACTGCATGAGAGTGCTCATCACCGGCGCGGCCGGTTTCCTCGGCTCCAATCTCTGCGACCGGTTTCTCGCGGAAGGTCATCAGGTAGTGGGCCTCGATAATTTCGTGACGGGGCACGCGGATAACATCGCGCACCTGATGAACGAGCCACGCTTCGAATTCATCCGCCACGATATCTCGACGTTCACGTACGTCGCGGGCGATCTCGATGGGGTGCTGCACTTCGCGTCGCCGGCGAGTCCGATCGACTATCTCGAGCTGCCGATTCAAACGCTCAAGGTGGGATCCCTGGGGACGCACAACGCACTTGGGTTGGCCAAGGCCAAGGGTGCGCGATTCTTTCTGGCGTCCACGTCGGAAGTGTATGGCGATCCGCTCGTGCATCCGCAGCAGGAGAGCTACTGGGGCAACGTAAACCCGGTGGGTCCGCGCGGTGTCTATGATGAGGCCAAGCGTTTTGCAGAGGCCATCACGATGGCGTACCACACCTACCACGGTGTGGACACGCGCATCGTGCGCATCTTCAATACGTATGGGCCACGAATGCGGCCGCGCGATGGGCGCGTGGTGTCGAACTTTATCGTGCAGGCGCTTTCCGGCGAATCCATCACCATCTACGGTGATGGTTCGCAGACCAGAAGCTTCTGCTATGTGTCTGACGAGGTCGACGGGATCTACCGGCTGTTCATGCGTGGTGACCACAACCCGACGAACGTGGGCAACCCGGATGAGTACACGGTGAAGCAGCTCGCTGAGCTCGTAGTGGAGTTGACGGGCACATCCTCGAAGATCATCCGGGAACCGCTGCCGGTGGACGATCCCAAGGTCCGGAAGCCGGATATCACCCGGGCCAGGGCCATGCTGGAATGGGAGCCAAAAGTCCACGTACGGGACGGTCTGGTGCGCACGATAGAGTATTTTCGGGGGCTGGTGGGAACGCCGCACATGGCGCCCCGGGTGGCCCGGTCGAGGCCGGGAGCAGCGTAAGTCGGCTTCCAGTCTAGACGTAGGACGGCGGGCTCCACTGGTTTATCTTTCAGGTTTCCCCGAACTGACTGGCTTCTTGCGGGTATTTCTCCCCGATATGCACTCAACACGCCGGGCTCTGCTCGTTGCACTGCTTCTCGCAGTTGCGGCCTGCCACCCCGACTTCGAACTCACGCGCTATCCGAACAACGAGGCGCTGTACCGAGCTGCCATGCAGGAAATGGCGGCGGGGCGCTGGGATAATGCGGTCACCGCGCTTGAAAAGCTCACCACCGACCTGCCGGCGCGCGATACGCTGCTGCCGCGGGCGCATTGGTATCTCGCCAAGACGCACGATTCGCGCGGCGAATTTGTTTTAGCGGCAACGAGCTACACGCGCCTTGTCGAGAGCTTTCCCGACGATTCGCTCTCCGATGATGCGGCGCTCGCGGCGGCGCGCGATTACAAGCGCCTGTGGCGGAAGCCAACACTCGACCCGACTTATGGCGAGACGGCCCTTGCGACGTACAACACGTTGCTTGGCTTGTATCCGCAGTCGCCACTTCTGCCTGAGGCCCGTAAGGAAGTCACGGAACTCGAAGAGATGTTTGCGCAGAAGGGCTACCTCGCCGGCGTGTATTACTACCGGCGCAAGGCGTACGACAGCGGCATCATCTATTTCAAGGATGTTATCGCCAAGTGGCCGAATTCGGTCTCGTCGAAGCTGGCGCAGATGCGACTGGTCGACTCCTACAAGGCGATTCACTACCGGGATGATGCACAGGATGCCTGCGCCGCCCTGAAGAAGAATTTTCCAAACGATGCGGACGTGGCGGCGACCTGCGCTGGCGTCGCAGCAACGCTGGTACCGGCCGCCACGACGGGCGCGAATACACCGCCGTCGTCTACCGGCCCCCCTTCGGCCGGTACTCCGCCAACGTTCTGAGGCGTGCGCCTCGGGATCTTCGGAGGGAGCTTTGATCCGCCCCATCTCGGGCATCTGCTCCCGGTCATCGACGCCAAAGAGGCGTTAGGACTCGACTCCGTACGATTCATCCCCGCGGGCGATCAGCCCTTGAAGGTGGGGCGCGCGTCGGCAAACGGGCTGCACCGTCTGGCCATGACGGAACGGCTCGTTCGCGGCATCGAGGGGTTCGGCGCCGATCGGTCAGAAATCGACCGGGGCGGGTTATCTTACTCCGTTGATACCGTAACGCAGATCTCGAACGCGCACCCCGGAGTGGAGCTGGTTCTGTTGCTTGGGGCGGATGCGTACGCGCTCTTTGAACAATGGCGGGAGCCGGAAAGAATTCGTTCGCTGGCGTCGATTGCTGTCCTCCTTCGAGGCGGTGACCCGAGGCCGCCGGACTCCGGCAAGCCGGTGCAGGTGCTTGAGACGCGGCGCGTGGACATCTCGTCCACGGAGCTGCGCGCCCGGGTGGCCAACGGGCGCACCATTCACGGATTCGTGCCTGATGCCGTAGCGGACTACATCGCGGAGCATCGGCTGTATCGATAAGAGGACTGCATGTTCAAGCGCGTACTTTCGGCGTTCATGGGCACTCGTCACGAGCGGGAGCGCAAGCGGCTCCAGCCCATCATCAACGCCATTCATGAAAGCGAAGCACGACTGAAGGGCATCAGCGACGAGGAGCTGCGCGGACAGACCGCGAAGTTCCGCGGCATCATTCACGAGCGCACCGACGAACTCGAAAAGCGGATTTCCGAGTTGAAGGAAGGAAAGCACTCGGCGACCGACGTCGACGAGCGTGAGAAAATCGATACGGAGCTGAATGGTGTCGACGGCTCGGGCGGTGTGGAAGCCGATCTGCGCCGCGCCATCGCCGACACGCTCGACGAGATTCTTCCAGAGGCGTTTGCGACGGTGCGCGAGGCGGCACGCCGCCTGGTTGGCACCATCGTCAACGTCACTGGTCGTGAACTCGAGTGGAACATGGTGCCCTATGATGTACAGCTCATGGGCGGTATCCAGCTCCATTTCGGGAAGATTGCTGAAATGGCCACGGGTGAAGGCAAGACGCTCGTGGCCACGCTGCCGTTGTATTTGAATGCGCTGCCGGGACGTGGAGCGCAGCTGGTGACCGTGAACTCGTACCTCGCCCGCCGCGACTCGCAGTGGATGGGACACCTGTACACGTACCTCGGTCTCACCATCGGATGTCTGGATGACACGGAGGCGGGCTCGCCTGACCGCCGTGCGGCCTACATGTCGGACATTACGTACGGCACGAACAACGAGTTCGGCTTCGACTACCTCCGCGACAACATGGTCGTGTCGCTCGAGCAACGCGTACAGCGCACGCACGTGTACGCCATCGTCGACGAAGTGGACTCGGTGCTCATCGACGAAGCACGGACGCCGCTCATCATCTCGGGTCCCGTTGGCAACGATGGCGACACGCAGTATTTCGAGCACAACGCGACGGTGTCGAAGCTCGTACGTCGCCAGATGGAACTGGTGAACCAGCTCGTGGCTGACGCGGAGCGCGATCTCGCGGCAAAGAGCATCCAGGAAGCGTCGCTCAAGCTGTATCAGTCGCAACTTGGTCACCCGAAGAATCGGCGCCTGATCAAGCTGATGAACGAGCCGGGCAACAAGCAGCTCGTGCAGAAGATGGAGCTCGAGCACATCGCAGATCGAAAGGTGCCTGCGGCCAAGCAGGTGTTCCGCGATATCGAGGACAACCTCCTGTTCGTTCTCGATGAACGCGGACATTCGGTGCATCTCACCGATCGCGGCGTGGATTACATGGCGCCGTCGGATCATGATGCCTATCTGCTGCCCGATCTAAGCGAAGCTGTGCACCGGATCGATCATGCCACGGACATGACGCCGGAGCAGAAGATCGCAGCGCGCCGAGATCTCGAGATCGACTACGCGGCGAAGAGCGAGCGTCTCAACATCGTGCACCAATTGCTCCGCGCACATGCGCTCTACGACAAGGACGTGAACTACGTCGTGCAGGATGGCGAAGTGTTGATCGTCGACGAATTCACCGGTCGCACCATGCCGGGTCGTCGATGGAGCGAAGGGCTGCATCAGGCGGTCGAAGCCAAGGAAGGCGTTCGCGTCAAGGGCGAAACGCAGACCATGGCGACGATCACCATCCAGAATTACTTCCGCATGTACGAAAAGCTGGCCGGCATGACCGGCACCGCCGAAACGGAAGAGACGGAGTTCTTCGAGATCTACAAGCTCGACGTGGCCGTGATCCCCACCAATCGCGACATCATTCGCGACGATCGCCACGATCTCGTGTACAAGACACGTCGCGAGAAGTACAACGCGATCGTCGAAGAGACGCGTCGCCTGCACGACCTTGGATTCCCGGTGTTGATTGGTACGACCAGCGTCGATGCCTCGGAAACGCTATCCAAGCTGATGCAACGCGCGGGTCTCGTGCACAACGTGCTGAACGCGAAGTACCACCAACGCGAAGCTGAAATCGTGGCGGGTGCCGGTCAACCGGGCGCGGTGACCATCGCGACCAACATGGCCGGCCGCGGTACGGACATCAAACTCGGCGAAGGTGTCACGATCGGGAAGCCGTCCGTCGTCAAG
>JBBQHJ010000323.1:0-5637 GCA_038323865.1 Gemmatimonadales bacterium
TGCGCCCGACTCCAGCAGCATGTACGCGAAGTACGGAGGCTTGATTGGCCCGCTCTTGCGATCGCGCCAGATCAGGTAGAGTGAGATACCGATCACGACGGCCATGAAAGCCAGCGGACCGCGTGCACCGAGGATCCATGAGAAGAGGCCGGTCAGCACGACATCGGCGCCGTTGCGCACGACGCCCCCGCCGGATCGCACGGGGGCAATCGCTTCGAGCAACTCGTACGTGACGAGCAGTGGAAGCGCGAACAGCAGGCTGTAGCGATGCGAACGGCTGGCGTCGAAGTAGGTTCGCGTCGCCGTTCCGACGTGTGGCATCAGCGCGGTGGTGTGGTCTTCCAGAAGTCGATGCCGCCGGCCTGCTGACCCACGTCGATCGACGCCACGCGCGTGAGCGAACGCAGGTCGATCACATCGATTGTTCCGGGCTCTGAGCCAACGCCTTCAAGCGTGACGAATGCATAGCGATCGTCCGACGACACGGCGACGCCAGAGGCCACGCGCCGCGTCGCGGGAACACGCGCGAGCTCCTTGCCAGTGGCGAGGTCGATGATCGACGTCGACTTGCCACGCTTGTTGGTTCCGATGAGCAGCTTGCCATCGTGCGTGATGGCGAGGTTGTACACGCCATCTCCAGTCGGAATGCGGCGCAGCATTTTCCACGATGCCACGTCGAGCTCGACGATATCGCTGCTCTTGTTGCACGCGATGTAGACCTTGCTGCCATCGAACGACGGTTGCGCCCACGTCGGCGAGCAGCTGACGTCGCCCGGCTTCGGTGGCGCCGAGCCATGTGACATGTCATGACCACCCGCAGCGACCGATGCGGTCGGGGCGCCCGTCATGCCCATCTCCTTTCCCTTCGTGAGCATGAAGTGTCGCGTCACGCCGAGCGTACGCGTGTCGATTTCCACTGCCATGTCATCCATCATGCAACCTGAATACTGCTTGGTGCCCTGTGGATTGATGCGCGAGCCGTGCGGCATGGTGCATGTCGTCACCCGCGCGACTTCGATCATCTCATCCGCCGCGACGATCGACATGCTCGACGGCACCATCTCGCCGTAGAGATTGAAGTTCACGACGTAGACAAAGCTGCCATCCGGCGTGACCTGCGCAGTGGCGGGGAAATTTCCCAGCATCACCTTGCCGGCCACCGAGTCGTTCGCCGTCGCGATCTTCCAGAGATATCCGAATGGCGCGCCGTGCGCGGTGGACACGTAGTACCACTTGCCGTCGGGCGAAATCGCGAGGCCGTGGGGGCCATCGACGTCTGTCGGCATCATGCCAACCGTTGTCACGCGCTCGCGATGGATTCCACTCGGACCGTAGCGCACGAGCGCGACTTGATCGTTCGCTTCGGATGCGACGAACACCCAGTAGTCCTTATCGGGTGGCGTTGCCTGTGAGGCAGTGACAACGGGTGCGGGCACGGGCGTCGAAACCATCGGCGGCTGGTTCGCACATGCGCTGACCGACAGCGCGGCGAGGGCCGAGACTCGAAAGCGGGAGAGCATGGGTGAATAGTAATTTCTTCCTGCAGCCCTCGCTTGCACGCGGGAACTCCGCATGTGATTTTGAGTATGTAAGTTCATCCGCCCTTATGTCCAACCCGATTCAGAGGAGGTGATTAATTGTCTAGTTCCAGATCCAACGCCGGCTCGGCCTGGGCAAGCGGTCGCCAGAACTCCGCTCGCTGATCCAACGAGTCCCGGTTCACGGCGCATCGCCACGAGCCGGCAATGGACAAGGAGGGCCACCGACGAAATCGTCGGTGGCCCTCTGTCTTTGGACGTCCAGATTCCTCGACTGCGCTCGGAATGACACAAGAGCAGGTCCCTCGCTGCGCTCAGGACGACCCCTAGCGACCGGTGCTGCCGAAGCCGCCTTGTCGCTCGGTGGATCGTTTGACCTCGCCTTCGACAATCGGCAGCACTTCGTAACGCGCAAAGACGACCTGTGCGATGCGCTCGCCATGGACGATGCGGCGGCGAAGCGGACTGTCGTTGCGTATGATCACCATCCACTCCTCCGCGTAGTCTCTGTCGACGGTACCGGGCGCATTCGGAACCGTGAGCGCGGCCTTGAAGGCCTGTCCACTGCGTGGACGAATCTGCGCCTCTACTCCGGAGGGCAGGCGCGTACGAAATCCAAGCGGAATGAGCGCCATCTGCGCTGGGTCGAGCTCTACGGACCACTCGCCCCCTGACTCGACCGCTGACATGTCGCCTTGGGCAACTCCATCAGACACACGAACCGTTCGGCCACGCAGGTAGGCCTTGAGGTCGAGACCGGCCGAGCCCGGCGTCGCACGTGTTGGAGACTCCACGTCATCGTGTAGTCGCTCAAAAAGAATCTGCGGTTCCGCCGTCATCGCGCCTCCGGAAGTGAAGGCGCAACGTAGCACGGCGGCAGGCTGTTCTGTAGGTAACCTTTGTTCGTTCAAAGCGTATACAGAACGGAAGTCAGGGATACAACTGGCCACATTCCGCCCCTTCAGGAGTATTGAATGACCGACCGTTTCGCGCGCCTCGCTGCAGCGCTTCTTTTTTCTGCACCGCTCGCTTCCGTAACGCTCGGAGCCCAGTCAGTCGAGCTTGCGCCAGGCACAATGAGGTACCGCCTTGTCGGCGTGACCAAAGGCACGCAAACCACGCCCGCCGGCAGCCAGAGTTTCGAGGTTGGTGTTCTTCAGCAGATCACGGTGAATCTCGCCAAGACGTCAAAGGACACGGTGAAGGCGACGATGACGCTCGATACCATCGACGTGAAGTCTCAGACGGGTGGTCCAGATCTGAGCAAGCTCAAAGGCGCTGCATTCATCGCGATGATGTCGCCGACCGGAAAGGTCTACTCGGCCAAGGGTCCCGATGGACTGGATCCGGTGCTCGGCCAAGTGGTAGAAGGCGTGACCCGAATTCTCCCGACCTTCCGCACCAATCTCGTGAAGGGGTACAGTTGGTCCGACACAGCCACCACCAAGTCCAATCAGCAAGGCATTGACGTCAGCCGCACGACGGTCACCAAGTTCACGGTTGCCGGCGACACGACCATAGCTGGCCAGAAGGCGCTCAAGGTCGACCGCGTCACTTCGATCAAGGCCGGCGGCGCCGGCAGCATGGGCGGCACGGCGCTGACCATGGAGTCCGAGGGCAGCAGCATCGGCGCCTTCTACATAACAGTCGCTGGGGTGTACCTCGGCTCAAATGCCAATGATTCACTGAGCACAAAGATGTCCGTCGTCGGCCAGAACTACGAAGTGCTGATCAAGCAGAACGGCACCACCAACGTCGAGGCGATCAAGTAGAGCCGCTGACGGCGACCCGCTGACCGCGAACCCGCTGACCGCGAACCCGCTGACCGCGACCCGCTGACCGCGACCCGCTGACCGCGACCCGCTTACCGCGACCCGCTTACCGCAACAACGAAACGGCGCACCGAGAGTTCGGGCGCCGTATTCTCTTGCGATAGCGGATAGCGGATAGCGGATAGCGGATAGCGGATAGCGGATAGCGGATAGCGGATAGCGGATAGCGGATAGCTCAGCGGACAATGCAGTTCACGGCATTGCCACAGCGCCTGGCGGCGGCGTGGTATCGCGGATGGCCGCCCAAAGCGGCAAGGCCACGCACTCCTGATACGCCTGACCCTCGCACAAGGCAGTGCCATTTCTTTCCACATGGCGCTGAACTTTTGCCGGATATGCCATACAGTCCGGGGTATTGGAGCCAGAAACGCACCCGTTGTAGTTTAGCAAGGCAACGCGTGCAACTTCTTTGGCATCAAGAGTATCCGCGGTTCGCTTCGCAAAGTGCTTGAGGATGTATACACCGTAGCGAAGATTTGTCTCATCGTCCTTGAGATTCTTGCCGAGGATTTTGCCGAGGTTCGGGGTCCAGAGGCGTGGCATGATTTGCATGAGGCCGAGCGCGCCCACGTTGGACCGGGCGTGAGACTTGAACCGGTCGTTCTCAGCGAGCATTACGCCGAGCACCAACGCGGGCGGAATGCGGCGGTGGTATGCTTCGCGAACGGCCACGCGTGCAATGGAATCGGCGCGTGCTCCGTCGATGCGTCCGGTGCGTCGCAAGTCGGCAGCGAAGGCGTTGACGTCGCGCAGGAAGCGCGGGTGTTGCATAGCAAGAGCCTCGGGCAGCTCGAGCCAAGGCGCACGCATGGCCGCGGTATCGAGATAGGCGGCGGCGAGCACTCGGTTTGCCAAGGGATTCTGGCCTAGGAACACCGGCTTCACCTGCATAGCAGTGAAGACAACGGTTCCGGCGGCAACTACGGCAACGGCGAGTTGACGGACGATCGGAACGAAACGAATAACAGCCTCCGGTCGGGCAAAACAACGGGCCGAGGCGGGCGCACTCCGAGAGTTCTGGGGCACCGCGAACGAGATAGAAGGGTAACAAGGGTTGCAGCGAACGACAAGCTCTGCCGCAACGTTTGTTACATCAATAGTTGCACGCAGTACCGCACGGCACCGTTCTTCCCCTGTGGGTATTGAGCAGTTCGACGACCGAATTCGAGGACCATTGTCGTTTTTTCCAACCGAGACGGCTGCGTATCAGATACCAGTCACCGACGAACGCCCGGTGTCGCTTACGAGCGCCCCGGCGCCAATTCCCGCCGAAGGCGTATGGAGCGGTGACCCGGCCGATTTGCCGAACTGGAACTCGATGCCTCGGCGCAATCGCCGGCGGCGGCGGCGCGGGTCCTACCCGATCTGGATCAAGTACACCAGTTGGTGTGTTGGCTTGGCGATCATAGTGTCGCTGGCGCAGATCGCTTTTCATGCTGTGCGCTCGGATCCGCGTGATGCGAAGGTGTTCGCCGAGCGTGAGCTTCGCGGGAGCGCCCTGGCTCCGAATGAAAAGATCCTGGCTGAGGTGAGCGTCTGGCAGCGGCCGGCCATCGACTACTTCCGGGCTACGCGTGGACTCCTCGTGCTCACGGACGCACCGGGCGATTCGGCCAACCCAATTGGTGGGCGGCTGATTTATCTCGGACTCCAGCCGCGCGACCCACTCAGCTCGCCCGATGCACCGCCGACATTCGATGAGCGAGCCTGGCGTGTTGATACGCTCGCGTCCGTGACTCCTACGCGAACGCTGTTCTATCTGTCGCGCGGCATGCGGATCCGCACGCCAACGGGGACGATCACCGTGGGCGTTCCCTCCCCCGCGTCGGGCGATGCGGACAAGCTGCTCAAGGCACTGAATGCGAAATACGCGCAGATCCGTGCGGTCGGCTGGCAGCGTCGCGAACAGCGGCGAGCCGATGAGCGCGAGCGGCTACAACGAATGGCCGAGGGCCGCAATGAATGGTTTCACAGGGTACGAAGTGGGGATGCGATCTCCTCGATCGCGAGGATGTACAATACCACGGAGGACCAGATCCGATCGTTGAATGGCATCGTGGGCAACAAGATCAAGATCGGCCAGAAGTTAATGGTCAAGGCGCGGACGAAGAATCCAGTGGCATTTCCGGCCGGCGTGGTTCCCGCCAGGATGTGATCGTTCGGGTCGCACGCTCGCAGGGTCAATTTACTTCCAGCTTCCCGGCGCCATCGAGAACGACTCTCAGAACGAACTACGTAGTGCTCGCAGCAAGCGCTGCGATGCGGAT
>JBBQHJ010000324.1:0-5633 GCA_038323865.1 Gemmatimonadales bacterium
GGGTACGTCGCAGCGTCGTTCTCGCCGAGATTTCACATTGAAAGCGCCGCCGAACGATGGCTGCAACCGTCGCTGTTGGTGACGCTGGTGTATCGGTTTGGCGCTGCCGGCACCGATGTCGCACCGGATCGCATCATGGCGAATGGCCAGTGCTTCCTTGCGCGGCGCGATGTGCTCATCAGTGCGGGGGGATATGTCAGTGCGCGCGCGTCGTTCAGTGACGACGTGACCCTTGCGCGGAATCTGGCGCGCGCGGGACATCGCGTCGGATTCTTGAATGGCTCCAAGCTGTACACGGTGCGCTCTTATTCGAGTGCGCTCGAGGCGTGGCGCGAGTGGGGCCGCAGTCTCGACCTGAAGGACTCCAGTACTGTTGGTGCGCAGTGGTGGGATGTGGTGTTCCTGTTGATCGTCCAGGGAACTCCACTACCGGCAATTGCAATCGTGCTGGCCACGGGCATTGCTGCGTCGCCGCTGTTGTTGACGAGTGGTGTCCTGTTGGCCATTCGAATTGCACTCCTGGGTGCGCTGATGCGGTCGTACGAACGCCGGGGTGTGCCGTTCTGGTTGTCGCCATTGGCCGACCCACTCGCTGCGGTTCGCATTCTTATCTCGAGCGTGCGACGTCCGCGCACGTGGCGAGGTCGCGTGTATAGTTTTCCGACATGACTGAACGCGCACATCCGCCGGAGACAACTGAAGGCTGGTATGCATTGCACCAGGTGTTCTCGTGGGATGGTGATGCGCTCCGGCAAATGCTGCGTGCGGACATCCGCGGCGAGTTGACGCGTACGCTCGATACACTCGCGTCGCCGCCGGAAGGTTGGAGCGCTGTTGTTCCGCTCATTGGATCGAAGTCGGACGTGATGCTCGTACACTTTCGGCCGACGCTCGACCTGATTGCGAAGGCGCAGCGCCTCGTCGCCGCGTTGCCGGCGTTCAACGTGGCGCGTCGCGACTACACATTTCTCAGCGTGACCGAGGCGGGACTGTATCACGCCAGCGCGCAGCTCGCCGCCGAGGCGACCGCACGTGGCGGCACAGTGGGCGATGCGGATTATCGCGCGGCGATGGATGCGCGTGTTGCCAAGGAACGCGAGAGCGCGCATGTGCAGCGCCGACTCTTTCCGACGCAGCCGGCAGAGATGCCGTACGTCTGCTTCTATCCGATGTCGAAGCGGCGCACCGTCGGTCAGAACTGGTACGCGCTTTCACTTGAAGAGCGCAGCACGCTGATGATGGCACACGGCACCACGGGCCGCGGGTATGCGGGCAAGGTGGTGCAGGTGATTTCCGGCGCGATTGGTCTCGACGTGTGGGAGTGGGGCGTAACGTTGTTCGCTGGTGATCCACTCCAGTTCAAGAAGATCGTCACCGATATGCGCTTTGATGAAGTCAGTGCGCAGTATGCGGAATTTGGGCCGTTCTATGTGGGAAAGACGCAGTCACCAGCGGAGTGGTTGAACGCTCTCTGAAGACCAGAACTACGCTGGAGCTGATTGCTAGCGGATGCATCGGAAGCGGCCGGATTGTTAAAAGCGACAACGATGTTGAAATCCGACAGTTTCAGAGCATCCGTTCCAATCCGCTCCAGCGTAGTGCTTTTTGCTCTACTAACTATCGATCTGTCGGCGTCACGGGCGCGAGGTCGGTGCTATCGAGCGCACGCTCGGCGATCGCCTTGAGCCGTGAATCCTGATTGCGGCGTAGCGCGCGAATGTTGCGACGCGCACGGCGCATGGCGGCGGGAATGAACACGCGAGCGCAGTCGAGCTCCGCCTGTGCAGCCTCAATACTTCCAGCGCGTTCGATCTCCCACGTGGTGCGCGACAGCACGGCCGTCGCCATGTAAATGTCGATTGCCGCGTTGGCGAGACGAAGCTGAAGAAACTGCTTCTCAATGATCTTCCTGCCATGCTTGAGCAGCATGCGTTCAACCGCAAGCGCCAAGTCGTGAATGTTCGATGCGACAGCGTCGGCTTCGTCGCGTAGTGCGTCGTGCACCTTGGAGAACGAGGGCTTCGTGACTTGGCGTTTCGCGCGTCCTGCGACGTACGAGCCGATTGCACCGAGCGAACGAAGTGGATCCTTGAACGCTTTCCCAAGTTCGCGCAACCGTTCGCCGGGCTGCTGAAGCGCGGTGAGCGCAATCAGTGCGCGCAGAATCTCGTTGGTCCCCTCGAAAATCAGATTGATGCGCGAATCCCGAACGGCCTGTTCGTACGGAAATTCCTTCGAATAGCCGATGCCACCGGCAATCTGGAGCGCATCGTTGGAAGCGCGGAATGCCAGCTCGCTCGCGAACACCTTGCACACGGCCGTCTCGAGCGAATAGTCGATTTCGCCGCGATCGACCATGCCTGCCGTGAGCATCCATGCCGAGTCTGCCGCATATGTCTCCGCAGCATTTACGGCAACCTTCTGCTGGATCATCTCGAAGGAACCGATTGACCGGCCGAACTGTTCGCGCTGCTTCGCATATGTGAGCGCGTGATGCATGATCGCGCGCGACCCTCGCGCCGAACCGGCAGCGAGGCCGAGTCGGCCAGAATTCAGAATCTCGAGGGCGAAGCGGAACCCTTGGCCAACGTCGCCGAGGCGGTCTTCCACGGGGACGCGAACGTTTTCGAAGGTAACGGAGCGCGTATCGCTGGCCTTGATGCCCATCTTCTGCTCGGGCTGGCCAAGCGTGATGCCGGCGGCTTTTGCGTCGACGATGAATGCCGTTGCGCGATTCTTCGTTGATCCATCTGCCTGGACGACGGGCACCTTTGCAAACACAGTGAAGAGGCCCGCGTAGCCGGCGTTGGAAATCCAGATCTTGGTGCCGTTGAGGACGTAGTGTGTGCCGTCGGTAGAGGGGACGGCGGTGGCCGCCATGGCCTGCGCGTCAGATCCCGATCCCGGCTCCGTGAGACAGAAGGCAGCGACGATCTCGCCCGTTGCGCACCGGGTGAGCCAGCGCTGCTTCTGGTCTTCGGTGCCAAAGAGCGTGATGCCCTTGCAGCCAATGGACTGGTGCGCTCCGAAGTACACGCAGAGCGCAGGATCCACGGCGCCGACTTCGGCAAACACTCGGCTGAATACTTTCGACGATGCCCCAAATCCACCGTACGCCTCGGGGATGTTGAGACCCATCAATCCCAGCTCCGCCAAGCCCGTGCGCACGGCGTCGGGAAACTTTCCGTCGTGGTCGAGTTGTCCACTATGTATGGTCTCGGCGGCCCATGCACGGAAGGAATCGAGGATCAGTCCCAGGGACTCGCGCTCGTCGTCGGCGAGCACGGGGAAGGGGAAGATCATGTCCTCGCGAATTTCACCGAGAAAGACGCCCTTGGTGAAGGACGGATAGAGATCCGGGTTCGCGAGGTGCGGTGCAGCGGTTTCCTGTGACACGCGTAGCTCCTTCAGGGGCGTGCGCTCAAACTAGCAGGATGGTAGAATCAACGCTGACTGATGACTGCTGACGGCGGGCCGCAGCCCGCTGTCCGCTGACCGATAAGAGCACAGTTGATGTTCAGCATTCTGGAGATGCGATGAACTTTCGATCGAAGTACTGGATAGTCGGGCTACTGGCACTCTCGGGTTCGATGACCGCGGGCGCACAGTCCATTCCCACGCGCCTCGACGACTCGACGTTCTGGCGCATGATGACCGATATGTCCGAGCCGTGGGGAGTGTTTCGCTCGGAGAACTTCGTGTCGAACGAGACGTCGTATCAATGGATCGTTCCGGAGCTTACCCAGACCGTGAGGCCGGGTGGCGTGTACCTCGGCGTCGCTCCCGACCAGAACTTCACCTACATCGTGAACGTGAAGCCGCGGATTGCGTTCATCGTCGACATCCGTCACCAGAATGCGATGCAGCACCTGATGTACAAGGCGCTGATCGAGATGTCGAACAATCGTGCTGAGTTTCTCGCCAAGTTGTTTGCGCGAAAGACCTTGCCGAGTGCCGACGTCAACGCCCCGATCCATGCCCTGTTCGATGGATTGGCCAACACCGCGCCCGATAGCATGGTCTATCGCTCCACTCTGGCCGCGATCAAGGATTGGCTGATCAACAAGCATGGCTTTGCGTTGAGCGACAGCGAAAAAGTATCGCTCGACTGCGTGTACGGCGCGTTCTTCACGCAGGGCCCGGGACTGACGTACAACTATGCGTCAGAGTGTCGCAATCCATTCAACGGGTTCCGCGGCAGCCCCGCCAATGGCGTCTTCAATGGCCGAGGTGTTGGCGGTGGCATGGGTGGAATGCCGAGCTACATCGGCATGATGACGGAGCGTGATGGTGCCGGCGCGGACCTGGGATATCTCGCGACCGAGAACAACTTCCACGCGCTCAAGGAAATGGAAGAGCGTAACCTGATCGTTCCGCTCACCGGCAATTTTGCGGGTGATAAGGCCCTCCGTGCAGTCGGAGAGTGGGTGCGCGCGCGCAACGGATTGATCTCGGCGTTCTACGTCTCGAATGTGGAGCAATACCTCTTCATGCAAGGCGACGAGGCGGATCGGTTCTATAAGAACGTCGGTACACTACCGCTCGATTCCACGAGTACGTTCATTCGCTCGTATTCGATGCGCGGATTTGTCGGGCCGAACAACACGCCGCTCAAGCAGCAAAGTGGATTTTCGGCGCAGCTGATCAGTTCCATCCAGGCAATGGTGAAGGCGTACAACGATGGTCAGTTACTCGCGTATTGGCAGGTGATTGCGCTGTCGCATCAGTAGTAGTACGAACAAAACCAAGGCCGAGGGCGTATCAAGACGGTTCGCCCTCGTGTCTTATCTCTCCCAGACGATGCCATCATTCCACGTCCGCAGCGCTGCCGTCGCCGTCGCGCTCTTCGCAATTCCATCGCTCGCACATGCACAGGACCGGCTCAAGAGCCTGCCCGGCACGGCGCAGTATGACAAAATGGCCCCGATGTACCAAGGGGCTGTAAAGGCCGGCAGCGTTCTGGCCGCCGGCCCATTTGCGGGGCGTGGAGGCGGGCGCGCGGGCGGCGGCGTTAGCTGGTCGGCCGATGGAAGGTCGGTCGACTACAGCTGGGATGGCAAGCGCTATCGATTCGACATTGCGTCGAAGAAGAGCACCGAGACGACCGCGCCGGCAGCCGACGCGCTTTCGCCGGCCGATCAGACGGCAGGTCGTGGTGGCCGCGGTGCTGCGGGCGGTGCGCCCGCGAAGGGATGCGGCGGCGAAACACTGCCGCCGCCCGAGCGCGGACGTCAGTCGCCTGTCGCGGCCTCGCCCGACGGAAAGCTTCTCGCGCACTATCACGATCGCAACGTCTTCATCTGCGACCCGAACGGTGGTCCGCAATCGCAGATCACGATGGACGGCAGCGAGAAGGATCGCATCAAGTATGGCACCGCGTCATGGGTCTACGGCGAAGAGCTCGGCCAGATCACCGCGATGTGGTGGAACGCATCGGGCAGCAAGCTCGCGTACTTCCGCTTCGACGAGAAAGGCGTTCCCGATTTCTACATCACGCAGGACGAGACCGCGGTTCAGACCAAGCTCGACGTCGAAGCGTATCCCAAGTCCGGCGTGTCGAATCCGATCGTCGAGCTGTACGTCTACGACGCGGCAACGAGGAAGAGCACCAAGGTCGACGTCCGCGACGGCAA
>JBBQHJ010000325.1:0-5611 GCA_038323865.1 Gemmatimonadales bacterium
CATGAACTGCACAGCGTGGCCGGAGGCATGGTACGGAAGGCATCACCGGTGGCGATGCCCGTGTGGCAGCTCGAGCAGAGCAGAAACATTCGCGCATGTCGCGCATGCGGGAACGCCGATGAGTCCTGCGCGCGCGTCGTCGCCGGGAACAGCACGAGTATCAACGCGAGCAGGAATCTCATTTCGCCATCCCCGCAGTGCTGCCTGGGTCACGGCCCATGGTCCACTCGAAGCGCAGCGCGGCGCGACGCTGCGTCCAATCCGGGCCAACTGCGCCATTGGTGAGCACGTGCTGATAGAGTGCGGCGTCGGCAACGAGCCGCACATCGGGCGAGAGGCGGAGCGCGCCATCCACGGACGCACCGTAGATGCGCCCCGTGCCGATGCGGAACTCATAGATGTTCTGCGTCACGGCCAGCTGGCCGCCGAACGACAGGTCGCTCGACGTGCTCCATCGCGCGCCGGCACGCATATCGCTGCCCGATGCGCCGTTGCCGATGTCGATGTCGTACGAGCCATTGGCCGAGAGTGCACCCTCTCCCTGCCAACGCACGTCGCCACCAGCGCGCCAACCATTGGTGCGCACCCCTGGCACCGCCGTACCCGCCTCGGCGTAGGTGCGATACGCACCACGCACCGACACGGCAAACGGAGATCCGCGCGGCACCCAATCCACCGTCGCGCGCTCCTCGTCGAATCCAACCGGGGAGAAGGCACCCCAGATAGTCCACAGCTCGAAGTACGGACGCGAATGACGCAGCTCAGCGGAATACGCGAGTGTGTGCCCGAGCCCCGTGCCGACGCGCGCGCGCGCTTCGTTCCAGTCGCCCGTGGAAAAATCGTAGTTGAGCCCAAGATCGATCGTCACGGGCAGTTGACGCGAGCTCGCATCGAGCGCCAACCGTTCCGCGTACAGGCCACTTCGATCAGAGAGTATGACGCGCTGATAGATGATCGAGCCGCCAAGCAGCGGATTGGGGCGATAGCGCGCCCGTGCGCCAAACAGGTAGCCCTGCTCCGGCGGCGGCAGGTTGTCTACCGCGGCAAGTTGCGCCGACGTGTACGGATCGCTCAGTCCCGCCACGAGCGCACGCCCTCCCCACCCTTCAACGCTGAATGCATCGCGACGCCAGAGCGCATTGGCGCCGTCGATTGAATACGTGCCGAGTCCACTCGTGATCCATTGACGTCCGAGTCGGCCACGCCATGTCTCGCGATCGAGCTCGGCGTACGCGTCGAGCACCTGGAGATGCTCGCCAGCCCGTGGGTACAACAGCTCGTCGGTGCCGCCCAGCTGCGAGCGTGCGCGCACGTTCGCATGCATGCTGAGTCCCTCGCGCCACCCCCACGTGGCAATCGTGAGATCCTGGAGCACTGGCGCCGCAGCGATACGCGCGCCTGATCGTTCGAAGGTGCAAAACGTGGGGACAACGGGACACTGCGCCGGCAAGCCGTCCACCGTTGTGCGTGCCTGACCCGTGCCGGGCACCGATGACGATTCGATAGAGTCGAGGACGAGCTTCCGCAGTTCCACGAGTTGCAGCGACGTTACACCGGTGATCCGGTATCCCTGCGCGCACAGCAGCGCAGGGCACGCAACCGCGAGCACGACAAACCGTCTCACCGCGCGGTTCCAGCCGAACGCGCGCGCATCATGCCATGGTCCGCGAGTGCGTGACAGGTTGCGCAGTCAGCTGCGGGATAGTGCGTACGCTGCGGTTGATGACAGGTGAGGCACACCACGCGAGAGGCAGGAAGTGCGGCGACCGTCGCGTCGGTGTGGCAACTCGCGCAGCCGGCGTGCGACGCGCGGTCGTGTCCATCGCGCGCCGTGGTGTGGCACGTCGCGCAATCCGCGGTGGCAGAGTGATGATTCGTGTGGCAACTCGCACACGTCGTGGTAACGGGCCGGCTCGCACCATTGGTATGGCATTTGGTGCAGCCGAGCGACGCGTGGCGTGCGTGAGCGAACTGCACGGGGCGCGTGACGGGATCGCGTCGCGCCGAAATTGCAAAGCGCATGGGCATCGCGCGCGCCGAAAGCGAGGCGACGTCGTGACATTTTGCACAGTCCACACGCTGCTGCGCGCCGTGATGGCACCCGTTGCATCCCGCGGGTCGCGCGAACGTGAGTCCGCCGTGCGAGCTGGACGTGGAGTGACATTGCGTGCAGCCAACCGACGCATGTCGCGAATGCAGGAACCTTGCGGTGTCACGCGCGGGCGGTGCGATGCGTGGGAGTCGATTCGCTGCCAAACGTGCCGTTGCATGCCCTCGCCGCGGCGACCCGGCACTCCGCGCTGCCACTCGATGACGTAACTCCGTCCTCGGCAACACACTCGCGCGCGTGGCCTTTGGGCGATCGAGATTGATCGTCTTGTGGCATTCGAGGCAGTTGCCGCCCTTTACCTTCCAGCTGTGCGCCACATGGCACGCGCCGCAGTCCCCGAGCGCATGATTGCCGAGTCCACGATGGAACGCCGTGAGCGTATCGGCGTTCGCATGACAGCCGGCGTTCGCGCACGTCTTGAACGCCTCCCTCGGCTCCTTCTGCTTGTGTGCATCGTGGCAACTGCCGCAGTTGCCCTTGTGCGGATCGGCGGCGAGATCAAATCGCTTGATCTGATCGGTCATTGCATGGCACTTGAGGCAGTTCGTCGCATTTGGCACCAGCGCGAGCTTGGCCTCCGTCACGTTGGTGCCCGGCTTTACGAGCGTGCGGAAATCATGACATGCCGTGCAGTGCGGAAAGCCCCGGTTGGACATGGCGCCGAGGTTCACCTTCGTGTTCGCATGACAGCCGCTCTGTGCGCAGCTGGCGTTGTTCGGTGTGAAGACGTGGAAGTCACGCCCGTGGCAGTTCACGCACTGCACATTCTTGAGCGCCGTGGAGTCGGACTTGAGATGCACCGCGTGGCCGGCCGTCAACGTAACCAGCGTTCGCGCAGAGTCCGTCCCGACCCGCATGTGGCATTCGCTGCATACGGCGCTCGGCACCTTGTCGTGTGGCGGCACGGTCATGCGACGCTCGAGCACCCACCAGAAGAGCTCCTTCGAGCTGACATACATAGGCTGCCGGTGACATGCGTGGCACTGGATGTCCTTGTGCGCACTCACCTGGAACTTGTTCCAGGCCACGTCCATGACGTGGCACGATTGACAGAAGTCATTCTCGTGCATGACGTAGTTGTAGCCGTAGAGGCCGGAGCCCAACCCGACGGCCGCGAGCATGATGATCGTGCTCGCCAGCGCAATCTTCACGATGCTCGTGCGCGCGAGCCACCATGCCCACAGTGATCGGCGATGCCTCCACAGCTGCCATGCAACGATGCAGGCGAGGGGAACGCCGATGGCGATGCCGCCGATCTGCACCCACTGGGGTACAGTGGTGAAGAGGTAGCGGAAGATCGCTCCGCCAATAGACGTGGTACCGGCAATTTTCGACGATGCGTGGCCCGCGTACTCTGAATCCGGCGACTGCTGCTGGAGCAACAAGAGTACGGCAGCGTTCATAGCGCTCCCGCTGCAGCACGCGCGGTAGCGGGGTGCGACGACGCATGACCGCGCTGTCGAACCCCGCACACACCCGCCACTGCGACGAACTCGTCGCGAGTCACATTACCGCTGAGTGGATTCGCCTGAGTTGCCCCGCGAGGGTTGTTTGAGTTGCAATGTGAGCGGCACACCGATACTCGGCGTCACGCCGTAGTCTTTCTGGATCTGGTTGATGGATGCCACCAGCAGCTGCTCGAGCAGGAACGGGTTGTGAATGATGCCTCCCGGTGCTTGCGCGAGTGACACGTTGAACGTGGTGCCAAGGCACGACGTGAATGGCTTGCCGGCGACCAGCGTGCATGCCGCGGGGTTGATGGCCTTCAGCTTCGTGATGGCGGAGTTTGCAGAGGTGACGAGCTGAAGGATTCTAGTGGAGTCCGTGACGTAGAGCGTTCGCGCCACACCTTCCGATGCGTGGCAGCCACTGGACACGCAGGACCGGAATGTCTTGGCCGTGATCGAGCATTGCTGATTGACGGTCGGAATGCCGTTCGCGTCGACACACGGTGCAGCGATGAAGCGATGGCCCGTGGACTGGAATGCGAACTTGCCGGTCGCCTTGTCGTTGGAGGCGAAGCGTGCCACATGGCAGGTGGCGCAGAGCTTGGGATTCCGGGACGGCGTGCCGTGCGTGCCGATAATGGAATCGCTGGTGCTCATGCCCGGTGGGAACCAGCCGGCGAGTCCCAGCAACGTTGGGCCTTCCGGAGAATGTACCGAATTGCGTGTGGTCACCTGTGACGGGTCCGCGCGTCGCTGGTGGCACTTCATGCACAGGTTGTCGTCGATGTTGGTCGAGCCGATGGAGAACCGCAGCTGGTGATCGTTCTCCGATCCATGCGGCGCGTGACAGGTGGCGCAGACAAGTGGGAGCGCATTGGCAGCGGTGATGCCGCTGCTCGGGACTTTCTCGAGATAGTTGCCCGTGGCACCGAACTGCGCGAGCGCGCCCTGTGCCGTGTGACAGCCAACGCACGTGGGATCGGCATTGCCGACCGTGCCCGGCTGGACGATGGCGTGAGACAGCCCCTTCACGTTGGTGAGCTTCCATTCATCGACGAATGGGCTGTGCACGCCGGTGTGGCACTCGCCACAGCCATTCTTTGCGTTGGTATCGGCCTTGATCGACGCCAGGGGGCGATTGCTCGACGTGGGGCTCGTGGCGTGCAGCAATCCCGGCCCGTGACAACTTTCGCATTGTACGTCGTGGTAGCGCGCGTCCTTGGTGGAGCGGTACCCGGCAATGGAATCGGTTACGAAGTTGCCGAGATCGGCGACCGTGTGACAGGCCTCGCAGTATCCCGCGGCTCCACCACTGGCCTGGAGATCCTTCCACGCGCTCGCGTGCTTTGTGGTGGCCCACTTCGTCTGCATGTCGACGTGACACGCGCCGCAGACGGTTCGCTTGTTCTGCGTGTCGGAGTAGCCCACGAAGCCTGCGGCGTTGCTGGCCGGCGAGGCGAAGTTGGAACCGTCACGATAGACGACTTTTTCGTCAACACACGCAGTCACGAGGGACCACGCAACGAAGAAGAACAGCACCGAGTACAACCGCGCTCCGCACCGCATATACGCACCCCTAGGTATCGCTGCAAGTGCCTGCCGACGACACGTGGATTCTCGGACTGCGTGAGCAACCGCACCGATTATCACGTATTGTCGTTGATTAGAACCATGCCGTTTGCAGGGCAGGAGTCAATCGGGAGTTTCCCGCGACATGCCTGCTTCTACCGTTCGCTCGCCTGCTGTCTTACGGCTTGTAACGCTCACGTTCACTGCAATGGTTGGCGCCGCCGCAACGCGTCACGTCACCAGTGCGCCGCCCGCCGCCACGCTGGCTCGCTTCGCGACTGCCTCTGGATACAGTTGCCGCTCGCGCCAGAGGGAATAGACGGCGGGAATGACGGCAAGCGTGAGCACAGTACTGCTGAGCATGCCTCCGATCATTGGCGCTGCGATGCGGCGCATTATGCTTGCGCCGGCACCATTCCCCCAGAAGATCGGGAGAAGGCCAGCGATGATGGCCGCGACGGTCATGAGCTTGGGCCGCACGCGC
>JBBQHJ010000326.1:0-5572 GCA_038323865.1 Gemmatimonadales bacterium
GGATTACGCGCCCGGGGAGTGAGCCTATGTACGTGCGCCGGTGTCCACGAATCTCCGCCTCGTCGCGAACGCCGCCGAGCGACATGCGTACGAACTTCCGCCCGATCGCTCGAGCGATGGAACGGCCGAGCGAGGTCTTGCCGACGCCCGGCGGTCCCACGAGACAGAGAATCGGCCCGTCGAGCTTCCCAACCAGCGCGAGAACGCCGATGTAATCGAGCACCCGCTCTTTGACGTCCTCGAGCCCGTAGTGGTCTTCATCGAGCACTTTGCGCGCGTGCGTGACGTCGAGGACGTCGTCCGTGCGCTCGGTCCACGGCAAGGCGAGAATCCACTCGAGATACGTCCGCGCCACTGAACTTTCGGGCGACATCGCGGGGATGCGACGCAGCCGTCGCAACTCGCGTGTCGCGCGCGCGTGTACCGCCTCGGGCAACTTCTTGGCTTCGATCTGCGCTGCCAGTTCATCGCCGTCGTCGGAATCCTCCGCGCCGAGTTCACGATGAATCGCCTTGAGCTGCTCCTGGAGATAGAACTCGCGCTGATTCTGGAACAGCGAGCCACGCACGTCGTCGTCGATCTTGCGCTCGAGCTTGAGCAGGTCGATCTCGCCGGTCAGCGATTCCCCGAGCGACTTGAGCAGCGCCGGGAAGTCGCGCTTCTCCAGCAAGCCCTGTCGTGTGTCGAGCCGCGTGCCCAGATGCGCCGCGATGCCGAACACCTGACGCGCCGGTGATTCCGCCGACTGAATCACGCCAACAAGCTCCGGAGGCAAGCGACGGTGCACGGCGACGTATTCCTCGAACAGTGAGACCGCGCGGCGCAGGTGCACCTGCGATTCGTCTCCAGCTTCGAGGCTCAGCTCGGGCATTGGCTCCACAACGGCGCGCAGCATGTCATTGCCTGGCGCATAGCGCGTTACTCGAGCGCGGGCGACACCCTCCACCAGCACGCGCACCGTTCCGGTGCCCATGCGCGAGAGCTGTCGCACCCGAGCCACCACGCCCACACGAAAGAGATCTGCCGCCGCGGGCTCCTGCTTCTCCGGATCACGCTGTGCGACCAGGAGCAAGAGGTTGTCCGTCGCTCCAGCCGCCTCCAGCGCTGCCAATGACGCGGCGCGGCCCACGAGCAGCGGCATCACGACATAGGGGAACACCACGATGTCGCGCAGCGGCAGCACCGGGAGCCGGTCTGCCGTGGTGATGGTTTGGCCGTCGACGAGGAAGGAAGGCATTGGCTAAAGATAGCGCACCGCTGACCGCTGTCCGCAAACCGGAAAAGCAGAACGGTACACCGATCGGTGTGCCGTTGCGGTAAGCGGTCCGCGGATCGCAGTCAGTGGTTCTAGGCTTCCTTCTTTCGCTTCGTCGGCGCCAGTTCCAGCAGTGGCGCCGTGCCGTGCAGCACGCTGCCTTCCGTGATCTTCACTTCGACTACGTCCTCACGCGTGGGCAGGTCGAACATCACGTCAGTGAGAAGCTCTTCGAGAATCGCGCGCAGCCCACGTGCGCCCGTGCCACGCTTGAGCGCCTTCTGCGCAATCGCGCGAAGCGCCGAGTGCTCAAAGGTCAGCTTCACCTCTTCGAGGTCGAAGAGCTTATGGTACTGCTTCGTGAGCGCGTTCTTCGGCTCCTGGAGGATGCGCACCAGCGACTCCTCATCCAGGCCCTCGAGCGGCACCGTCACAGGGAGTCGGCCCACGAGCTCAGGAATGAGCCCGAAGCGGAGCAGATCGTCGGGCTCCACTTCCGAGAACGCATTCTTGGAAAGTGTCGCGAGCTTCACAGGATCCGTCTCCACCTTCGAGAAACCGATCTGACGTCGACCCGTGCGCGACTCGATGATCTTTTCCAGTCCGTCAAAGGCGCCACCGCAGATGAACAGGATGTCCTTCGTGTTGATCTGGATGTACTCCTGCTGCGGATGCTTGCGGCCGCCCTGCGGCGGAACGCTGGCCACCGTCCCCTCGAGAATCTTCAGCAGCGCCTGCTGTACGCCTTCGCCGCTGACGTCGCGCGTGATACTCGGGTTTTCGGACTTGCGCGCAATCTTGTCGATTTCGTCGATGTAGACGATGCCACGCTCGCATTCGGCGACATTGAAGTCGCCGGCCTGAAGCAGGCGAACCAGGATGTTCTCGACATCTTCGCCAACATAGCCCGCTTCGGTGAGCGTCGTGGCGTCGGCAATGGTGAACGGCACATCCAGAATGCGGGCGAGCGTCTGCGCGAGCAGCGTCTTGCCGACACCAGTCGGCCCGATGAGCAGGATGTTGGACTTGTCGAGCTCGACGTCGTCCTCACGACCCGATACGGCGTTGATGCGCTTGTAGTGGTTGTAGACCGCGACGGCCAACGCCTTCTTCGCGCGCTCCTGACCAATGACGTACTGATCCAGCGTATCCTTGATCTCCTGCGGAGTCGGGACCTGCGTAATCGCTTCCGCGACCTCGCGCTCCTCGTCCTCAGCCAGGATCTCATTGCAGAGCGCGATACACTCGTTGCAGATGTAGACGGACGGGCCCGAAATGAACTTCCGGACCGAGTCCTTCGACTTTCCGCAGAACGAGCAACGCAGATGCTTATCGTGCGACATGGCGGCGGCTCAGCAGGAGATGCCGGCCCGGCAGATACCGGGCAGAGGCAGGGATACCACGAGACTTAATGCGGGCATGGTATCGGGTCAAGAAAAGGACGACTGACCGCGTTCGCGGTCAATCACTTGACGCCTGCGGCCTGCGTGGCAATCACCTGCGGATCCACGAGGTCGCCACGATTTGTGATCACGTTGTCGATGAGCCCATAACCCTTGGCCTCCTCGGCGGACATGAAGAAATCGCGGATCATGTCGCGCTCGATCTGCTCGATCGGGCGGCCCGTGTGCTTGCTGTAGATCGTGTTGAGCTGATGGCGCAGGAACAGAATCTCCTTCGCCTGAATTTCGATGTCAGCGGCCGTGCCCTGTGCCCCGCCGCTCGGCTGGTGAATCATGATGCGTGAATGCGGCAGCGCGCTACGCTTGCCCTTGCGGCCGGCCGCGAGAAGGAATGAACCCATCGACGCAGCGAGACCCATGCAGATGGTGTTCACCGGCGCCTTCAAGTACTGCATCGTGTCATAGATCGCGAGCCCGGCAGACACGCTGCCGCCCGGCGAGTTGATGTACACGAAGATGTCGCGATCCGGGTTGTCCGCTTCCAGGAACAGCAACTGCGCGATGATGATATTCGCGACGTCGTCGTTGATGGGCGTGCCCAGGAACACGATGCGGTCCATCAGCAACCGCGAGAAGATGTCGTAGGTGCGTTCGCCTCGGCTCGAGCGCTCGATGACGTACGGGGGATAGATCGTTGCCATGGGATTGCTCACGATTCGCTCGCGTTAGTGATTTCGTTCCGCTCCATCAGCCAGCTGAACACCTTCTCCTCGGTGATGCTGCGCTCGATCTCGGGGAGGCGTCCTGCCTTCTGCAGTGAAGCATACACCTGCCCGGGTTCCGTGTTACGCTGTTCGGCCACCTTGGCCACCCGGTCGTCCACATCGGCTTCCGTTGCGGCGAGCTCGTGCTGCTGCGACAACGTGTCGATCAGCATGTCGCGTCGCACCTGCTTCTCTGCCACGGCCGCGAACTCCGCGCTGAACGTCTGGCGCTGCTCTTCGGGAATCTGGTACGCCTGCATGTATGCGTCGATCATGCGGGTCACCCAGCTCGGCGGAACGTCGAACGGATTGGCGTCGGCCACCTGGTCGAGCAACTGCTGGCGCACGAGCGCATCTGCATCTCGCTTGGCGTGCTCCTGAAGGTCGATGCGCACGGCGGCACGCAACGCGTCGAGTGACTCGAAGTCGCCGACTTCGCGCGCGAATGCATCATCCAGCGCCGGCGACGACTTGCGCTTCACCTCCTGCAACGTCACGCGAACGTTCTTCGCGACGCCGCGCTGGGCCTCGTCGGGAAAATCGTCCGGCCATTTCACTACTCGCTCCTTCGTCTCGCCCGGCTTGATCTCCATCACCAGCTCTTCCACGGCGGGAATGGCCTGGCCGCCGCCGAGCTCCAGCGTGTAGGGGCGCCCCTCGGGCATCTCGGCCCCTGCCGCGTCCGGCGTGGCGAGCAGCACCTTCACCATGTCGCCCTCGCGTGGCTGCTCTTCCACGGGCGCCCACGTGGCCTTCTGGTCGCGCAGCGTCTCGATCTGCTCGGCGACGGTCTCGTCCGTTACCCCGCGCTCAGCGCGCGTGATCTTGAAGCCCTCGGTGCGCGTGAGGTCGATCGTCGGCTTGACTTCGAGATGTAGCTCGAACGTCAGGGGCTGCCCCTCGTCGAACTTCACATCGTGCACATGCGGCTGGGCGGCGACGTCGAGCTTCTCGCGTTCCATGACCTCCTTGAAGGCCTCCTGCACGAGAGTCTCCAGCACCTGCTGGCGGATCTCAACTTTGAACTTCCTGCGCACCATCGCAGCCGGCGCCTTCCCTGGGCGGAAACCCGGGAGTCGCACGGAGCTCGCGTAGCGGCGCGCCGTCTTTTCTACTTCGCTCTCTACCACGGCGAGCGGAACGGAGACTTCGAGCAGGCGCTCGACGCCGTCGCTCTTCTTTGTTGTGATCGTGATGTCCATGCTGAAAGCTAATCGACGGGGCAATTGTTGTGGTCAAGGTCGCTCGCCGCGCTCGCCGCGCTCGCTGTGAGGACGCTCGGCGCTCCGCGCCTTCGCTGCGAGAGTCTTCCTGAGGAAGTTCCTCGCAGCGAGTTCCGGAGGAACGAGCGACCTCAGGCCTCGCAGCGCCGCCGCTACGCGCCGGCGCCGCCTATCTGTTCGGCGACGATCTTCCCCGAGCTCAGCACACCAGGCAGACCTGCGCCCGGGTGCGTGCCGGCTCCACAGAAAAACAGGTTGTCCACGTCCTCGCTCCGGTTGTGCGGCCTGAACCAAGCCGACTGCGTCAGGATCGGTTCCACGGAAAACGCACTGCCCAGGTAGCTCGAGAGCGTGTCGCGAAAATGGCGCGGGTCGATGATCCGCTCGGTGACGATGTGGCGTGAGAGGTCGGGCAGCACCGTGGCCTCGAGATGGCGCACGATTGCCTCTCGGTATGCAGGGCCCGCTGTCTCCCAGTCGGTCGCGCCGCCAAGATGCGGAACCGGCGACAGCACATAGAAGGAGTCACAGCCCTCCGGCGCGAGGGAGCGATCGGTCGCGGTCGGACGGTGGAGATAGAGCGAGAAGTCCTTCGCCAGCGTCTTCCTCTTGAAGATGTCCGTGAGAAGCTCCTCATAGCGGGGTCCCATGAGGATCTCGTGGTGCGCTACGTCCTCATATCGCCGGTTCGTGC
Organism: Gemmatimonadales bacterium; assembly: GCA_038323865.1. Lineage (GTDB taxonomy): Bacteria > Gemmatimonadota > Gemmatimonadetes > Gemmatimonadales > Gemmatimonadaceae > AG11. The sequence goes on from JBBQHJ010000326.1 coordinate 5,340, forward strand.
CGAAATACATCACGAACAGCGACATGGAGTAGTGCATGCGCTCGTACCGCTTGTCCGTGTTGCGCCGCCGAACGTGCGCCGGAACGAGCTGCATGTACGTCGTCGCGACATCGCCGTTGCTCACCACCACGTCAGCGTGCACCATCTCGCCACTGGCGAGACGAACACCGGTGGTGCGCCGCGAGCCGGGTGCGATGAGAATCTCACGCACCGGCGAGGAGACTCGGAGGACC
>JBBQHJ010000327.1:0-5542 GCA_038323865.1 Gemmatimonadales bacterium
GCGCTCCGTTCCGTCAGTGGCGACGCCGGTCTGGTCCGCGCCCTTCGCATTGGCATGATGAACACGACCACCGGCTACGGCTTCACTCGGCCGCCGTCCCCGTTGGAACGTGCGAGCCTGCTGGCTGACACCCGCGTGCACGGCTTGGCGGACTACCCAGTGATCTGGGCCGAAGACCACGACGACAACATCATCTGCTCGGCGAACGGCCACGCATTCAGCGTTGCGGCGAGCCCGCGCACGATCGAGCTCCTCGAATGGGTCAACAGCGGGGAGACATCGAATGCCGGCGCGCTGATGGCGTCCTATTCAGCTGTCGTGGAACACAACGGCGTCGAATTCGAGACGACCGCCGCTGACGTCCAGAAAATCCTGGAAAAGCTCGTGGGCCTTCGCGCGCTCGTCATTGCCCATGACGCGGCTGCACCTGCATCGTCATCATAGAAGGACAGACCAAGTCTTTGCTTGACAGCCCGCCGCCGGGCACTGATGATTGCGGTGATGATTGCGACGCCGCCCGCCGCCTAACTACAAGCGGCTCATTCGTTTATCCATATAATGACTGCTCCTGCTACGTCACCCGGTGTCAATCTGCGCGTGCTGCTCGAGGAGGTCATCGAGCGCGGCGCCTCCGATCTACACATCACGGCTGGTGAGCGCCCCAAGCTTCGCATTGATGGTGAGATCACGAATTCGAATGTCGAGTACGTGATGAACCCCAAGGATACGCTGCAACTTGCGTATTCCGTGCTCACGGAAAATCAGAAAAAGCGCTTTGAGATGGAGGACGAACTCGACTTCTCGTTCGGCATCCAGAACCTCGCGCGCTTCCGCGGCAACTGCTTCAAGCAGCGCGGCTGCGTCTCCATGGTCATTCGTCAGATTCCGTTCAACATCAAGACGTTCGATGACTTGAAGCTGCCCGACGTCATTCGGAAGATGGCTGAACGTCCGCGCGGACTTGTGCTCGTCACCGGACCAACGGGATCGGGCAAGAGCACCACGCTTGCCGCGATGATCGACAAGATCAACAAGGAACGTCGCGGCCACATCATCACGGTCGAAGATCCCATCGAGTTCATTCACCGCCATCAGGGTTGCATCGTCAACCAGCGCGAGGTGGGAACGGACACGAAGAGCTTTCAGGCATCACTCAAGTACGCCCTGCGACAGGACCCGGACGTCATCCTCGTCGGCGAAATGCGCGACCTGGAAACCATCCAGGCGGCGCTCACGATTTCAGAAACGGGTCACCTCGCCTTCGCCACGCTGCACACCAACAGCGCGGCCGAAGCGATCAATCGTATCATCGACGTGTTTCCGAGCCATCAGCAGAGCCAGGTGCGCGCGCAACTCGCGTTCGTGCTCGAAGGCATCGTGACGCAAACGCTGCTGCCAAAGGCAAAGGGCCGGGGACGCGCGATGGCCGCGGAGATTCTCGTCGTTACGCCGGCCGTGCGCGCGCTCATTCGCGACGACAAAGTGCACCAGATCTACAGCACCATGCAGTCTGGAAAGAAGTTCGGCATGCAGACCATGAATGACGCGCTCTACAATCTCTACGTGAGCCGCGAAGTTGCGCTCGACGATTGCCTGCGCGCGTCGCACGACCAGAATGAGTTCCTGCGCATGATCGGCCAGACGCCGGAAGACGACGCCAAAGCGAAGGCCGCGGCGAGTCAGCCAATGGCCGGCGGAAAGAGATAACGCGTGTCATTCCGAGCGAAGTCGAGGAATCCGTACTTCAGTTTTTCGAGGAAATAAATGCCTTCCTTTACGTACACCGCGCGCGCCCTCAACGGCGACCTGCGCACCGCAACCATCGATGCACCGAGCCGCGAGGAAGTCATCGCGCAGCTCAAGCGTCAGCGGCTCAACGTCGTCAAGATCGACGAGGCCGCCGCCGCCAAGAAGAAGACGGGGGGCAAAATCTCGATGCGCGACATCGTGATCTTCACCCGGCAGTTCTCCACCATGATCAACGCCGGCCTTCCCCTCGTGCAGGCGCTCGACATTCTCGCCAAGCAAAGTGAGAATCCGGCGCTCAAGGACGTGACCAACGCGGTCGTGTTCGATGTCGAGTCGGGACACACCGTCGCCGATGCGCTGCGCAAGCATCCGAAAGCGTTCAGCGAGCTCTATGTGAACATGGTCGCCGCCGGCGAGGCTGGTGGTATTCTCGATACCATCCTGATGCGCCTTGCGACGTTCATGGAAAAGAACGACGCACTCATTCGGAAGGTGAAGGGTGCCATGATCTATCCTGGCGTCATCATGAGCGTCGCGGCCATCGCGATCGTGGTGCTCCTCGTGTTCGTCATTCCCGTGTTCGAGAACATGTTTGCGAGCGTCGGCCTCGCACTGCCGTTGCCCACGCGCGTGGTCATCGGCATGAGCAAGTTCCTCAAGAGCTTCTGGTGGGCCGTTGGACTCGGCATTTTTGGTATCGCGACATTCCTCAAGCGCTACTACGCCACGCCGAACGGCCGGCTCATGATCGACAAGCTCATGCTGAAGGCGCCCATCCTCGGCGACGTCCTTCGCAAGTCCGCCGTGTCGCGCTTCACCCGTACGCTCGGCACGCTGATCGGGTCTGGCGTGAGCATTCTCGAAGGTCTCGAGATCACGGCGAAGACCGCCGGCAACCGCGTTATCTCGGATGCCATCATGGAATCACGCGCCAGCATCGCCGGTGGTGAAACGATCGCCGCGCCGCTCCAGAAGTCGGCCGTATTTCCGCCAATGGTCATCTCCATGATCGCTGTCGGTGAACAGACCGGTGGTCTCGACGAAATGCTCTCGAAGATCGCCGACTTCTATGATGAAGAAGTGGACGCCGCGGTCTCGGGCCTCCTCAGCCTCATGGAACCCGTCATGATCGTGTTCCTCGGCGTGGTGGTCGGCGGCATGGTCGTCGCCATGTACTTGCCGATCTTCGACATGATCAACGCGGTGCAGTAGCCGATTGTCGCGATGGGCGGGTGCAGTACAACAGTCGTTATGTTGATGGGTGCGTCGGCGTGCTCTCTGGAACCAACAGGGAGCACGCCGTCGTTCACGCCCGCCGGCCGCTGACCGTTCGGACGGTTGCCGAGGGGGGTGTGCGGGCGGATATTCAGACACCAGTAATTCGAACGCCATGACACATCTGAGCAGTATCGGAAAGTACGAAATCATCGATGTGCTCGGCGAAGGCGCCATGGGCGTGGTGTATCGCGCGCTCGATCCGGTGCTCGGGCGCGAAGTCGCCATCAAGGTCATGAACGATGCGCTTGCGCGCGACGACGACTTCCGCACGCGATTCATGCGTGAGGCGCGCGCGGCCGGTTCGCTCCAGCACCCGAACGTCATCACGGTATTCGATTGCGGCGAGGTAGAGGGCCATCTCTTCATTGCCATGGAGCTGGTGAAGGGCGCCGACCTCGAGCATCTGATGGGCGCCGGCACATCGCTCACGATGGCCGACAAGCTCGAGATCATGATCGGCGTGCTGAACGCGCTGTCGTATGCGCACAAGCGGGGCATCGTCCACCGCGACATCAAGCCCGCGAATATCCGCGTGAACGAGGAGGGCCGCGCCCTCATCATGGATTTCGGCATCGCGCACATCCAGTCGTCGAACATGACGAAGACCGGGATGATGGTGGGCACGCCGAACTACATGGCGCCGGAGCAGGTGATGGGCGGCAAGATCACGCCGCAAACTGACATCTTTGCCGCTGGTGCTGTGCTGTATGAGCTCCTCACGAACGTGCGTCCGTTCGAGGGGGAAAACATGCACAGTGTGTTGTACAAGATCGTCAGCGAGCCGCCACCACGGCCGGAAAAGGTGGTGACGGGACTTCGTCCGGATATCACCGAGGTCGTGATGAAGGCTCTCGCAAAGGAGCCAGCCGATCGGTACGCGACGACGGCGGACATGGCTGCGGCGCTCACAAAGGGGCTGTCCACGATGAGCAACGCGCCAACGGTGGCGCGCACGCTGTCGTTGCGTGCATCCATTGAGACGGCGCTCAACCAGGAGCACGCGGAGCAAGCTGCCGAGCAGGCAGCGCGGGCCAAAAAAAAGCGGAACATGCGCATCGCCATGGCTGCCGCTGGTGCGGTCATTGTGCTCGGTGGCGGTGGTGCGATGGTGATGCGCGGCCGCGCTGCCACACCGCCTGCTCCTGCGCAGACAGTCACCTCGCAACCAGCGCCCTCGGCATCGCCTGCGGTCACGCCGCCCACGGAGGTCGCGGCAACGTCGCAGAGCGCACCAGTTCCAACCGCGCCCGCTCCGACTACACCAGACAAGACGCCCGCACATACAGCGTCGCGGGTCAAGCCGGAAGCAGCCCAACTCGATCCGGCGCTCCTCAAGTCGCTGGAGGCGACGGCCATGCAGATGCGCAAGCGCGCGACGGACGCGGGTGCTACGGTCGACCAACTGCAGGGTGGAGATGGTCTCAAGAAGTCGGCAGACAAGCTTGCCGCATCTGGCAAGCGGTCTGAAGCCATGCAAGCGTTGAACTCGGCGATCACCTCCTGGGGCGAAGCCGAGAACGGCGCGCGCGCGACAGCAATTGCAGCAGCGAATGCCGCCACGCAACAGACGGCCCGTGAAAATGCGGCGCGCCAGCAGGTGGCGCAGGCCCCACCGCTGCCAGTGACGGCACCGATCGTTTCAGCGGCTCCTCCCACCGCACCAGTGGGCAATCCGAGCCGTGACATCGCGGCTCTCGTAGCGGATTACGCGCATGCGATCGAGTCGCGCGACATCGGCAAGCTGCGGCGGCTCTATCCTGAGATGTCCTCGACGCAGGCGAACGCGTTCGACGACTTCTTCAAGAGCGTACGCTCGATCAAGGCGACCTTGGGCATGTCGAACCTGCAGGTCGAGGGAGCGAGCGCCGAGGGAACGTTGACTGGCGCCTACGATTTCGTGACGGCCAAAGGTCGCGACCAGCACCAGCCATTGTCGTTACAAGCTACCGTGAAGCGTGACGGCAATGGCTGGCACTTCGTGTCCATCCGCTAGCTAGAAGCTGTACTCGATCGCGCCCGTGTAGATCACGTTCGCACGGAGCCCGCCGCGATTGATCGGCGCCAGGGCATTGGCGACAAACAGCAGCGAACTCGATGTTGCGACCTTGAAACCGAACGACGCGTTGACGATGTCATCACGCGTTTCCGGAATCGACGTCGCAGACACGGTGCGAACGTACGGCGCCTGAAACTGTACTGGCTCGGGAAGCAGGAGCTTCGAGTGGCCAACTTGCAGTTCGCTCACGAGGTCACCTGCCATCGTGATTTCTTTCGAGATCTGCGTGTCGAAACCGGCGGTGCCAAGCACGGCGCTGTTCTGCGTTGGACCGGCTCGATAGAGGAAGCCAACGTTCGCGTGTGGCGAGAAGTCACCGGACCGTCCCGACAACACCGCGAGTCCGCGCGCCGAGAAGTGGCCGGAGCCGAGGAGGTCAGTTTCGTCACCAGTGGGGAAGCGTGCATCGCCGACGAGCGCGAGACTGCCGCTCGCCGACTCGCGGAGCAGAAGCTTCGT
>JBBQHJ010000328.1:0-5521 GCA_038323865.1 Gemmatimonadales bacterium
CGACATTCGCCCCATTTGGTGTGACGAACACGAGCTTCTTGTTCAGTACCACGACCTGCACATCGCCCCACTGCCCGCGATACAATCCGGCGAACCGCTCCCACGCCGGATCCCACGCTACCATCACCGGTTTCTGCGCGCCCGCCTTCGCGACCGCGGCACCGACAGTGACTATCAATTGCCGCGCGATATCACCGACGTTCGAATCGTTGGTGTTCGTCAGCACGATCACGCCGACTTTATCATCGAGCTGCATCTGCGTCTGCGTGGTGTTGCCAAGGTAGCCGCCGCCGTGTCCCACGTACGTCTTGTCGCCGATACGACGCATGTCGAATCCGAGCCCCGTGCCGCTCATCCAGTTGTTCTCGACGGCGCGCACGCGATGCATCTCACGCCACGAACCACTGCTCACGATCTGCGAGCCGCCGCGCGCACCGCGCCGGAAATTCGCCGAAACGAACTTCGCCATGTCGGTGACATTAGAGGTCACACCAGTGGCTGCAGCCATGCCACGAGCATCGATGAACGGAATGATTTCACGCGTACCGTCAGGCATGCGGCGGCCGTACGGGACCGTGAGTCCGGGGACGTTCTTGTCCACGCTGGACTCGGTCATTCCGAGCGGCTTGAAAATATTCCTCTCCACGTACTCGGCCCACGATTGACCCGTCACCTGCTCGACGATCGCGCCCGCCACGGCAAACGCGAGATTCGAGTATTTCCATCGCACGCTCGGCGCGAACGCCGACTGGCGCGACGAGTAGAGCGTCTTCAACTCGTCAATCGTCGGGAATTCGTTGCTCGACCAGTGATCGCCGGCCTCGCGCTGCAAGCCCGAGACGTGCGACAGCAACTGCTCGATCGTGATCACGCCGTCGTCGTCACCCGCAGGCTTCGCCTGGAACCACGGCAGGTATTTCTGAACCGGATCATCGAGACGGAGCTTCCCGTCCTCACGCAACTGCATGATCGCGATCGCTGCGAACATCTTGCTGTGCGACGCCATGCGGAATTTTGTCTGCGGCGTCATCGGGATCTTGTTCCTGATATCCGCAAAGCCGAAGCCCGTCGCCCACACGAGCTGCTGGTCGTACACGACTCCCACGGCCACGCCGGGCAAGCCGCGATACGCGAGCTGCCCTTCCATCCACGCCGAGAAGAGGCGTTCAGCACCCAGGACGTCGGGATCAGTGGCAACGTTCGATTGCGCGGAGACGGTGCGCGGTGCGGCAAGCGCCAGTGCGAGAGACGCCGTAATCAGCGCGCGCGATTTCGAAGAAGCGAGACGAATCATTGGTTTTCCGGGGTGAAGTTGCGGTAGCATGGTGGCGGGCCGCTCATGAACGGCGCGCGTACGGAAATAGTCGGGTGCAGATCATCGAAACGCCGAACCCAGCTCCTTCGCCATTTCTGGCAATACGCCAGCTGCGCCTTCTGGTCTGCCGCGGGCACAGGTCCACCGTCTTTGCATCGGTGGCGGTGGACTTCCGCGCACGTTCCGCCACAGGACTGAAGTGCGTGGCCACAGCGGCGACGGCGCTGACATGCCGTCCACGCCGCACGATTCGACGCCGAGACCTTGAGCCGCGGATCCTCGCGCACCACCACCTTCTGCGTGGTGGTGACGCCGCCCGCCGAGAGTGAAACCGTGTAGGTGCCTGGCAGTACGAGCGGTCCGGGCGATGCAGCCCGCGCGCCGCCTTCGTCGTCATCTTCGCCGCCGCCACTTCGGATGGGGACGTCCGCATCACGGAGGTTCCAGACCACACGATTGATGCCGCGCGTCGTCGTGGGCGTGAGCGCACGGAGCATGTGACCCGCTGCATCACTCACGGTGAGTGTTGCCGATGCGTTGGTAGCGGAAGATCTGTCGCCACTGTGCGGGCGAAGGTTGGTAGTGCGGATTTCGTAGGCGGGCTGCATGCTGAATAGGTGCGATGCCGTGGCCGCGATAGCGGGCGTGAGTTCCTGAAGCGAAAGATCCTGCTCCGGCACCACATGCGCTACACGAGCATCGAGCATCGCTGAGACCCGCATCAGATCCCTGTGCGTGCCATTTGACATACATATGTCACCGGGAAAACGTTTACCTATGACGCGCACCACGGTACGACTCCCCGATGCTCTGCTCGCGGCCGCGCAACAGCGGGCACGCGATACCGGCCGCACGTTCACGGACCTGCTCGCCGACGCCCTGCGCTACGAACTGCGCCGATCGGTGACGCGAAAACGTGTCGCTGAACCGCTGCCAACGTATCACGGCAAGGGATTGCAGCCGCGAGTCGACCTCGCAGACGCGAATGCCCTGGAAGATCGCATGCGGGGCAGGTAGGTCATGGTCCTGCTCGACGTGAATGTCGTGGTGAACGCCATGCGATCCGATGCACCGCGCCACGTGGCAGTTCACGCGTACGTCAATGCGCTCCGCAACGCCCCGGAACCGTTTGGGGTTCGCGATCTGGTCTTGAGTGGAGCCCTGCGAGTGCTCACTCATCCGCGCGTGTTCAATCCCCCCACGCCGGCGGCGCGGGCGCAGGCGTTCGTCGTCGCCCTGCGCGCGTCGAGCAATGCCGTCATCATCGCGCCCGGCGACCGGCACTGGGAAATTTTCATCACGTTGATGAATCAGTCCCGTGTGACTGGCAATCTGGTATCCGATGCATGGTACGCCGCGCTGGCCATCGAACACGGCTGCGAATGGGTGACCGATGATGCGAACTTCGCGCGCTTTGCTGGCCTGCGGTGGCGTCGGCCGGAGTGAATGGTTCCGCGATCCCAACCCGCATGGGTCAGGCTGGCGCCTCCAGTCGGCGTCGCCCGCGTTCTTCAGCGTGAGACCGCTACCTCTCGTCAGTGGGCGGAGTAGCCATCCGCCAGGCTCCTGATGGTCGCTTTCTCGTCAACCAATCCAACCCACCGCGTCGTATACAACCAATCGTTGAAGAAGCGGTTCAGGTCGCGGCTCGTCGTTCGCTTGGCGAACGCAACGAATTCATTCGTGCTGCCACCGGTTCGATGCTGCTGATAAAAGCCTCCAACAATGCGCTTGAAGTCGGCATCACCCACCATCTCGTACAGGACGGCGAACATCACCTGGCCGACGCTGTACGACCAGCCAGTCATGTTGCGCTGACCATACTGCGCAAACGGCACCGTTCTCAATACGGTGTCCTGCGCCGCTGCCTGCTGAAGCGAGTGGAGTCTGCGCGCGACTGTCGCGTCGCGACCATTCCACCCTTCGAGCTTTTCGCGCATGTACACCTGCATGAACATCGCCAGTCCCTCGTTCCATCGCGCAGACGGATGGTCGGTCTCCGGCGCGTTCCACAAATGCGACAGCTCGTGATAGAGCGCGACCTGGCCATCCGCATCCTTGAACACGGGGGCCTCCTGAATGATTCCGCCGAAGAGATGCGCCTGTGATCCCCATCCGTCGGGGATCTCGATAATTGTGAGTTTCGGCTTTGTGCCGAGCGCACCAAACCACAGCGTGTATAGCTCTATGGCATCTTCGGTGCGCTTCAGAACCCGGCGAGCGCCCGTGGAATCCTCCGGAAATCCGAACACATTTATCCCGCCGCTTTCGAATGTCTCGAAGCGAGCAATCGCAATATTGAGGAAGGGGCTCGGCCCGTCGCTCTTGTAGCGCCACTCCAGGTTTCCGTTGACCTGGTTGGTAGAGACCAGTGTGCCGCCCGTAGCGACTACAAATCCACGCGGCACGGTCACGGCGGCTTCATATCGAAAGTCCTCGGACCTCACTCGGCGATTTGCAGCGTCGTCGGTCACGCCGATGATGGGAAATGCGAGCGCGTCGGATCGGAGGATCGTGAATGTCGTGTCGATCCGGTCTCTTACATACAGCCAACCGATATCGACGTTGCCGACCAGATTGCCGCCGTACTTGATTCTCAGCGAAACTTCTTTGCCGGGCGCAACCAGGTGAGGGAGCTTGACGGCAACGCTCGTCACTTGCCTCATCGAATCGTCCGCGAATCGCAGGACGTTCTGGGTGAATGGGAGTGAGGCGATTCCCTCGCCACTGATCGAAGTCACGCTCATCAGCCGATTGAGCAGCAAGGGTACTACACCGACGGACCGGTCCGTCGAATTTTTCATCGTTATCTTGGCGAACCCATCGAGGCGGCTGCGCGTGTAGTCGACATGGACTTCGAGAGAAAGTGCTCGCTGCACGAACGGTGCGGATTCCTTAGGACGGAAATGCTGCGAGCCGATCGATGAAAAAGCCGTCACAGACGCGGCCAGCACGAAAACAAGGCCCCGTGTGCAAGGATCGCGTTTGTAACTGTGGAAGCGATGGACCCTTCGCGAAGTCGACATATGCTCTCCTAACGCGCGGAAGTTACTGGTCACACACTCCACGCTACGCCGATCAAGCGCGCCGCGCAGTCGGGAAATTGCCGCGGCAGCAGGCAGACAGGACCCAAGGCGTGTGGTGCTTCGAGCGATTGTCATCAAGGGAAGACGATCGTGTGCTGAATCCGGATGGGAAGGTCACACCACTAAACTCATTCCCGCCAACGATCGCGGCGCTCACGTCAGACCGTAACGCCAGGCCATCGCTCATGTACGACACACGCTCCGGCGCGTGCATGTGCGATCCGAGGGCAAGCGCGTATCGATGGCCGCCCATGGCCTCGAGAAGAAGGGGATGTGATTGAACGCGACGACTGGCCAGCGACTGCCAGACTAGGAACCATCACCGCACTCCCGCGGGTGCGAGGATCGTGCGTGCCTCGGTCACACCCTCCACCGCGGGCCGCGAGAACTTCACCGGGAAATAGCCGTCGTTCTTCCAGAGGTCGAACAGGTCGCGGTAGTGCGGGTTGTTCACGTCGCCAGACTGGCCGGGCGTGTTGATACCAACGGCTGCATCCCAGTCGCCCGCTTCCACAATGAAGCGGAACGACGCGCCCGACGCCTGCGTCGGTCCGGTGCCGGTGACGCCGAGCGTGCTGCCGTCGCCACTGCGTGGCCACGAGCCGACTTCGAACTTCGCGCGTTGTTCGGCATTGAGCGCGGCACTCATCGGGTGCGCAAGAAGCGCGCGGTGATATTCGCCCCACGCCCACTTGCTCATGTCCGCGCCGTACCGCTTCGTGAGGTCGGCCACTGCCGCGTCGAGGCTCGAGAGCAATACGCTGTCGCGGCGCGCCAGGGGGTTCGCACCGAACTCGGTGCCCGGCACGGTGAGCCACTCGATGATCCTCGTCATGGGAATGCCCCGCGCGCTGCTGCGCGCGGCCGCCGGTACCACCACATCCAGCACTGCCGGCGCAAGAAAGCGATACCACGCTTCATAGATACCGGCGGCAACGGAGTTCCGGTCCACGATGTCGTCCCATGCGAGCAGCGCCTGCCGCGCGCGCTCCGTCGTCGCATTCGTCGCCAACAGCGACGCGAGAAGCGGAACGAGCGAACGTGCAGGAATCGACGTGTAATCAGTCTGAAGACGCATCATGTCCATCATCGACAGCTTGCGCCCCGAGCCGAGCACCTC
>JBBQHJ010000329.1:0-5501 GCA_038323865.1 Gemmatimonadales bacterium
GCTCGACGTCACCGAGGCGCCGGTGATCTTCTCGCACTCCGGCTCACGCGAGATGGTGGATCATGCGCGCAATGTGCCCGATTCGATTCTCCGCCGCCTGCCGAAAAATGGTGGGGTAGTGATGGTGCCGTTCGTGAATTCCTTTACGAACAAGAAGGTATTCGAACATGACAACGCACGTGCTCGTGTGTTCAACGATGCACGCAGTCGCTTCGGATCAGACTCGAACGCTGTCCGTCGCGCCATGGCCGATTGGAACAAGGCGAATCCGCGCCCGAACGCGTATCTCAGCGACGTTGCCGATCACATCGATCATGTGAAACAGGTAGCGGGCGTCGATCACGTCGGCATCGGCAGCGACCTGGATGGAATCACGGAGACCGTGGTCGGCCTCGAGGATGTCAGCAAGTTTCCGATGCTACTCGCCGAACTTGCGCGTCGCGGCTGGACGGACGCCGAGCTGCGAAAAGTGGCGGGCGAGAACGTGCTCCGCGTGCTGAAGCAAGCCGAGAAGGTATCGGCGCGTTTGAAGAAGACGCGTCCCGCGTCGATCGCGACGATTCAACAGCTCGATCGCGCGCGGCCAACTCCGTGAGGTACGTTGTCCCTCGCTACGCTCAGGACGACAGAAAGTTTGTCGCCCTGTGCAAAGCGAGGGGCGCCGCACCCACGAAAGTCTGTCGCCCTGAGCAAAGCGAGGGGCGCCGTACCTCCGCAGTTCAACCCTGCCGCTGATACGCCGCCCGCGCTTCATCGAAAGCTTCGAGGGTCTCGCGCGCCGTCTTGTCCCAGCTGAACCGCGCCGCCTGGGCGCGGCCCGCGTTCGCCATCTGCTCGCGGCGCGCGGGATCGGTCACGACATCGATGATGACGCGCGCCAATTCGTCCGGGTCGTGCGGGTCGATCCATGCGGCTGCCTCGCCGGCAACTTCCGGCAACGACGACGCATAGGCGCAGATCACCGGCGTGCCGAACTGCATGGCCTCCAACACGGGCAGGCCGAAGCCCTCGTAGGTGGACGGCTGCACCAGCGCGTGTGCGCCACGGAACAGCGCCGCGAGCTCGGCGTCGCTCACAAAACCAAGCGTGCGTCGCCATGGTTCCTTCCCCCTGCCGCTTTTCCGGCGCGGACCCGCGAGCACCAGCATGAGATCGGGCAGCGCCTCGTGTACTCGAGGCATTGCCGTGTCGAGCAGTGACAGATTCTTGCGTAGGTCACCGGCTCCGACAACGAGAACATACGGCGACTTCACGCCGAGTTTCTCGAGGGTAGTTTTGTCGCCCGCCTCGGCGATCGGGTCGAAGTCGTCGGCCGCAAGGAGTACCACGCGCATACGATCCTGGCGCACGCCAAGGGTGCGGTGGATTTCGTCGGCGGAGAATTTCGAGTCGGTGATGATCAAGTCGGCGCGCTTGGCGGCCGCGCGATACTTGATGCGCCAGCGAAGATTCTTGTATGTGCCGCGAAGTCGCGGATCGGGATGCGCGATGGGCACAACGTCGTGCATGGTGACAACAGCACAGCCCTTTCGCGGGGTCGGGCCCGTGGTGTTCCACGGATACCAGAATACGTCAGCGCCGCTGCGCGTCATGGAGCCCACGGTGCGGATGTCCACGCGTGACTGGACGTCCTCGTCGAACAGCGCACGGATCTTCTGGGAATCGTTCAGGCTCCGGACGAACAGCACGAGCCGAATGCCCGGGCGCTGCGCAACCAATCTCGGCAGCAATGCACGCACGTAGCGACCGATGCCGCGCACCTCGCGAGCGAGCCGGGTGGCTTCGACAGCCACGACCATGCTCTCTCCCGCGCTGTGATGCACGCGGCGCCCGGTGATGGGCCTGCGTCCGGTCGCCTGTTCAGTCATGCTGTGGAAACGTAAGGGGAGGGCTGGATGCGGCAAAGCAGGGTCACTCGTGGCGGGCCGTTTCGCATGACATATTGACGCGCGCCACGCGCTTTCCCCTGTGCGCTAATTCGTCCGACCTGTCCCCACATCTCGGAGTCTCCGATGGCCCGTTCCTCTTCACGCCTTGCGCTGCTCGCCTGTGCAGCGTCGCTGGTGGCAGCACCGCTCCACGCACAGCGCGGTGAAAACAGTGCTGCCGACTCGATCAAATACAAATACGTATCGACGCCACAGCTCGATGCGCTCAAAGCCGAAGCCGCCAAGGAAATCGACGGCAAGGCGAAGATGATCCAGCAGATGGTGGATCAGGTCTTCTCCTATGGCGAACTGGGTTTTCAGGAGTTCGAGACGTCCAAGTATCTCACGGGCATCCTCGAGCAGAACGGCTTCAAGGTGCAACGTGGCGTCGCGGGAATCCCCACGGCGTGGGTAGCGCGCTGGGGTTCCGGTAAGCCGGTGATCTCACTGGGCAGCGACATCGACGATATCCCGCAGGCAGGACAGAAGCCGGGCGTCGGTTACAAGGATCCGATGATCGTTGGCGCGCCAGGACATGGCGAGGGACACAACTCGGGCATGCCGCTCAACATCGCAGCGGCGCTTGTTGTCAAGAAAATCATGGAGCGCGACAAGATTCCCGGTACGCTGGTGCTGTGGCCGGGCGTCGCCGAAGAATTGATGTCTGGCAAGGCGTGGCTCGTGCGCGACGGCGTGTTCAAGGACGTGGACATCACGCTGTTCACACATGTGGGACAGAGTCTCAGTGTTTCCTGGGGACAGTCAGGCTCCAACGCGCTCATCTCGGCGATCTTCAAGTTCAAGGGCTCGAGTGCGCACGCGGCTGGTGCGCCGTGGCGCGGCAAGAGCGCCCTCGATGCCGTGATGCTCATGGCGAACGCGTGGGAATTCCATCGCGAACACATGGAGCTCGCGCAGCGGTCGCACTATGTGATTCCAGATGGCGGCGACCAGCCCAACGTGGTGCCGAGCACGGCGAGCATCTGGTTCTACTTCCGCAATCTCGATTACGAAAAGACGCTCGCGATGTTCGAGGACGCCAAGAAGATGGCGCAAGGTGCCGTGCTTCAGACGGGCACGCAGATCGACACCGTGATGATGGTCGGTTCAGGTTGGAGTGGACACTTCTCGCGTCCCATCGCCGAGGCGATGTATCAGAACATCAAGACGGTGGGAATGCCGACGTGGGACGAGAAGGACCAGACACTCGCGAAGGGCATTCAGCGTGAGTTGGGCCAGCCTGACAGTGGGTTGTCCGTGCGGCCCGGCAACCTCGGCGGTCCGGCAACCAATCGCACAGGCGGCGGGTCCGACGACATTGGAGACGTCAGCTGGGTGGTACCAACCATTACGCTGAATTATCCGTCGAACATTCCGGGTATGCCCGGGCACAACTGGGCGAATGCCATTTCGATGGCCACGCCGATTGCGCACAAGGGTGTGGTGGCGGGTGCGAAGGTACAGGCGATGACGATGCTCGACATCCTGCTCACGCCGCAGGTCGTTGCTGATGCATGGGACTATTTCAACAACGTACAGACAAAGACGACGAAGTACCGGCCGTTCTTCGCGCCAACGGACAAGCCGCCGATCTGGCTCAATGAGGCCGTGATGGCGAAGTATCGTCCGGAGATGAAGAAGTTCTACTACGATCCGGCGAAATACGATTCGTATCTCAAGCAGTTGGGAATTGAATATCCGACAGTGAGAAAACCGGTACCCTGAGGTGCCAGGGTCCAGGGGCGAGGTGCGAGGAATCATGGCGTGAAGCGAATGTTCAGCGTTGTACTGCTTCTACTCTCCTGCGCGGGCTTCCATGGCGGACTGCTCGCGCAGGTCGCGTCGTCTTCGAGCAAACCCCATCTCCCGTTCGAAGTGGAAAAGCAGGCGACCGTGAAGGCGAACGCGGTGATTCCGTATCCGCCATCGTTGATGGCCGCGCGGATCGACGGCGAAGTCCTCGCGCAATTCGTCGTCGACGACAGTGGTCGGTTCGTTCCCGGTTCCTTCAAGGCGATCAAGTCGCCCCATGAGTTGTTCACGCAGGCGGTGAAGGACGCGCTGCCGTTGATGACGTTCAATACGGCGATGGTTGGCGGTAAGCCGGTGTCGCAGACAGTGCAGATGCCGTTCAGTTTCTCACTTCCGTCGGCGACGGCGGCAACGCTGTCTGCACGCCCGCGTCCGTTGCGACCCGCTGTGATCCGGTTTGGATGGGCGCTCGCGGATTTACGCGACCCGCTCTCGAACCAATGCACCAGGGCCACGGTGCGGGAGATCCCCGTGTTTCGTGTGCTACGGGGATTGACCGAGAAGCAATTCCAGATTGACTGCGAAGGTTTTGTCTTCGAGGGCAGCCCTCGCCATGCGGAGTTCGTCTTCAGCGACGACGGCCTCGAGATGGTGTGGATCATGACCACCGCAGCCGACTCCAGTGCGCTGACTGAACGGATGACGACGCAGTTCGGCGCGCCGACCATGCGCAATCAGAAATTCATCGCGTGGCCCACTGCGGTGGCGGCGCTACGAATGGACGTTCCCGAGGTGCTCTTCTACTCGGACCGGCTGGGACCGCGGATTGTCGAGTGGTTTGGGCCGAACTCAACGTTTTGACGTTTGCGTTGGACGCCATTGCACTGCTATCAAGACGAAAACAACAAAAACGAGGCGAAGTTGAATTCGTCATTTTTTGTTGTTTTGTTCTGATGAAAAATCGGGCCGGAAAACGCCCGACCAAAACCGCCGTCAACTATGGGCCACATCGTCAAACCATAGCTCCACGTCATAGTCGTACATCAATTCCTCACCGGCCTTCACGGGCCGAGTGGTGACGACGGACATCGTGAGCGGATCGGGGCCGTCCTGCAATTCGACATTTGGATTGGATGAGTGATTATAGATCATCAACAATCCGCACCCCATCGCCAGCTCGGCGCCGCGCTCGTCGCTCCAGTACAACAAATACTGGTCGAATACCGAGAGATGCTCGAACTCGGGCAACTCATTCCCGGGAATGAGAATGACCGGCGCCCTTTCCACTTCGACTCCGGCGTCGCAGTCTTCGGCTACGACGACCCCGCGTCCCTTTCCAGGCACCGCGCGGAAGGTGACGCGAGAGCGGTAATCATCGACAGCTGATCGGCTCGGCACCGTGGGGCCGACTTCTTGCTTTTCGTCTGCGGAACCCACTCGAGGATTTGCCATGCTGTGGAAGGATCAAGGTCGCAGCTCCAATCTCGAAGATCGCCGCGGTTCACGCGGTATTGGCGGAGCAGGGATGGGCATCGGCGGTACAGTCGTGCTGCTGGTGTTGAGCCTAGTCTTTGGCCACAATTTCTTCAACGACGTCAGTACCGGGACCAATACCGTTGCGCAGTCGGACGGCCGCTTGGCGCCGGCCGATTCCGCTCGTGAGGAGCCGGAAGTGCACTTCGTGTCGTTCGTGCTGGACGACATTCAGAGCACCTGGGCGCAGGTGCTTCCGAAGTATGGCGCACAGTATCACGACGCGCGGCTCGTTCTCTTCCGCGGTGCCACGCAGACCGGATGCGGCACAGGACAGACGGCCATGGG
>JBBQHJ010000330.1:0-5497 GCA_038323865.1 Gemmatimonadales bacterium
ACTCTAAGATGAAAGCTGTGATACCCGCAACAGGAGATCCCGTGCGAACCGCCTCCCGTTTTCTGCCGTTGCTCTCGTTCCTCCTCGTGGCCCCCCTCCCCATCCTCGCGCAATCGGCCCCCGCCGAGCGGCGCAGCGACCGGCTCGCGCTGAGCGACTACCTGGACTGGGAGGCCGTCCAGGATCCCCAACTCTCGCCCGACGGCAAGCAGATCGTCTTTACGAGGCGCTGGGTCGACAAGATGAACGACAAATGGGAGTCGTCGCTGTGGATCATGAATGCCGACGGCTCGCGAGCCCGCTTCCTCATCAAGGGCGCCGGCGCGCGCTGGTCCCCCGACGGAACGCGAATCGCCTTCACGAACACGCCCGAAGCAAGCGGCCCGACGCCGGAAAAGGCACAGGTCTTTGTCCGCTGGATGGACGCCGAGGGAGCGGTCACGCAGCTCAGCCGACTCACCGAAACGCCGTCGAACATCGAATGGTCGCCCGACGGAAGGTGGCTCGCCTTCTCGATGCTCGTTCCGGCACGCAACGACTGGCGCATCGACATGCCGGCCGCGCCGAAGGGCGCGAAGTGGACGGAAGCGCCACGTATTGTCCAGAAGCTCAACTACCGCGCCGACCGCCAGGGATTCATCGAAGACGGCAACACCCACATCTTCGCACTCTCGGCCGACAACGGCGGAACACCTCGGCAGATCACGAGCGGTGCCTACAACCACGGCGCGCCGCACTGGATGCCCGACGGCAAGAGCATCGTGTTCAGTGGCCTCCGGATGAATGACGCCGAATATCAGTGGCGCGAATCGGACATCTATAGGGTTGACGTCGCCACTGGTCAGATCCGCCAGCTCACGACGCGTCGCGGACCAGATGGCAATCCAATCCCGTCTCCAGATGGAAAGTGGATCGCGTACACGGGCTACGACTCCACGAGCGACACGTGGACCGATTCGAAGCTTTACCTCATGAACGCGGAAGGCAGCGGTCATCATCTCGTCGCACCGAAGTGGGATCGCAGTCCGACCAATCTCACGTGGGCGAAGGATGGCAGCGGTCTCTATTTCGACGCCGAGAGCGAGGGCTCGCGCAATCTGTATTTCGTATCGGTTGCCGGCGACGTGAAGCCTGTCACGCAAGGCAAGCAGGTGCTCGCGGTTTCGTCGATCAATGCAAACGGCATGGCGACCGGCGTGATGAGCACCTCGTCGCATCCCAATGACATTGTGGCGTTCAACCTCAAGACGCCGGCGCAGCTGAACTGGCTCACCGATGTGAACGGTGATGTGTTGATGGGCAAGAAGCTTGGCGCAAGCGAAGAAGTGTGGCTGACGTCGAAGGACGGAATGAAAATCCAGGGATGGATCGTGAAGCCCGTGGATTTCGATCCGGCCAAGAAGTATCCGCTCGTGCTCGACATCCACGGCGGACCGCACGCCATGTACAACCTCGGCTTCAACTTCGCGCGGCAGGATCAGGCGGCGAACGGATACGTGTCGTTGTATCTGAATCCGCGCGGCAGCACTGGGTATGGCAGTGCGTTCGGCAACGCGATCAAGAATGCGTATCCCGGCAAGGACTTCGATGACTTGATGGCCGGTGTGGACACGGTGATTGGTCGGGGCTATGTGGACACAAAGAACATGTTCGTGTATGGCTGTAGCGGCGGCGGTGTGTTGACGGCGTGGATTGTTGGCCACACGAATCGCTTTGCTGCGGCATCGAGCAATTGCCCGGTGATCAACTGGGTGAGTTTTGTCGGGACGACGGACGGCGCAGGTTGGTACTACAACTTTGAGAAGTTGCCGTGGGAAGATGCGACCGAACATCTCAAGCGGTCACCGCTCATGTATGCCGGCAACGTGACGACACCGACCATGTTGATGACGGGCGTGAATGATTTGCGTACTCCGATGGAACAGACGGAGCAGTTCTATCGTGCGCTCAAACTGCGCAAGGTGCCGACGGCGATGATTCGTTTCAATGACGAATGGCACGGGACGTCGTCGAAGCCGTCGAATTATCTTCGGACACAGTTGTATATGCGGAGCTGGTTCCAGAAGTATGGATCGAAAGTCGACAAGGTTGCGATTGTTCCTTGAGCAAAAGCGATAACTACATGCATCTGTTGCATGTAAGAACGCGCTGTTCATGTAGTTCCCCAATCCGATGAGTCGAATGCGCCGAGTATTAATTGCCCTACTGATTACCACGGCATCTAATGCCAGTGCACAACAAGCTGGCATCACGAGCCTGCCTGATAGTGTGATCGTGAGAATCGATCGCGCATTCGCCATCGCCGGCGGACCCGACATGCCCGGCTGCGCCATCGGCATCGCTCGCGACGGCAAGATTGTTCTCACACGCGCGTACGGGCTCTCCAGCATGGAGCTCGGCGTCACCAACACACCTGAGACTATCTTCGAGAGCGGATCCGTCGCCAAGCAGTTTACGGCAACCGCCATCGTGCTGCTCGCGCAGGAGGGCAAGCTCTCCCTCGACGACGACATCCGGAAGTATCTCCCCGAGATGCACGACTTCGGGAAGCCAATCACGATCCGCAACACGCTCACGCACACGAGCGGACTGCGCGACTGGTACGGGCTCGCGGACTTGAAGGGACAGCCGGCGGGCACGCACGTCCACAGTCCTGCAACGATCCTCGAAATCGCCTCGCACCAGAAGACACTCAACTTCGAACCCGGCGCCGAATATCTCTACAGCAATACCGGCTACATTCTCGCGTCCATCATCGTGCAACGTGTGAGCGCCATGCCGTTCACCACGTTCACACAGGAGCGCATCTTCACGCCACTCGGCATGACGCACACGCAGTGGCGCGCCGATTTCAACAAGATCGTGAAAGGTCGCGCGATGGCGTACAATGGCACAGCGCGCACCGGCTACACGCAGGACATGCCATTCACCAATGTCATCGGCAGCGGCGGATTGCTCACCACCGTCGGTGATTGGCTCACGTGGAATGCGTTCCTCGACAATCCCTCCGCATTGCCAGACGGCGCGGCGTTGGTGCAGTCACTCACCACGCAGATGACGCTCAACAGCGGAAAGCGTATTCCTTACGCGCTCGGCGTTTCGGTCGGCTCGCGCGAAGGCATGAGGGAGATCTCGCACAGCGGATCCACGGCGGGCTATCGCACGTGGCTCGCGCGCTACCCGGATGAGAAGGCGAGCATCGCCGTGATGTGCAATGCGGGCGACGGCGCGAACCCAACCGGCCTTGCACAGACCTCACTGCTCGCGGTACTCGGCAAGACGCCGCGGCCGGTGCAGCTCGCAGGTGCCGTGCGCGTACCAACGGATCAGCTGAAGAAGTATGCGGGCGTCTATGTCGGCCCGAATCCAGAGCTGATCGCGAATCTCGCGGTGCGCGACACAATGCTCGTGGTCGTTGTGCCGGGCAATCGCCCGATGATTCCCATGGGCCCGGATCACTTCCGTGTCGGCGCCAACGAGTTCGCGTTCGAGATGCGCGGCGACAAGGTTGCACACATGATGCAGATCATCGGTGCCGACACGACCGTGTTCGTGCCGAGTGTGCAGAGCAAGCCGTCGGCAAAGGAGCTGGAGGCCTATGCGGGCAGTTACTGGAGTGACGAGCTCGACGCGCGCATCAAGGTAGTTGCTCGCGACTCGGTGCTCATTGTCAGCCAAGGCGCAACGGACAGCCTCGTCGTGCGGCCGTCAATTCCAGACACCTTCGTGTCCAGTCGCGGCACGATACAATTCGCGAAAGACAAGCGCGGCACACCCATAGCATTCGGTATCTGGGCTGGCCGAGCGCGCAACATGAGATTCACCAGGGAGAAGTAGACATGTCCAATTTTTCGCGCCGCGACTTCCTGCGACGCTCTGCCACTTCCGCCGCCGCACTGACGTTGGCGTCGCCGGCGCTCGACCGGTTTCTCGAATCTGCAGCGTGGGCTGAGTCGAACGGCATGGTGCGTGTGGCACCGCTCGATGTTTCGCGGATCACGGGAGGTATGAGCTGGCGGTTGCTCGGACCGTTCCGTGGTGGTCGCGTCGTTGCCGCGACCGGAGTGCCGAGCAGGCCGAATGAGTTCTACTTCGGCTCAGTGAATGGCGGAGTGTGGAAGTCGGTCGACGGGGGTCGTGTGTGGACGCCGGTGTTCGATTCTCAGCCAGTGGCCAGCATCGGTGCGATCAGTGTCGCGCCATCGGCGCCAGACATCGTCTACGTCGGCAGCGGCGAAAGCAGTCTTCGCGATTCCAATGGCTTCGGCAATGGC
Source organism: Gemmatimonadales bacterium (assembly GCA_038323865.1). Taxonomy (GTDB): domain Bacteria; phylum Gemmatimonadota; class Gemmatimonadetes; order Gemmatimonadales; family Gemmatimonadaceae; genus AG11. The sequence goes on from JBBQHJ010000330.1 coordinate 4,275, forward strand.
ATGTACAAGTCCAGCGACGCCGGAAAAACGTGGACGCACATCGGGCTCGACGAGACACATCACATCGGCAAGATCGCGGTGGATCCGCGAAATCCGAACGTCCTGTTCGTTGCGGCGATTGGTCAGTTGTATGCGCCGAATGCGCAGCGTGGTGTGTTCAAGTCCACCGACGGCGGTCGTTCCTGGCAGCACGTGCTCAACAAGGGTCCGGATGTCGGCGCGGTGGAAGTCGTGATCGATCCGACAAACTCGAACGTCGTGTATGCGGGGCTCTGGAACACGCGTCGTCCACCGTGGTTCACGTATGCCCCGACGAATGGTCCGGGCGGCGGGATTTTCAAGTCCACCGACGGCGGCGCCACGTGGGTGCAGCTCACCAAGGGGCTGCCGGCGGAGGGCATTGGACGAACGGGAATCGCCGTGGCGCCCACGAATCCGCAGCGTGTGTACGCGGTGGTCGATTGCCTTGTGCCTGATCCTACGGCGCCAGCTCCAGCACCTGCGGCGAATGGTCGTCCCGCAACGTCACCGCCCGGTCAGGGCGGATTCTTCCGCTCCGATGATGCTGGCGTGACGTGGACGAAGATGTCGGGCGACAGCGCGCTCTGGGGTCGGGGCTGGTATTTCGAGAAAGTCACCGTCGATCCTAAGAATGCAGACATCGTGTACGTGCCGAACGTCTCTGTGAGCCGCTCCAAGGACGGCGGCAAGACATGGGTCGCGCTGCGCGGATCACCCGGCGGAGACGACTACCATCAGGCGTGGGTGTCGCCCGATGACTCGAACACCATGATCGTTGCAAGCGATCAGGGCGCGATCATCACGCGCAACGCAACGGCCGATGACGCGAAGGCGGTGACGTGGAGCTCGTGGCTCAACCAACCCACGGCACAGCTCTATCACATCTCCATCGACTATCGCACCCCGTATTGGGTGACCGGTGCACAGCAGGACTCCGGCGCGGTTGGCGTTCGCTCACGCGGAAAATTCGGTGAGATCTCCATGCGCGATTGGGAGCCCGTTGGGGCAGGCGGCGAGAGCGGATACACTGCGGGCGACCGTCTGAATCCCGGGGTGATCTTCGGCGGCACGGGGCAGCGGTACGACCTCGAGACCAACACGCCGATTCGCGGCACTGCGGATCCAACAAAACAAGGCGTAGACCGCGCCGACTGGACCCAGCCGCTCGTGTTCTCGGCGGCAGATCCAAAATCGTTGTACTA
>JBBQHJ010000331.1:0-5476 GCA_038323865.1 Gemmatimonadales bacterium
CGGGGTCGAGACCCAGATTGCGACGCTCGCTGAATCGGCCGCTGCCGTCATTCAGGAAAATTGCATTCGGTCCGCGTGTTGACAGCAGGATCAGGTCGAGGTCGCCATCGCCATCGACATCCGCGAGCGCGGCGCCCGTCGTGTTCCGATCACACACTCCGACGCCCGCTTGCTTCGTGACGTCCTCGAACTTCCAGTTGCCGAGGTTACGGAAAAGGGCACTGCACCCGCCGGTATTCCCCAGGAAGACGTCGACTTTTCCGTCGCCATCGACATCACCAAGCGCGACCCCCGCTCCTTGTCCGAGGATGCGGTTGCCAAGCAGCAGCGAATCACTCGCAGTGTTTGTGAATGAAATCGCATCGCGCCTGCCTTCCATGTGCGTGAAGCCCGCCACGCCCGACGGAACCACGAGTTCACGCCATCGATAGCCCGCCTCCTGGTGCCAAGCGGGAGGAGAAGCGTTGTCGGTGCATGCGACGCTGAACGCCCAGAGCATTGCTATTCGCGCCGATCGCGCGCGCGTCAACGAGCAACCAGTCGTAGGCCTGAAATAAATCACGGGCTCGAGGCCTCGCGTTGAGTGACCCGATGTCTACGCGAGAATGGCCGTGCAGACGCGTGTAGCTCACTCGTGCGATTCATCACGCTGCGAATATACGGAGCGGGATACAGTGCGTCGATGCAGATCTTTGCACCGATAACGCCCCACGAAGCCGAGAAGCAGGACTACTTTTTCCGAGGTGCGGGGCCGATCATTGCGGCGATTTTTGCCTCCAGCACGCCCCTGCTGGAGCAGCGAACGTATTCTCCACCGAATGCCAGCGGTCGAGCCACCGCCTCAACCAAAGTACTGAGCATCGTTATCTCACCCGACGACTCGGCACTCGTCCGCACCGAGAGCTGTACCTGATATGTGTCCGCGCTCGGAAAGGCTTGCGTGCTGCCGCATTCGAGATAAGTGCTGAGCGGAACGCCGCCGAGGTGCTTGTAGGCCTTCATGCCGGTGTTGCCGAGCGTATGATCTGCCGGATCGATGTCGGTTAACGCAATTCCGAGTGAGTCATAGATTTGCGGAAGCACTCTCCACGCCTGCGCGATAGGCACGTCCACGGACGAGGTTTTCTCCGCTTCGCCGCCACGGGTCCGGAGCAATCCACCACCTGTACCTCCAATGCGAACGGTTTCGGCGTCAGGCCGCGACGTTCCGGTGGCGCAGCCCGACGCCATCAGCACCCATGACAGTGATGACGCAGCAAGCCGCGTGCGGAGTCTGGATGAACACATGGAGGTGTCAGAGTCTGAGTGTGAAGATCAGATCGACGCTCAACATGTCGTGATTGGCTGACCCTGTCCAGCGCTCCACCGGCTCTGGCGGCACTCTCACGCGCCGACGACATTGTGAGTCGTCCGCCCACCACACGCCCCAATGCCAGGAAAATCCAATGCATCGCGAGCGCCGACTCGGCGTCGCGACGTGCCGTCGTGGCTGGTAGTGGCATGTCTCGCATCCGTCACCGCGTGCGTGTTCGGCCGAGCGTTCGGGCTCAACTTCGTAACGTGGGACGACACCACGAACTTCGTTTCCAACCAGAATTATCGAGGGCTCGGTTTCTCGCAGCTTTCGTGGATGTGGACCACCTTCCACCTCGGCCACTACACGCCGCTGAGCTGGATGACGCTCGGACTCGACTACGAGTTGTGGGGCATGAATCCGTCTGGCTACCATGCCACCAGTGTCATCCTGCACGCGGTTAATTCCGCGCTCCTCTATCAGCTTTTTCTGCAGCTTCTCATACGTGCACGGATGGGTGCCGCACAAGTGGACGAGCCGCGTAATGAGCTGAGAGGGTTGGCGGCCGGCGGGGCGCTGCTGTTTGCCATCCACCCCTTGCGCGTGGAGTCGGTGGCATGGGTGACCGAGCGCCGAGACGTCGTTTCCTTGCTTCTGCTGGTCGTGAGCATCTTGCTTTACCTGCGTTCCACGGCCGATCCGGCTGCGCGCAGCAGGTACTACTGGTGTAGCGTGATTGCATTCGCGGCCGCGCTGCTCTCGAAGGCCACCGTGATGACGCTTCCTGCTGTGCTGCTGGTGCTCAACATCTATCCGCTGCGCCGACTGCACGGTGTTCGCGATGCCAAGAGCCGACGGGTGCTGATCGAGATCATCCCGTTTGGTGTGCTCGCATCCGGATTCGCGCTGCTCTCGATCGTCGCCCTCCATCCGCCCGCACAGCTCAGCGTCGCGCAAAAGCTTGGCGTCTCCGCCTATGGACTCGCATTCTACGTGAGGAAGACGCTGCTCCCTACTGGCCTCTCGCCACTCTATGAGCTACCCGGGGACATCCGTCTCACTGAGCCACGAGTTCTCGAGGGCATAGGGGTGGTGCTGGTGATCTCGGCGCTTGCAGTGGTGTTTCGTCGCCGGTGGCCGGCGCTGGCTGCAGCCTGGGCGATCTTTTTCGTTGTCACCTTGCCCATGCTTGGCGTCGTCCAGAATGGGCCGCAAATCGCTGCAGACCGCTATACCTATCATTCGGGTGCGTCGCTCGCGCTGCTGGTGTCCAGTTCATGGCTCGCCGTCGCTCCACGCTGGCGCCGCGTTGTGGTAGGGATCGGTGCCGTTTTGCTCTGCGTTCTTGGCGTGCTGACCTGGCAGCAAACGGCAATCTGGCACGACGGCGGAACGCTCTGGGAACGTGCGGTCGAAATTGATGATCGGTCGCCGATCGCGCTCAACTCCCTTGCCGGAATCCTCTATGAACGCAACGATGTAGATCAAGCGCTGGCGCTGAGCCGGCGTGCCGCAGCGCTAGCGCCGACGTACGAACCGGCCTTTAACAACGTAGGGATCGGGCTGGCGCGTTCCGGCGACAATGCCGGCGCGCGCGCAGCATACGAGCATGCCCTCACGCTCAAACCCGACTATGATGAGGCGGAGAGCAACCTCGGCGTCATCGCCGCTCGACAAGGCGATACCGCGAGTGCCATACTCCATTACCACCGTGCGATTGCGGACAATCCAATGAACGCCGATGCACACGTGAATCTGGGAAACGTGCTGGCTCGTCAACATCGACTCGATGAGGCCATCGGACATTTCGAAAGTGCGTTAACCATTCGGCCCGATCATGCGGATGCGCAGTTCGACTGGGGCGTCGCGCTGGCAAATGCCGCCCAGCTCCGCCAAGCCGCCGTACATTTCCGCGCCGCGTTAGCTATCGATTCCAATCATGTCGAGGCACGCGAGTTCCTTGCGCGCGCCGAACGGGTTCAGCGTTGAGCGGCCGCTTGCGGAAGCGCTGATTCAGCGTTCACGTGAGCAAACAGATCTCGTCGGACCGCCGGGTTTCTGATTTTCCAGATCACTCCGTCCGTGAAATAGTGATGAATGTTGAGGAACATCAGCAACAATATTGGCGCCGCTCGGCCCGGGACTTCGCCGAAGATGTGCCCGACACTGTCCATGGCGCGCGCGGGAATGACCTGCGCCATCAGCACACTCACGCCGAGTAACAGCAGTGCGTAGACTGTCATGTGCAGAACGACTGAACGAGTGCGCCGACCAACCCGGGCCCGATTCAGCTCCACGCGCGCTGGAAATGCCAGATACTGCAGGGCGTGGGCGATCTGCACCCAAAAGATGGCCTTGGGATCGCGCCCCATCATTGCGTACCACGCGAAAATCGCCAACCACGCGACGAGAGCCCGTGCGGGCGGCGGTTGCCCCGTGCGTCGCCAAAGCCTGATCAGTCCAGCTGCACCAAGTGCGAATCCGAGCAGCGTGCCAGCACTCACGAATCCGTAGAGGGCCGCAATCCGTCCAGGATCGCGGAGCTGTGTGTATAGAAACCACGTGACGTGCCACACGAGTAGAATGCGGAGGCTGCTCCTGATCAGCCACTGCTCCTTCGGCTCGTACCTCACGCCGTCGAGGTATGCGTACGACGCCATCATTCCCCACACTTGGCCGGTGTAATGCCATGCGAGATACGCGCTCGCGACGGCAATGATGGCAACCACGCCGACGTTGGAGTACTGGGCCTCCCACAACGCCGCAATGATGGCAGCGATCAGGGCGCAAGGCACAACGATGGACGCCCACTTGTGCGCCATGATCGACACGCGGTCACGGTACACGAGGCGATACGACGCCATGAAATGCGGCATGTTGATGAGCGTCGCGATCCAAGCCTGCGCACCTGCGCCGATGATTACCAGATCCCGGCGACCGGACAGCAGCAGTGGGACGAACAGCAGAAGCGAGAGCCCGCCCACGAGGAGGAGATCGAAGGCGGGCGAAATGATCGCGCGCGACTTGGGAGCTGACAGCTGTCTAGCTCGGATCGGGCTCGCGCACTGTGGCTGGCTTGATGCGCTTCACGACAACGGCGCCCCCATTTGCTTCTTGCCCGTGTTCACCCTCTGCCGTGGAGGGATCCTGATAGCGCACTTCAAGGATGCTCGACGCGGGAATGTTCTTCAGGATATCAAATCCAGATTCACGAACGCCGTCGATGTAGAGGCCCATCTGGATCTTTGAGTTGCCCAGCGTGCGCACGCCTCGCGGCTTTTGGAGGAAGTGTGGGCGTAAGGCACGAATCACCGAATGGATGTCGGCGTCCTTCTGCACCGAGTTCTCGATCTCCTCCCGCGTGATCACGTCGCGGTTTTTCGTCTGCCCCGAAGCTAGGCGTGGTGCGATGGCGAGCAGAACAACCGCGGAACTGCACGTTGCCAGCCAACGGAGTCGTGTGCTGATCATGATGGTCAGATATCGTTGTGTATGAACAAAGGGCCGCCGTAAAGCTGGCGGCCCTTTCCTGTACTCACCAGCAGGTGATCAGACGCCGCCTGGACGCGGCGGCCGTCGATCCCACATGAACGACATGCCTGGCGCTGCAAACTGGACCGCCTTGCTGCCCGCCGTCGATGCCGGAAAAATGATTGCCGTGACGGCCGACCCCGCCTGCGTGGTGCCCGGCGTGCCTTCGATGTCGGCCGTGGCCGGTGCACCAATCAATGCGAGCGCTTCGGGGACGAGCGTTGTACCACCCCCCATTGGCTGGATGTTGTAGCGAATCTGGGCTGGCGACGAGTTCACGAACGACGAGAACGTCATCGACGGCACCGACGCAATGGTTGGTGCGGCAGGCAGAGTGCCCGTGCTGGCGTACGTCCTTGCCTCAACTGCGCCGGTCGTCGCGTTGAATACGCGCAGGCCAACGTTCGAGCCTGGATCAGGGATTGTTTCCTCGAGGAACACGAACTTCATCGTCCCCGCCCGCGCCGAGCCATACATCACCGCCGTGTAGAGCTTGCCCGCCTGAATGTTCAGCGTGGTGTCCTTGAGTACGACGGACGCCACACTGGCCAGCGAGTCGTTCAGGAAGATACGCAGGTGACGCGAGCCCGCCTGCGTGTTCTTGTACTGAATCTGCGTGGACGCAGTCACACCGCCGGACGTGGAAGGGCT
>JBBQHJ010000332.1:0-5452 GCA_038323865.1 Gemmatimonadales bacterium
TCGATGGCCGCGACATCAATCTCGATAACATCACCGGCGACGACTACCTCGGCGGCACGCTCACGACGTCCGGCATTCGCACCACGCGTCCGTCCAACTCGTTCGCCAACTGGTATCGTACCGTCGATTTCCGCCTCGCCCGGCCGCTGTTCGAGCAGGGCAGGACGAAGGTGAGCGTGTCGGCCGAAGTATTCAATGTGTTCAACTGGAATAACGTCCTGTCATTCGGCGGTACGCGCTATACCGCCGCGGGCGCCGATGTCGCATCGTTTGGCGTGCAGACGGGCGCATATGCGGCGCGTCAGGGACAAGTGGGGATGCGGTTGGACTGGTAATCGTTCCGTGTCATTCCGAGCGGAGGCGAGGAATCTGCATGTTCTGCCAGCGTCAAATGCAAATTCCTCGCGTCGCTCGGAATGACACTACCGATACAGCCGATACGGCTCCACCATCGCCGAGAAGCGAGCCGCATCAGCATTCCACTCCGCGATCAGCGCATCGATGGTATTCGCTTCGACCGCCGCCTTCAGTTTGTCTGTTCCCGCCAAGCGGTCGATTGAAGTGCGCCAGGCAAAATCCTTCGGATGATGCGCGTAGAACGCGCGCAGCATTCGAATGCCCACCTCCACTGCGCGCACAGAATCCCGAGCGGTCACCGAAATCTTGACCATCGGAATGGTCTGTCCGCTGAACTTGTAGCCGCCTCCCGCTTCGATGGTACGCGAGGCAGGCTCGAAGTGGATGCCGGGCATGTTCATGGCGTTCAACTCCTGCGCGATTAGGGCGTTGTCCGTCAGCCATGATGCGCCAATGAGCGTGAACGGATCATCCGTACCGCGACCTTCCGTTGCCGTGGTGCCCTCGAAGAACACCGTGCCCGGATACAACAACTCGGCGTTGATGTTCCGCAGGTTCGGCGACGGATTCTGCCAGGGCAGTCCCGTCTCGTCGAACCACATGGCGCGCGAGTAGTTCTTCATCGGTACCACCGTGATGTCCGCGTCGATCAGCTTGGTGCCAACGAGAAAGCGCAGCAGTTCGCCGGGCGTCATGCCATACCGCAGCGACACCGGAAACAACCCGACGCCCGATGAGAATTTCGGATCCAGAATGTTGCCCTCGATGCGGTCGTCGCGAATGGGATTCGGGCGATCGAGCACGATCACCGGCTTGTGCAGATTCTTCGCCGTGGTCGCGAGCGTCCACTGGTATGTGTACACACGAGCGCCAACGTCCTGAATGTCATAGAGCAGGACGTCAATGTCCTTGAGCTTCTGCGCAAGTGTCATCGACGTGTCGCCATAGAGCGAATACACACGAACACCGGTCGCGGAGTCGATGCTCGAGCCGATCCGCTCGCCCGCTTTCGCTTCGCCGCGTATGCCATGTTCCGGGCCGTAGAGCGCCACGAGCTTCACACCCGGCGCGCGGTAGAGCAGGTCGATGGTGCTGACGCCCTTCCGGTCGCGACCGGTATGATTGGTGAGCAGTCCCACGCGTTTCCCCTGAATCAGGTGCAGGGAGTCGGTCAGCAGGACTTCGATGCCAGGTATGACGCCGCCGGACATTGGGGATGACACGACCACGGGGCGCGAGCAGGCGGCGCCGAGCAGGCAGAGGGGCAGGAGGAGTGTGCGCATGTCATAAGGCTGGTGTTTCGTCTTCGCCGATGCAAGTGAAAAGCAGGTCCCTCGCTCTGCTCAGGACGACAGCGCATCTTGTCGCTCTGAGGCCACAAGCCGAAGGGCACCGTACCTCCGCGGTTCACCGCCACCCGTCTTCACTGTCGCCGGACGACGTACGCGGGTACAGATTGAATGCCATGCGCAAACTCCTCTCGATTCTGCTCCTCGCCGCACCACTCGGCGCCCAGTCCGTACCCAAGCCGCCTGCGGCCATGAGCCGCATTCGCGAAGCTGACCTCAAGCGCGACCTCTACGCACTCGGCGGCGACGCCATGCGCGGTCGCGAAGCCGGTACGATCGACGAGATGCGGGCGTCGATCTGGATTGCCAACGAGCTTCGCAAGATCGGCGTTGCGCCCAAGGGCGAGGACGGTTCGTACTTCCAGTGGTGGAACATGCGCCGGACGCGCGTGTCAACCGTATCGAGCTCGGTGAAGCTGAAGGGGCAGACCCTCGCCCTCTGGACCGACGCCGTGCCAACAACCAACGGTTCGGCAGACGCCATGGGCGCCACGATGTATCTGGCGTTGCCGGCCGACACCACCATTGATGTTCGCGGCAAGATCGTCGTCGTGCAAATGGTGGTGCCCGCAGCGGCGTCGGTGCGGAGCACGACGAACACCTACGAAGTGAACTACGCGTCATCCGGCATCGCCGCCACAGCGCAGTTGCTCGCCCGACGCGGTGCTGCGGCAGTCATCATCGGTGCCGATTCGATCGGTGAGCTCGCGTTTGATGGCGTTGCGAAGACGCGCAGTCGAGGTGCGTATGACGTCGTGGGTGGCGTGCCGCGCTTCGTGCGCAATCCGAACGCCGGCCGCGGGGGAGCACCAGCGCAGCAGACGCCAATGCTGTTCGTACGTCGCTCGACACTCGAATCACTGCGCGCAGGCTCGCAGCCGATTGAGATTCACATTCGTCAGGAAGTCTTCGAGACGCCGTCGGTGAACATCATCGGCGAAGTGCGCGGGACCGATCCAAAGTTGCGCGACGAATACGTCGTCTTCTCGTCGCACCAGGATCATGATGGTGTTCGCTACACCGTGGCTGGCGATTCCATCTGGAATGGCGCCGATGACAACGGCACCACGAGCGTCGCACTGCTCGCCATCGCGCGCGCGTGGGTGAAGCAGCCCAGTAAGCGTTCCGCGCTATTCATCTATCATGGCGCCGAAGAGCGAGGTCTTCTCGGTTCGCGCTACCATGCCGCGCATCCTGTCGTTCCGCTCGACAAGATTGCGGCCGTTCTCAACGGCGACATGATCGGGCGCAATAGTCCCGACACCGCTGCACTACTGGGCTCGCAGCCACCGCACCGGAATTCAATGTCGCTCGTGCAGATGGCCATTGATGCCAACAGCGCGACGGCAAAGTTCGTGATCGATTCACTCTGGGATCGCCCCGCTCATCCGGAAGGATGGTACTTCCGCAGCGACCATGTGCCGTACGCCGAGCGGAACGTGCCATCGCTGTTCTTCTCGTCCAACCTGCATTCCGACTATCACACGCCGCGTGATGAGCCGAAGAACATCAACTATCCCAAGCTCGCGAAGATGACGCAGTGGATGTACATGACGGGCTGGATTGCCGCGAATGCAGCGCAAATGCCGGCGATTGATGCGGGGTTTGTGCTGAAGTGAGTGAGGCAACGGCGGGAGGTGCAGATTCCTCGACTGCGCTCGGAATGACACCACTTGTCGCGCGCATTCGCCAGCTCGAGAACGCAGCACGCGCACTCGATCCGGGCGCAGGGCGTCGCAAGAAGCTTCGCAACGCGGTGATGGCGGCGTCGGAGCGCCACATCAGGAAACTGATGTGGATGAAGGGCTACATGGAGGACACCGAGAAGGGCGCAGGTCTCCGCGCGATGACGCTCAATGGCAACGGCCACGACATCGCCGACGTCATCGAGCTGATGGAGCGCGAGATCGTGAAGCCCGGCGCGCATCCGAGCGCGGCGACATTGCTCGCGTTCATTCCCGGCAGCTCGCTCTACCACGCCGCGCTCGCCGACTTCATGGCGGCAGTGACGAACAAGTATGCGACGGTGTTCTTCAGCAGCCCCGGTGGCGCACGTGTCGAGAACATGATGGTGCGCTGGGTCGGCGATCTCATTGGCTATCCTACAACCGCACTGGGCTACATCGCGTCTGGTGGCAGCATGGCCAACCTTACCGCCATTGTCACGGCGCGTGATGCACACGGCGTGAAGTCGGGGCGCGTGCCGAAGGCCGTTGTCTATCTGACCGAGCAAGCGCACCACTGCGTGCAGAAGGCACTCAAGATCGCCGGTCTGGCCGACGCGCAGGTGCGCTACGTTGACATGGACGAACGCTACCGCATGCGCCCGGACGCCCTTGCTGCCGCGATCACACAGGATCGCGCCGCTGGCCTCGAACCGTGGCTCATCGTCGCCAGTGCGGGTTCAACTGACGTCGGTGCCGTGGACCCACTTGATGCCATCGCCGACGTCGCACAGCGTGAGAAGTGCTGGTATCACGTAGATGCCGCATACGGAGGCTTCTTCATGCTCACTGATCACGGCCGTACGCTGCTCAAGGGCATCGAGCGCTCTGATTCTGCCGTGCTCGATCCCCACAAGGGATTGTTCTTGCCGTGGGGCTCGGGCGTCGTGGTTGTGCGCGACGGAAAGCATCTCGAGGCATCGCACAACTACACCGGCCACTACATGCAGGACACGCTCAACGCGGGTGAAGAAGTGTCGCCTGCCGACATCTCGCCTGAGTTGAGCCGGCCGTTCCGCGGCCTGCGTATGTGGATGCCACTGATGCTGATTGGCACCAAGCCGTTCTCGGCTGCGCTCGAGGAGAAACTGCTGCTCGCGCGCTACTTCCGCGCCGAGGCGGCAAAGCTCGGATTCACTGTTGGGCCAGAGCCGGATCTCACGGTTGTCACGTATCGCTGGGAGCCGCAAGGCAAGTCGCTCGAGGAAACCAACGAGCTCAATCGACGCATCAGCGACGGTACACGCAGCGACGGACGCGTGTTGCTCACCTCAACAATGATCGGCAGCAAGTTCACGCTCCGACTCGTGGCGCTGTCTTTCCGTACGCACAAGCGCACGATCGACCTCGCGCTGCGAGTGCTCAGTGAGCAGATCGCAGCGCTCGGCTGATCGTCACGCTACTGCCTGATGTACAACCAGCCCGTTGTGGTCGAACCGTCACTCCAGCTTGCAGTCAGCTGATAGTAGTGACCGCCGAAGTATCCGAGCGGAAGCATCGACAAGTTGTACACGTTGCTGCCCGACACGTAGGAGAACGCGTTGGGCTTTGACAGCACCGTGATCGGCGCAGCAGTGCCCGTGGTGCCGCGATCCTGTACCAGCAACGATCCCGTCACCGCCTGCGAAACATTGCTCGCGTTCTTCATTGTGCAGCGAACCTGCACGGGCGTTGTCCGAATGATGAAGGCGGTCGTCGGCGGAGGAGTAGCGCTCAGCGGCGCCGAGAAGCAGCCGTCCTGCCTGTACACCACCGACAGCGTTCCATTCACCTGCTGCACCGCATAGTTCGGCGGTGTGGCGGGATTCACAATCGGCGTCACGACATTGCCGCCGAGCGTCTGTGAGACGACGTTGGACGTACACGTCACCACTCCGGATTCCGTTGGCAGCAATCCCGTGACCACGCACGGAATGGTTGGCGCACTCCCACCAACGATCATCGTCGCGGAGCCCGCCGTGACCGTCGCAGTGAGTTGCGCGATGTCGATGGTCGCGGTGGCCGTCACCATGTTATACGACG
>JBBQHJ010000333.1:0-5421 GCA_038323865.1 Gemmatimonadales bacterium
GCGTTGGCAGCGGCGGTACGCAGATCAGCCTTCTCAATTCGCTGAACCCCGAAGAGATCTCGGACATCGAGATTGTAAAGGGACCGTCGGCCGCCACGCTATACGGCACCGACGCGGCGAACGGCGTTATCGTGATCACCACCAAAAAGGGCCAGGCGGGCAATGCGCGCTGGTCGTGGCACGGCGATATGGGTGCCGTGAAGGACCGTAATAACTATCCTACGCAGTACGCGGGTTGGGGCCACAACAACACCACCGGCGCCCTGGCGCGCTGCATCCTGGTTTCCATTGCGGCCAACACCTGCACGCAGGACAGCACCACGTCCTATAACTTGTTCAAGGATGCGGACGTTTCGCCCAAAGTCACGGGTCTCCATCAGCTCGGTGGTTGCCAGGTCAGCGGCGGATCTGACGATGTTCGCTACTTCCTCTCCGGTGACGCTGAGCATGAGCGTGGCCCAACCGAGTTGCCGCCGTTCGCGCGCGCGTATTTCGATTCCATCGGCACGAAGATCCGCGAGGAGTGGCTGCATCCCGAGAGCTTCAAGCGCAACTCGCTCCGTGCGAATCTGAGCGCCGCGATCAATCCGAAGCTCGATCTGACGGTCAACGCGGGCTATACGAAGACTGACCAGCGCCTGCCGCAGGTCGACAACAATACGTTCTCGTACCTGTACCAGGCGTTCAACAACCCGGGATTCAAGCCGACGGTTGCCTGCCGGACGACGCCCGTCAATTGCCTCGGATATACCAACACCGGCGGCCTCGGTGAGGTGCTCGGTGGCTACGTGCAGTGGACGCCGGCGCAGATGTTCCAGGTGTTCCGCAATACCGACGTCGATCGCTTCATCAACAGCGCAACGGCACAGTATCGTCCGTTGTCCTGGCTGCGCGTCGACGGCACTGGTGGCTTCGACTACGCGCAGCAGGATTTCCTTGCGCTGAACCGCTTCAACGAAGGCCCGCCGTCCGGCACGACGCGGCTCGGCAACACGCAGGACGTTCGCACCAGCGATCGCAATCTCTCGCTGAAGACGAACGCTACGGCCACGTGGCAGCCTCGCGCGACGATGAATCTCCAGACGACGGTGGGCGCGGATTATGTGAACCAGCAGACGGAATTTGCAAACGCCGTCGGCAATCAGCTGCCGCCCGGCGCGCAGAGCGTTGGTCAGGCCGCCATCACGAGCGCGAGCAACGGGCTTCCCCGAGCGAACAAGACGCTTGGCTACTACGCGCAGGAGCAGATCGCCTTCCGTGATCGTTTATTCGTCACGGTAGCTGCCCGCAGCGATCAGAACAGCGCGTTCGGTACGAAGTTCCAGAGCGTCCTCTATCCGAAGGCGAGCGTTTCATACGTCGTCTCCGACGAGTCGTTCTTCCCGAAGACGAACTTCGTGAATTCGATGCGCCTCCGGGCGGCGTACGGTGCATCCGGCGTGCAGCCGGGTTCCACGACAGCGCTCCAGACGTACGCGGCGTCCACGGCGAACCTCGCCGCGTCCGCGACGGCAATCACTGGTACGGACAGCCCCGGTTTGCTGGCAGCAGCGCTGGGCAATCCCGACCTGAAGCCGGAGCGTTCCACCGAACGTGAGCTTGGTTTCGAAGCCAAGATGTTCGGGAGCCGCGTGAACTTCGACTTCACGTATTACAACAACCTCACGAAGGACGCGCTCATCAACCAGCCGATCGCCGGATCCGCAGCGCCGTCTGCGCTGACGGTGACGCGCAATCTCGGCTCGGTCCGCAACAGTGGTCTTGAGGCGACGGTGACCACGACGCTGCTCGACATGCGCAATTTTTCGTGGGACATGACGATTGGTGGCTCGCACAACACGAGCCTGATCGAGGATCTCGGTTTCGCACCGGATGGTGTGAGCAAGAATCCCACGATCAGCTACGGCGACACGCGTGACTCGTCCGGCATGCCAGTTCGAGGCGTGTACCAGCGCAAATTCACGTACGCCGACAAGAACAACAACGGTATCATCGAGTCGTCGGAAGTCGATGTGTTGCCAACGTTCGAGTATGTCGGCTATTCGGTGCCGCGTGATCTGGCCACAATCCAGAACAGCTTCGACCTGTTCCAGCGCAAGTTGCATTTGAGCGTGTTGCTGGACTACAAGGGTGGCTTCAGCCTGAAGAACCAGACCACACAGTTCTACTGCCAGCAGTCGAACCTCTGCCGCGATGAAGTGCTGAAGGATACGCCGCTCGAGCTTCAGGCGCGTACCATTGCGCAGCGTTACCCGAACCCAAAGACCCCAGGCGCCTTGACGACGCAGTTCGGATATTGGGAGAACGGACAGTTCTGGCGGCTGCGGGAAATCGGCGCGACGCTCACCATGCCGCAGACCGTGAACAACGCGCTTCGGTCGCGTGATGCGTCGGTCACGTTCACGGGACGTAACCTGCATGTATGGACGGCGTACACCGGCACCGATCCGGAAGCCAACTACGCCACTGGCAACGTTCAGACGGATTTCTCTACGACGGCTCCGCCGACGTACTTCACGGTTCGCCTGAATCTCCACTACTAAAATCCCACGAGGACGATCAATAATGCAGAACGGAATTAGACATCGTGCTCGACGGGCAGCAGGGCTGGGCGCTACGGCGCTTGGCCTGCTGGTCGGCGCGTGCGACAATCCGCAGGATGTGCTGCTCGAGCAGCAGCAGCCGCAAGTGATTCTGCCTCAAGATGCGCAGAACGCCACCGGCGCCGTCGGTCTCTACACGGGAGCGCTGGGCGACTACCGTACGGCACTCAACGGCGGCAACAACAATCAAGAGAGCCTTTGGAACTTCGAAGGTCTCATGTCAGACGAATTCAAGTCCTCCGACACTTTCTCACAACGCAATGACGCCGACCAGCGCCAGACCCAGACGGGCGACGGCGTGCTGCTCCCGACGTATACGCGTGTGCAGCAGGCGCGTGGCGACGCTCGCAATGCCATCAACGCGCTCAAGCAGTACGCGCCAACCGAGACCGTAAAGACCGCGGAGATGTACCTGGAACTGGGTTTCATGGAAATGACCCTGGGTCAGGACTTCTGCAACGGCATCGCACTCGGAGAGACGGTAGCGGGCGTGCCGATCTACACCGCGCAACTCACCGGAACACAGGTATACACCACGGCCCTCGCGCGATTTGATAGCGCGCTCGCGGTTCTAGGCTCCGATGCCAGTGCAGCTGGCACCAATGTCAGGAATGCCACCTTGGTTGCGAAGGGTCGTGTGCAGCTAAACCTCGGTCAGTTTGCGGCCGCGGCTGCAACCGTCGCGGCAGTGCCGACCTCGTACGTATACTTCATCACCTACTCGATCCCGACGCAGAGCAACGAGTGGTGGCAGATGAGCACCAGCACTCGGCGCTATTCCGTAAGCGATAGCGCCGACGTGACAGGCGTCGTGAAGAATGCGCTTCCATTTGCTTCGGCGAATGATCCGCGCATCAAGACGCTGTGCCAGTCTACAGCTTCCGGGAATCCGGCCGTGCCATGCACGATCGCCAATCAGCAGTCCGGAACGCGCAAGGGCTTCGACAATATTACGGGTTTCGTGGAGTTCCAGAATTTTGCGCGTGAAGACGCTACCCCGCTGGTATCCGGGCTCGATGCACGCTTGATCGAGGCGGAAGCCAAGCTGCAAACTGCGGGAACGGACATCGCGGGAGCGTACACGATCCTCAATGCCCTTCGCGCTGCGCCACCACTCCTCGCAGGCACCTACCGGCCTGCGGCGATGGCGGCACTCACGGCACCGGCCGCGTTGGCCGGGGCGCAGGATCTCTTCTTTCGTGAGAAGGCGTTCTGGCAGTTTGGGCGCGGCGAGCGACTGAATGACATGCGCCGCCTCATTCGCCAGTATGGCCGTACCGAGGCGACGGTGTACCCCGTCGGAAATTTCCATAAGGGTGGCCCCTACGGCACCAACCTCGCCTTCCCTATTCCCGACAACGGCGCAGGGTCTGAGACGGCCAATCCCACATTCAAGGGCTGCCTCGATCGCAGCGCGTAACAAGCGCTGAGAGAGAGCCCCACCGCAGTCGCGGTGGGGCTTTTTTTTTCGCGAAGGTACGCTGAGTTCAGACGCGTGAACTCGAGAAGCCGTTTTCTGTCACCGCGCTTGATAGCAGGGTGCAGGAGGGCCTTCGTCGTGCTCGACGTCAGGCGCGCTGAGTGACTGTGTAGCGCATAAGACGTATACTCAGGACGTGACCAAACTTCCTGCCATCATCGCCCTTGCTACGAGCGTCGCTTGCGTCGCGCTTACGAGCTGCGTTGCACAGCAACCGGTGGCCGCTCCGTCCGCGGCCGCGTCCGGCAACGCGCTCGATCCCCGCACGCCGCTCACACGGCAGCAACGGGACTGGGTCGAGTCGACACTGGCATCGCTCACGTTGCGCGAACGCGTCGGCCAGATGATCAACGTCTGGGTGTTAGGCGACTACACCAACACGCGCGACTCGAGCTTTGCCGAAGTGCTCCGCTGGATTCGCGAAGACAAGGTTGGTGGCGTCGCGATGTCACTCGGTTCGCCAATCGAAGTGGCGGAGAAGATCAATGCAATGCAGCGCGCCGCGCGTGTGCCGCTGATTGTCGGCTCGGATCTCGAGCCGAATCTCGGACGTCTCGAAGGAGGCGTGTTCTCCCACTACATGATGGACGCCGGTGGTGCGACCGTGTTCCCCAACGCGATGGCAATTGGCGCGACTGGGCGCGTGCAGGATTCGTATGATGTTGGACGCGCAATCGGCCGAGAAGCGAAGGCGGTCGGCATCCTGATGAACTTCGCGCCGGTGGTGGACGTCAACAACAATCCGGCGAATCCCGTCATCAACACGCGCTCGTACGGCGAAGACCCGAAGCAGGTTGCACTGCTGTCGGCGGCGTTCGTGCGCGGTTCACAAGACGCCGGTGTGATCGCGACCATCAAGCATTTTCCCGGTCACGGCGACACGGACGTCGACTCCCACGCGGGCCTGCCAATCGTGCTGGCGTCAGCGGCACGCCTCGATTCGGTGGAACTCGTGCCGTTCGCCGCGGGCATTGATGCGGGCGCCGGCATGGTGATGACCGCACACATCGCACTCCCAGCAATTCAAGGTGACAGCACAACACCGGCGACGCTCGCGCCCAAAGTCATCACCGGTCTCCTGCGAGAGCGGCTGCACTTCAGCGGTCTGGCAATCACAGACGCGATGACAATGGGCGGCATCGGCAAAGGCTACACGACTGAAGAGAGTTCAGTGTTGGCGGTACAAGCGGGGGCCGACGTGTTGCTCAAGCCCAGTGATCCACGGAAGGCAATTGACGCCGTCGTGAATGCAGTCGAGCGCGGAGCTATCACGCGCGGTCGCATCGACTCGGCCGTTCGTCACGTGCTCGAGGTGCAGGCGCGCAGCGGCGTCGCGTT
>JBBQHJ010000334.1:0-5399 GCA_038323865.1 Gemmatimonadales bacterium
GCGGAACGCCTCGCGAAGTTGAGCCCGGAAGATCCGGAAGCCATGCCAGAGCTCGGGCCGCAGTCGTACAGTTCAGTGAAGAGCTACTTCGAAGGAACGGCCGCGCTGACACCTGAGACGCGTGCCGTTGCAACGAAGAAGACCATCGATGCAGCAGAGCAGGCGGCAGCAATGAAGAACATGTTCGTCGCCGGATTCTTGAATACAAGCACCGGTGCACAAGCGGTCGCGACGAGTCGCGGGCTGTTCGCGTACCACCGCAACAGCAACGTGAATCTCTCGACCACCGTGCGCACACCCGACGCCACGGGTTCAGGTTGGGCAAGCGCCGGCGCACGCGATTGGTCGCTGCTCGATCCAGTGTCACTCGGCCGCGCCGCGGCGAAGAAGGCCGTCATGAGCCGTTTGCCGAAGGCCATCGAGCCCGGGTTGTACACGGTGGTGCTCGAACCGCAGGCAGTCGCCGACATCATGCCGGGACTCATTGGCGCGTTCAATGCGCGAGCGAACGACGAAGGTCGCGGCACGTTCAGCAAGACGGGTGGCGGCACGAAGCTCGGCGAGAAGATCGCCGATGAGCGCGTGACGATCTACACGGATCCCACCGATCCCGACCTCCTCGCGCAGCCGTTCGACTCGAGCGGTTTCCCGCTCAAGCGCGTGGTCTATGTCGAGAACGGCATTCTCAAGAGCTTCTCGTATGACCGGTACTGGGCGGGGCAGAAAGGCGTGCCCGCAAACACCGGTGGCGGCGGCTTTGGTGGATTCGGCGGCGGCGGCGGCGGTGGTGGCGGTGGTGGCGGTGGTGGCGGTGGTGGCGGCGTGAAGTTTGTCGGTGGTAGTAAGACAACCGACGAACTGATTGCCGGCACCGAGCGCGGCATTCTTGTCACGCACTTCTTCTACATCCGCTCGCTTGATCAACGCACGGTGCTGCTCACGGGCCTCACGCGCGACGGAACCTTTCTCATTGAGAAAGGAAAGATCACCACTCCCCTCAAGAACTTCCGCTGGAACGAGAGCCCGTTGTTCATGCTCTCGAAGATCGAGGAGATCGGCAAGGCGGAGCGCACATCCGCGGGGCAGGTGTGGCCGTCGCTGCGTGTGAAGGACTTCAATATGCAGTCGTTGTCCGACGCGGTTTAGGCGAGGCGGCCGCATGCGGAAATTGGCTCTACTCGTTCTCGTACTCGCGGCCGCTCCAGTCGGCGCGCAATCAGGAAAGGCTCAGTTCGAAGTCACCGAAGCCTCGATCACCGACCTGCAAAAGGCGATGACCGAGGGGACGGTGACTTCGGTGCAAATAACCCAGAGCTATCTCGCGCGCATCGCCGCGTACGATCACGCCGGGCCGGAAATCAACGCAATGATCCGGCTCAACCCGCACGCAAAAGCCGATGCCGCGGCCATGGATGCCGAGCGTAAGGCAGGTCTTGTGCGCGGGCCGCTCCATGGTGTTCCGATCATTCTTAAGGACAACTACGACACCAAGGACATGATCACGAGCGCGGGCAGCATTGCGCTCGCCACGCATCAACCGCGCACGGATGCGTTCGTCGTACAGAAACTCCGCGATGCCGGCGCGATCATTCTCGGGAAAGCCAACATGCATGAGCTGGCGGCCGGCATTACGTCTGTCAGCTCATACGGCGGGCAGACGAAGAACCCGTACGATCTCTCTCGCTGTCCGGGAGGATCGAGCGGCGGCACGGGCGCGGCGATCGCCGCGAGCTTCGCGGCGATTGGTTGGGGCTCCGACACCTGCGGTTCCATTCGCATTCCTTCGGCGTTCGGTTCCTTGTTCGGCCTGCGGCCATCGGTTGGACTGTTCAGCCGCGATGGCATCGTGCCGCTTTCACACACGCAAGACACACCGGGTCCACTCGCGCGCACGGTGCGTGATCTCGCGATCGGGCTCGACGCAACGGTCGGCGCGGACTCGCACGATGCTTCGACGAGGGTGAGTGAAGGCATCGCTCCAATGCGATTTGTGGATTCACTCCGGACCGATGCGTTCAAGGGCACGCGCATCGGAATCTTCACTCCATACTTTCGTGACGCCGATGCCGATGTGGCCGACTCGGTTCGCTCCGCGGCACGATCGCTTCAAACGCTGGGAGCCGAAGTCGTGAATGTCAGCATGCCGGACTTCGACGCGGTCATCGCCGGCACACGTGCGATCAACTTCGATACCAAGTACGATCTCATCGAGTATTTCGCGCGACCCGGTGGAGCACCGGTGACGTCGTTGCACGAGATACTCGAGAAAGGGCTGTACGACCGGGCACTCGAGGCTCGTTTCAAGGATGCGGACACCGTCAGTGCCCCTGACAGCCCCGCGCGTCAACTGATGCTCACGCGCCAGGCGCAGCTCCGCGTGCGAATCACCGCGCTGATGGACTCACTCCATCTCGACGCGCTGGCGTATCCAACGAGCGTGCGTAAACCGGTGCTCCAGGGCGATCCACAACTCGGTACCACCTGCGCGCTCGCGTCACAGACAGGGCTACCGGCCATCAGCATGCCCGCAGGGTTCACAAGCGATGGACTGCCAACCGGCATGGAGCTTCTGGGTCGCGCATTCAGCGACGCGCGTCTCGTCTCGTTCGCATATGCCTACGAGCAGCGCGGAACGCGCCGCCGCCCGCCACCGTCGACACCCGTACTCGTCAACGGCGCAGCGCCAAGCCCAATGCGGTTTACGGCGTCGGCCGGCCGGTCCGCGAGCGGTTCGTTCGCATTCAATCCGCTCACGAGCGAGTTGAGCTACGACATTCGTGTCGCTGCAGCCGCGCAGCCGAGCACACAGGCTGTCGTATTTCGGCGCGCCGATGCGGCTGGAACGCGTGTAATCAAGCGCGTGAGCGGCCCGGGAATGCCCGGAGGCGCTGGACGCGTAAGACTTCTCGGCGCCGATCTCGATGCATTTAGAGACGGTCGAGTGACAATGGCCGTCTTTGGAAGCACGAGTGCAACACCTGCTTCCGAAGTGCCACTGCGTCGCGCGCGGTGAGAGTTCTGACAAACCGCTGACAGCCGGCAGCGAGATTGGGCGTGTCAGGCTTGCATATTGGAACTGTCGCCTCAACGCGTACGCCAGATCATGACCCAGTCACGACGTGAATTCCTCGCGAGCATCGCTGCCGGTTCGGTAGCGATGCTCGGCTGCATCAAGCCCGAAGAGAGCATCCTCAGTAACAACACGGGCGGTGGCTCGTCGCGACTGACTGCGCGGCCCGGAACGCCAACCTTGTCGATTACGCCGGGCTCGTACCCCATCACCGACGCGCGACCGCTCGACGGCACACTCGTCGTACCGTCATCGTATTCGCCGAACAAGCCGATGCCGCTGCTCGTCGGACTGCACGGCGCGGGCGGGTTGGCTTCAGGGCAGGTGAGCCTGCTGGGCGGACTCGCCGAGTTGAATGGGTTTCTGCTGCTCGCGATTGGCGCGCGCGGCATTACGTGGGATGTCTTCTCCTCGAAGTTCAGCAGCGACGTACAGTTCATCGACTCGGCGCTCAAGTGGGCGTTCCAGCGCTGCAACGTCGACGCGAGTCGGGTGGGCATCGAGGGATTCTCCGACGGCGCATCGTACACGCTCGCCATGGCGCTCACGAACGGAGATTTGTTCAGCCGCGCGATTGCCTTCTCTCCGGGCTACGTGCCCGACTCCGACTCTCCGCTCGTTGGGAAGCCGAGCTTCTTCGACTCCCACGGCACGGAGGACACCGTGCTGCGAATCGACAGTGCGAGCCGGTTGATCGTTTCGACGCTCAAGGCCAAGGGCTACGCGGTCACGTATCAGGAGTTCACGGGAGGGCACCAGGTGCCCGCGGGCATCGCCGCACAGGCAATGAGCTGGTTCATGAACTGACCAAGGCGCCGTCGCGCGAAGTGCGTTTATGTTTAGCGCATGTCCACCACTCTCCAGGAACGCGTCGCTCAGGCTCTCTCCACCGTGCGGAACCCACGCACCGGCGCTGATGTCTATTCCACCCAGCAGGTCCGCGACATTGGCACCACACTCGACGGTCGCGTGCAGCTCACGCTGCTGCTCACCAAGGACGACAACCCCACCCTCGCCAAATCCGTTCGCGAGGCGGTGAGTGTTGTTGAAGGTGTGAGCGACGTGCAGTTGCAGGTGGTGCCGGTGAAAATCCCGGAAGCACCGCCGGCGCCGCCAAAGCCCAGCGCGTCACGCACACTGCCGGTGATGGATCAGGCACCGGCCGCGCCGCGCCCGTCAGCACCACAGCCGAAGCACTACCCGAATCTCGGTCGCATCATTGCCGTATCGTCGGGGAAGGGCGGCGTCGGCAAATCGACCGTCGCGGTGAATCTCGCCATTGCGCTGGCACAGAGCGGAAAGCGCGTCGGTTTGATGGATGCCGATATCTACGGTCCGAACATTCCGAGAATGACCGGCGTCTCCGGGCAGCCGCCGGTGATCAACGAAAAGATCGTTCCCCTCGAAGCGCACGGTCTCAAGATTATTTCGCTGGGCATGATGATCGAGCCCGATCAGCCGGCAATCTGGCGCGGTCCGATCGTGATGAAGATCATCAACCAGTTCCTTCAGGACGTCGCATGGGGCACGCTCGATTTTCTGATCGTCGACATGCCTCCGGGCACCGGCGACGCGCAGCTCTCGCTGGTGCAGGCCACGCGAGTCGACGGCGCCGTCATCGTCACGACACCGCAGGAAGTGAGTGTCGGTGATGCGCTGCGCGGCGTGAAGATGTTCCAGCGCGTTGGTGTCCCCGTGCTGGGCATCATCGAGAACATGAGCTGGTTCGAGTGCCCGCATTGCGGCAAGCCAACGTCGATCTTCGGCACCGGTGGTGGTGAGCGACTCGCCAAGGCAGTCGATCTCCCTTTACTTGGACAGGTGCCACTCGCGCCCAAGGTGATGGAAGGTGGCGACACCGGCATTCCCATCAGGGCATCAGATCGGAATTCCTCCGTATCGCGCGCCCTGATCAAGATTGCCGCGCAAATCAGCGCTACATCGGGAGCGGTACCAACAGCCTGACGACAACGCATGCCATCCATCATCACACTGCTCACTGATTTTGGAACTGCCGACGGATACGTCGGTGAGCTGAAGGGTGTGTTGGTGTCTGGTGCGCCGAGTGCGCAGCTCGTCGATATCACGCACGAGATTGCGGCGCACGATGTGGAAGGCGGACGGCTCACCATTGCGCGCTATTGGCAACGCTTCCCGATCGGGACGGTGCACGTGGCGGTCGTTGATCCGGGCGTGGGCAGCACGCGAGCGGCGATTGCGGTGCACAGCGCAGGACGTTTTCTGGTTGGGCCGGACAATGGTCTTCTCTCGCCCGCGCTCCTTCTCCCCGACGCGCGCTGCGTCGAGTTGTCCATTCCAGCCGGAGCCT
>JBBQHJ010000335.1:0-5357 GCA_038323865.1 Gemmatimonadales bacterium
AGGGGCACCAACGAGTGGGAAGGCTCCGCATTCGGCTTTCTTCAGCAGAAATCGTTCATCGCAAAGAACACGTTCCAGGCGGTCGTTCCGAACTACGATCGTTATCAACTTGGGGCCAACGTGCGCGGGCCTCTTGTGAAGGACAAGCTGTTCACGTCCACCAGCGTAGAATTGAACAAGACGAATTTCTATCTCGACGTCAATCCAACAAGCGGCCCATGGACCAGCTTCAAGGGGTCGTTCCAGGCGCCCAACAAGAATGGCACGGCATACGAGCGCTTGACTTATGTGCAAAGCCCGACCGTGACCAACGACTTCATGGGGTCAGCGCGCACCCTCGACGGCGAAGGAAACTTTGGTGGGCGGGTTAGCCAGGATGGCGGCATCTCGCAGAAGTACCGGATCTTCACCGGCCAACTTCGACGTCGCGACCTATTATCGAACGGCAACTTCGTCAACGAAGCCAGTCTTCAGCTCGTCAGATGGAATCACGATGAGGCCCCGCTCAAGCCAGGCCCGCAATTCAACTACCCCGGCGCAGTCTTTGGCACGTCTGGCTTCCCGTTAATCCTTCGGGAAACGCATGCGCGCATCGTGGATCGTGCGACGTGGAATCTGAATTCGCACGTAGTAAAAGCGGGTGTTGAGCTGAGCCGCATCTCCGCGAGCCAGGATTTCGCGAACAATGCGAATGGCACATTCACATTCCTGACTGACACTTCGTCACTGCCTAACACCGCGTCGATCGCGGTGGGCTTCACCGATCCCAACAGCACCAAGGACGCGTTTGCTGCTGCGACGGGCTACACGACCGGCGTTTACGTCAACGACGAGTGGCGCCTTGCGCCGAACTTCACGTTGTCCACCGGACTGCGGCACGACACCGAATTCAACACGCTGAACAACGACTACACGGTGCCGTGGGCGAGCGACCCGATACTCCAGGGACTTCCCGCCCTCTCCGGTTTCCTTAACACCGGCCATCGCAAGAACCAGCTCGGCAACTTCTCGCCACGCATCTCGTTTTCATGGGATCCGACGAGCCAGAACAAGACGTTCATCCGCGGCGGCTTTGGAATCATTTATGACCGTGTCACGAGCTTCATCGGGTTCCAGGAGCGCAAAAACTCAACGTGGCGCACGTACAACTTCACCAACCCCGGTACGAAGGATCCAGCGGTGCTGCGTGCACGCGTCATTTCCGGCCAGTCGGGGTCTCCAGCGCCGATCCTGGTAAAGGAAGACATGAAGACGCCGCACAGCCGGCAGATGTCGCTCGGTATCGGACAGCAATTCACGAGCGAGTTTGGAATCAATCTCGACTACGTGCGCCAGCACATGGACAACCTGTATGTCCAGCGTAATCCGAACTATCTCAACAAGAGCGTCACGCCAAGCGCACGCAAGCTCACGTCTGCGTACGGCGACATCGTGCTCTGGGATGACATCGGCCAGTCGGACTATTCGGCATTCCTTCTCCAGGCGACTTGGCAGCGCAACAAGACGCGCGTGAACCTCGCGTATACTCTTGGCTGGTACCAGGGCACCTTCGACCTTGCTTCCTTGCCAAACTACGCGCTCCCGTTCCTTTTCGACCGGCAATCTTCGTCTGGCGACGAACGTAATCGCGTCGTTCTGTCGGAGGTCAGCCAGACTCCGTTCGGGTTCACGTTCTCATCGATCACGACGCTCGCGAGTCCGCGCCCATTCATCTCCATCGACGGTCGCGACATCAACCTCGACAACGTCACTGGCGACGACTACCTCGGTGGTACGCCGACCAGCACGGGGATTCGCGTTACGAGACCGGATAACAAATGGGCCAACTGGTACCGCACGGTTGACCTTCGCCTGGCTCACCCGGTCTTCGAGAGCGGGAGCACGAAAGTCGGCTTTACGGCCGAGGTGTTCAACGTTTTTAACTGGAACAACACTCTATCCTGGGGCGGCACCAAGTACACGGCGGCGGGCGCACCCGTGGCATCTTTTGGCGTGGCGACAGGTGCGTATCAGGCACGGCAGGCGCAGGTAGGCATGCAAGTCAAGTTCTAGCGCCTGACCCTCGACGGCGGGATAAACTCGAGCACGACGCCGTCGAGGGGTTTCATTGCGACATCGATAGTTTCTCCCATAGCGGCAAGCACCTTTAAAGTGTGCTTGCCGTTTTGGTCATGTCGAACGATTGTCGTTCCCGCGGGCAGACCATACGCGCGGGCAGGGAAATGGACGCGCGGTATCAGCGGCGTAGTGCTGATACTAGCGAGAGCCACCACCACACGGCCGTCGGCGGATCTCCACGCGGACGAGAGCACTTCGGGAGAGTTGATGTGCGCCTCGATTGGTCCGCCGAGACGAGCCGCGTAGATGGAGATGCGGGAGAGTAGAATGTCGGTCGATGGCACATCGACCGTTGGCGGACGCAGGAATGTCCCCGACAGAAAGAACTCCCGGAGTCCGTACCGCAGGCGGGCCAGGCGCTCGAGATAGTCAATCTCGGTCCGGCGAGCTGTAAGCTGATCGGGAAGGAAATTCGCAATCGTCGGCTGCATTCCCCACACGAACATGCGCGCCTGCTCGAGAAAGAACTGGCGGGCGTATTTCGAATCGAGAAGCGTCATGGCCGTGGCGGGACGCTTGTCGGCCGGCCATAGCTCGTCGTAAGGCGGAAGCGTAAGCGAACCGTACGTGCCGTACGTCAGCGCATATGGATGATACGCGGCCTGGAACATTGGGATGACTTCCCAGCCCGATGCCGGATCGGAGTATCGCTCCCTGCTGACCTGGAGCGTAAGGAAGGCATCGAGGTACGGCATCCAGCCTTCACCTCCGCCCTCGCCGGCGAATCCTGTGGGCCGGGGGCTTCGGATCTTTCGAAGGTCGCTGGCAAGCTCGCGGAAGCCGTTCATCCAGTAGTTGCCGCCGCCCACTGGATGTCCGTGGTCCGCGCTCCAGTCCACAAGACTGAGTACGGCCTGATCCATGTAGATGCCGTCAATGCCATACTGCTCGATCACAGTGTCCGCGATGCCGGCGTACTTGTTACGCCAGAACGGCGTTGCGATGTCCATTGTCGCGCATGGCTGCGGATCGAACACGTTGTAAGTCTCGAGCCGCAACGTTCCGTCGCGCTCATGCACTGCCCATTTCTCCGCGCCTTCGTTCTTCCAACTCGGTGTGTTGATGCACCAGAGACGCTGATTCATGTAGACGATCGTGTGAAGGCCTTCGTCGTGGGCCTTTTTCACCGCGTCGATAAAGCCAGCGGTTCCGTCGCGCGGTGGCAGATAGTCGGGGAAACTCGTGTCGTACGGGCCGTGATGCCACCAGTGCCAAAACACGCTGACCGGAAGGTGGGCATCTCGTTGCAGAGCCGCGGCCGGCTCGAGTACGACGTTCGAGTGTCCACGGTTCCATTCCCAGATTCCAGTCTCTCGCAGCCACGCCGGCGTCGCACCGGTGGCGAGTCGGCTCCCGCGCGACCAAGACTGCCGAACGCCCCATTTTCGATAGCGCTCGACCGCTGTGAGCCAGTCGCCAGGCACTATGCCAATGATTGCCGCGTACGAGGGTGCATAGTCGTCCGACATTCCGGGGTCCGACGGGAGATGGACCATGTCGTACCCGGCCGCTCCATCGGCTTGACCCCACAGGGCGAAGCTCTTGCGAAACGAAAGAGAGTCATCCGCCGCGAAGTACACTCCGCCGTTCGCGCTGCTCGATAGCGCGAGCATTTGCATCGACAGCGCGCCCGGGTAAACGAACTCGAGTCGTTTCGCGGCTCCGTCTGTCGGAGCGAGAAGCGCGTGTGGGTCACGCGCGATCTGCCCCATCCATGCCGGCACGGCAAGCTCCTGTCCCTGACCAGATGTCGCGATGCCAGTGATTCGCGGAAAGTGCACACGATCGACCGGAACGCCCTTGATGCCAGCGAGACGTACGTGCCAGGCAACAGTGGTGTCGGATCGAATGACGACAGTCGCGGTAACGCGGAGCGCGGGTGCCGCGGTTCCCGCGAAATGATCCCAAACGAGTTCTATTTTATTGGCGCCAACGCTTCGCCATGTGAAGCGGCCAGCCTGAGCAGCATTGATTGTGGGTACTGCCCAGCCCGGCTTAAGGTCGAGCGACCAGAGACCAACCACATCGGTCGCCGCTCCACCGAGTGCACGTCCCGACCAGTCCCGGAGTGCTCGCACGTGGCCGTCGCTGGCCGACAGCTCGAGGCGCATTGCTGCGTTGGCGAGAACCGGCTGCGGCCGCGGTTGCCGCTGCGCTGCCGCGGTTCGTGGCGCGCCCGTGGCCAACAATACCGAGAACAGCAGCCATTCAGTCGTTGCGTGCACTAGCGCCGACTGGCGGCGCTTTTTCATTTCCACTTACCGATACAGAAGATACGGCTTCACTTGCCGCGCAAACTTCGCCGAGTCGGCCTTCCAGTGGCGGAGCAGAACGTCAACAGTGTTCTGTTCGACCGCCGCACGCAGCGCGTCGGTGCCTGCAAGTCGGTCAATCTGCGGAATGCGCCACTTGAAGTCGGTCGGATGGCGAGCGTAGATCGCACGCAGCATGCGTACGCCCACCTCCACTGAGCGTATGGCGTTGCGATTCGTCACGCGCACCTTGATCATCGGAATAGTCTGGCCCCCGAACTTGTATCCCGCCTCAATCGCGCGCGTAGCGGTATCGAACTCGACGCCGGGCATCTTGCGCGCATTGAGCTCGGCAGCGATCGCGGCGTTGTCAGTCATCCACGCAGCGCCGATCAGTGTGAACGGATCTTCAGTGCCTCGTCCCTCTGTCGCGGTGGTGCCCTCAAAGAATACCGTGCCCGGATAGAGCAGCTCTGCGTCGAGGTTGCGCAGGTTCGGCGACGGATTGATGCGAGGAATTCCCGTCTCATCGAACCACATCGCGCGGCGATAATTCTTCATCGGCACGACGGTGATGTTGGCGTCGATGAGCTTCGTGCCCGCCAGGAAACGCAGGAGCTCGCCGGGGGTCAGCCCGTAACGCAGCGCCACGGGAAACTGGCCGACCAGCGACGCGAACTTCGGATCGAGAATATTCCCTTCGATCCGGTCCGCTCGAATGGGATCGGGGCGGTCGAGGACGATCACCGGTTTCTTCGAGGCATTTGCGGCGTTCGCGAAAGTCCACTCGTAGGTGTAGACGCGCGCGCCGACGTCCTGGATGTCATAGACGAGGACATCGACGTCCTCCAGCATCTCCGGCGTCGGAACCGGCACGTCGCCAAAAAGGGAGTAGACCTTCACGCCGGTGGCCGAATCGACGCTCGAGCTGATCTTTTCCCCGGCTTTGGCAACGCCACGAATGCCGTGCTCGGGACCGAACAGCGC
>JBBQHJ010000336.1:0-5305 GCA_038323865.1 Gemmatimonadales bacterium
TGAAATAGTTGGGCAGTGTCGCCGAGTACTTGTAGTCGATCAGGTTCGTGAATGTATTCGTGAACAGCGTCGCGCTCACGGAGCCTTCCTCGAACGTCTGTTCGACACCGAGGTCTGCGCTACGAGCTTGTTCGGGTGAAAGTTCGGGATTCCCGATGACAAAGCCGCCGCCGTAGTTCTCGAGCATGGTCGGCTCGCGAAACGCCGTGCCGTAGCTGGCGTGAAAACGTAGTCCGCCGTCGATCACGTAGCTGAGCGCACCGCGATAGGTGAAGAAATCGCCGAACGCTTCGTTGTGGTCGTATCGGCCGCCCAGGGTCGCGGTGAGTGGCAGTGATCCGCCGACAAGCATCTGCGCGAATGCTCCCGTGTTGCGGCGCCGTGCGCTGTAGCTGGACGGGCCGAAGTTGCTCGTGGTCGCACTTGTCTGCCATTGACGTTCGATCTGTCCGCCGATGGTGGTGCTCACCATGTCGGAGACCATGACGTTCGCGCGGATCTCTCCGCTCCGCCGATACGACCGATCGCCGGTGGTGTAGTAGTAACCCTTCGTGTCGCCGGGGCTGTCGGCCTGATCGTCAGTGAGTGCGTGCATGGAACTCGACGCGAGCGCGATACGGACGTCCACGTGCTCATCGATTCGATAGCCGGCATCGAGGCCGACGGCGAGATGATCATCCTTCCTTGCGGCATTGCTGTCGACGGGCTGTCCTGAGCCATTTGTTGGAAACTGGTAGTGGCCATCGGTGTAGCGCGTAGTAATCCGCGCATCCGCGCCTGTACCATGCCAGCCGAGTAGTGCGCTGCCGACGTTCTGTGTGAAGGCGCTGTTGAACGGCTGTATTCCGCCGGTGCGATGCTTCGCTCCGCTCACCGTGTAGTCCACGCCGCTCGTTGCGCCGCGCACGCCGGCATCGCCGTCATAGCTCGAGAATCCTCCCCCGCGCACGGAAAAATCGAGGCGCGGCTTCCCTTCCCCGCGGCGCGTAAAGAGTTGAACCACGCCGGCCATGGCATCGGAACCGTAGAGTACACTTGCCGGGCCGCGGACGATCTCGATGCGATCGAGATTGTCTGTACTCAGGGTGGAGAAGTCGATTGCACCGCCGGCTTCATTCACCGGAACACCGTCGATAAGAACCTTGGTGAACTTGCTCTCCCCACCGCGGATGAAGAGCGACGTTGCACCCCCGTATGATCCCGTCTGTACAATCGCGAGGCCGGGAACCTGCCGGAGCGCATCGAGCACGGTGGTGATTCCGGCTTTCTGAAGGTCATCGCCGTTCAGGACCGAGATCGTGGCTGGCGAGTGCGCGGCGGAGAGTGGTGATCGCGTTGCGGTCACGACGATTGGTGCTATGCGCGCGGTGTCTCGCGTAACTTGTGCGCTGCCGATGACAGGAACGATGGAGGCCAGCGTGGCGATGAGAACGTATTTCATTTGCGAATGGCTCAGGACGTTCACGTGCGTGTGCGATTCGGGCGTGCAGGCACACGAAGGGGAACAAGCGCAGGCGATCCGATGGCCGGATCGCGAGTGACGACGAGCGGCCATTCGTACACGGACTCGAGGACAGAGCCCTGCATGACCGTGTCAGGGGTACCCGCGGCACTGATGCGGCCGCGGTGAAGCAACACCATGTGCGCAGCAAAGCGCGCGACAAGATTCAACTGATGGCTGACGAGCATGACTGCCAACCCATCGCTCGCGAGCCCACCGAGCAATTCGAAGATGGCCATCTCGTGCCCGACGTCGAGGAACGTGGTCGGTTCATCGAGCACGATCGCGTCGCCACCCTGGGCGATGGCGCGCGCCAGACGAACGCGCTGCCATTCGCCACCCGATAGCTCATCGAGTGTGCGATCGAGAAAGTTTTCCGTGCCTGTCAGCTCGAGCGCGCGCGCAATGGCGCGGTGATCGTCTGCCGATGCGGCCTGCCACATGCCGAGATGCGGATATCGGCCAAGGGAGACGTAGTCCCTGATGGTGAGCGGAAACACCGACTCTTCGCGCTGGGTAACGGCAGCGATTCGCATTGCGAGTTGTCGTCGATGACGGAGATCGATCACCGCACCGTCGACGAGCACCGAACCCGACGCAAGCGGCACGCGGCCGAGCAGCGCACGCACGAGCGTGCTCTTCCCGCTGCCGTTCGGTCCGACAACGGCCGTGATTCTCCCGCGCTCCGCAACGAACGACACGTGATCGAGTGCCGGTACTGCTGCGCGTGGATATCGCACCGAGACTTCGCGAAACTCGATCACGCGAGACGACGAAGCAGGGCGAGAAAGAACGGAACGCCGATAATTGCGGTGACCGCGCCCAACGGCAGTTCGGCCGGTGGCATGGCTATGCGCGCGATCAAGTCGGCGAATACCACGAGCGCCGCACCGGCGAGTGCCGCGGAGCCGATGATTGACCGATGCGTGCGCGCCCCCGCGAGGCGCACGATGTGCGGAACGAGCAGTCCGACAAAGCCAACGAGACCTGCCGCGCTCACGGTGCCAGCCGCGAGGAGAGCGCCAGCGACATACACCGTGAGTGAGACGCGTGCGACGTTGACGCCCAGGCCTGCGGCGGTGTCGTCACCCAATGCGAGCACGTCGATGGCGCGGCCCATGGCGAGGAGGATCGCGAGGCCGACGGCGACAAATGCGGCGAGCGTGGCTACCTGCGTCCAGCTTGCGTCGCTCGCCGATCCCATCATCCACCAGAGCGCGCCGCGAACCGCCATCGCATCGGCATTCGCAAGCGCGACCATGATCGCGGCATTCGCAAATGCGCCGACAACAACGCCCGCCATGAGAACGGTACGTGCGTCGCCATGTCCACCAGCGGCGCGCGCAACGAGCAGCGTCAGTGCAACGGCGCCAAGTGCACCAGCGAATCCGATAACCGGGATGAGTGCATGCGGCGCATGGAATGCAACAGCGAGCACCGCACCGACGGCAGCGCCGCCCGACACGCCAAGGAGATACGGCTCCGCGAGACGATTTCGCGTTGCGCCCTGCAGTGCTGCGCCCGCGGCGCCGAGTCCGGCGCCCACGAGTGCGGAGAGCAATACACGCGGAAGCCGCAGGGTGCGCACGACGCTGTTGTTCATTTCTGATGCGTGCCCCAAGAGGCCGTTGATCACATCGTGCATGCCCAGCCGAAGCGTGCCGAACATCACGCCGATCAGCATGGAGCTCACGAGGAGAACGATCAGGAGGGTCCAACGCAGCGGTGTCACGTCAGAACCGCACGCCGGGATGCAGAAGACGCGCGACACTCTCCGCACCGGCACCAACGCGCGGCCCCGGCCCTGTGGCGATGGTGGAATCGACAATGAGGAAATGACCCTCGCGCACGGCGCGCAGCGTGCGCCAGCGTGTATCGCCGGCAAGCTTCGCCTGCGTTCTCGCGCCGGTCACGATCACATCGGGATCGCGACGCAACAGTTCTTCAAACGAGACGGTCGGCGACGGTGCGGGAAGTTCGGCAAAGATATTCTTGCCGCCGGCCGTCTCGATGATCTCGTTGACGAAGCTGCCGCCGCCGACCGACATGATCGGCGACTCCCAGAATGGCCAGAATACTTTCGGATGCGGCAGCGTGGCGGTGGCCGAGCGCACGCGCTGGAGTGTTGCATTGACTGAATCGACGGTCACGGACGCGGCGAGCGTGTCACCGGTGAGTTGTCCAAGCAGGCGCGTGACGCGTGCGAAATCGCTGATGCGATCGATCCGAAAGGACGCCGTGCGTACGCCGGCTGCTCTCAGCTGCCGCGCTGCCTCCCGGTTTGTCTCACTCGCGTAGAGCAGCACGAGATCCGGATGCATGGCGAGTACCGCTTCGACGTTCGGATGCAGTCCGGGGCCGAGGTCTGGGACGTTCTTCACTTCGGCGGGGAAGATGTCGTATGCGGTGCGTCCAACGACCTTCGCACCTGCGCCGACGGCGTAAATGATCTCGGTTGTCGTGGTGTTCAGTGAGACGATGCGCGCGGGCACTGCACCGACGGAAATGGAGTCGCCGAAGTCGTCG
This sequence comes from Gemmatimonadales bacterium, assembly GCA_038323865.1. GTDB lineage: Bacteria > Gemmatimonadota > Gemmatimonadetes > Gemmatimonadales > Gemmatimonadaceae > AG11. The sequence goes on from JBBQHJ010000336.1 coordinate 4,028, forward strand.
GTGATGGCGGCGCTGTGCTTCGCCTCGCTCGCGCATGCCGACAAGAGCATAAGGGCGAAGGTGCAGATTCCTCGACTACGCGCTCCGCGCTTCGCTCGGAATGACACACTCTGCTGTGCTGCACGCTTCGCTCGGAATGACAAAAGGCACTCTCCAGAAAAAAAAAAAGGAGAGTGCCTGTAACGGGACGCGTCGACCAGCGAGAACGCGAGGCGCCACTGCCCTCCCCCGAGGACATGTGAACGAAGCGCGAGCAGGGTCGTCTCCTGGCTCCGGGCCGCAGAATCCCGCCTTCCCGACAAACGTCAGTGGCGTGAATGGGCTCTGCGCATGCTGCCCGATACAGTGGCGGGGCCGCGCCGGCATTGAACCGGCTTCCGTATCCCCGCTCGCGTCAAGTTGTGTCGGGAATACTAGACTGGACGGCCTTCGCTGGCAACCAGTGCTGCAAGTTGAGACTTGAGGCGTGCGCGACGCTCTGTGTATTGCGCGTCGGTAATCGTGTCATCACCACGCTCGCGGCGCGCATCAAGGCTCGCGATCGACGCGAGCAGCGCATCGCGCGATGGTGCCTGCTCTAGAGTCGTCGCGCGCGACCCACGCGCACGTAGCGCGCGCACCAACGCGAATGCCATGGCAAGCAGAATGAGCGTCGCAATTCCAATCAGCACGCGTGCGCGCAGCGTCGCACTCGTTGTCGGAACCGTAATGCGAACGACTTGTCCCTTTTCCGCATTCTGGCCTAACCAACGCTTGAATGTGCGGCCCTGCGTTGTGGCGGCCGCTGTGGAGCGAAGCGTGGACCCAGTGACCTGGCCACCGGCTTCTTCCACGAGCAGTTCGAGGACGCTGGTTGGCTTGGCGATTGGAAGCGACAGCGGAAAACTGGCAGTCGGCAACGTGTACGTATAGCTGAGTTGTTTCACTCCCGGGCCGAACACCGAGAGCAATGCAACGGAGTCGCCGCGCATCACAATCGCCGCGGCCGCAACGTCGCCCGGGCCGCCCGCGAATTTCGTTGCACCGGCTGGCAGCGGATGCGTCCACACCGGCGCAAGTGTGTCCTTCCGAACGACCGTGACCGTGGTGTCGTTCGACAGTTCCCAGACTTCAACGATATTCCGCGTTCCATCGGGATGCGGACTGCTCACAACGACGTGATGCCCCTGCACATGGAACTCGACTGCCGCCGATGTCGTGTCGAAGACGGTGATTTCCGCCTCATCACCCGCGGTTTCCGCACTCTTCAATGGCGCAGAGAAATACGCGATACCACGG
>JBBQHJ010000337.1:0-5285 GCA_038323865.1 Gemmatimonadales bacterium
ATCGTATGGAAGCCGTTGATTTTGCCGGCTACACTGAGCGCGAGAAGGCGGAGATTGCCAAGAAGTATCTCGTGCCGCGCCAGCTCGAGGATTCGGGTCTCAAGAGCAAGAACATCACGTTTACCGACGACGCGGTGATGACGATCGTGTCGAAGTACACGCGCGAAGCTGGTGTGCGTCAGCTCGAACGACAGGTCGGCGCGGTGACGCGCAAGATTGCGCGCAAGCTTGCGGCGGGCGAGACGGACGATCTCACGATCACGCCGGAAGATGTGCGTGAACTGCTGGGACGCCCGCGCGTGCATCCGGAACGTGCGAACGAGGAGAACGAAGTCGGCGTTGCCGCCGGCATGTATTACACGCCAATGGGCGGCGACATCATGTTCGTGGAGACGGCCATACGCCGGCTGCATGGCGCGGTGCGTTCATCGGATGGCGTGGATCAGAAGATTCAGGTGAGCGGATGGGGCAACGTCTCGCTCATTCTCACCGGCCAGCTTGGCGATGTGATGAAGGAAAGCGCGCGCGCTGCGCTGACCTATGCGGCGACGCACGCATCGTCGCTCAAGATTCCAGAGGATCGCCTCGGCTCGATCGAAGTACACGTCCATGTGCCGGCCGGAGCCATTCCCAAGGACGGCCCCAGCGCAGGCGTCGCGATCTCGGTCGCGCTCGTGAGCGCGATGTCCGGCCGCAAGGTGCGCCGCGACGTCTCGATGACGGGCGAGGTGACGCTGCGTGGTCGCGTGCTGCCGATCGGCGGTCTCAAGGAGAAGGTGCTCGGCGCTCACCGTGCCGGCATCACCACGATCATCCTCCCGAAGGACAACGAGGCGGATATCGAGGACATTCCTGAGGATGTACGCCAGCAGCTCACCTTTCATTGCGTGGGCACGCTGGACGAGGCGTTCGCGATTGCCTTGATGGATGACACGCCGGCTCCGGCGGCAGCGCCTGAACCGGTGCTGGAGGAGGCGGGGGTGTAAGGCCCGCCAGTCGGCCAGTGGTTGGTCAACTGCGTTTGGAGTTGACTGGCGACTGTTTCGACCGGCAGACTGGCTGACTATTGTACGAACTGACCTGTCGTATTACCTTCCTTTCTCAGCGACGCCAGCCTCTCGGGTAACCGAGAGGACCTAGTTCCACTGGATCAGGGGCCTGCACTTCGCGGGTCCTTTTTCTTTGCCCGGCGCGCGGCTGCATCGGCGAGTGCCGAATCAGCGGGGCGGCTCCCGCGTGAGAGCGTCTTCACGTGCAACATGTAGTCGGTGTACCGCTCAAACCGGGCGCCGGCCACAACATCATTCAGGGGTTTTTCTATGCGTACGACCGGCACCGTGAAGTGGTTCAACGACACCAAGGGCTTTGGCTTCATCACCCCCGCGAACGGCGAGAAGGATTGCTTCGTGCATCACTCCGCCATTCAGGGACATGGCTTCAAGTCCTTGGCCGAAGGCGAGAAGGTCGAGTTCGACGTGGTCCAGGGCGCAAAGGGCCCGGCCGCTGAGAACGTCGTCAAGCTCGGCCGCTAACACGGCAACCCGGACAGGTCCGGTCGTCGCTTAGGCTGAACTAGTCCGAACAAGGAGCGGCCCGCCGATAACTCGGCGGGCCGCTCTTTTTGTAACCGCTCAGCGCTCTGAGCTTTCAATTGCGGCTCCCTCGCTTCGCACTCGCATGGGACGTATAGCGATGCATCTCACTGCTCGCCGCCGCAGGACCTGAAACGTCTCACGGAATCATGGCGCCGAACACTCCGATCCTCCACGGCACACTCCGCAGCGGCTCCGGCTCCGTGCCTGGGACGAAGTACTCCGTGTAGCGGCGCTCAGGTGGCGTCATTGCATCAGCCAGCTGCCCGGTGAGCCGATCCAGTTCGGCCGTGACCATTCCAGCGGGCGGTACCCAAGGCTGCGGTGCGGGACGGCCTGCGTAGTACTGCGCCATCATCGCGCCCCAGATCGGCGCCGCGAGCGTTCCACCAACGGCGCCGCGGGTGATCGTCTTCGGCTTGTCAAAACCGAGCCACACGCCCGCTACGATATCCGGCGTCATTCCCATGAACCACACGTCGACGTTGTCATTTGTGGTTCCCGTCTTTCCTGCGATCGGCACCGCGAGTGGTACGAGCTTGCGCGCCGGTGCACCTGAGCCGCGTTCGGCCGCATCGCGCATCATATCGCGCACGATGAACGCCACGCGCGGATCCATCACCTGCGTTGGAACACTGGGCGCTTTCTGAAAGACAATGCGGCCCTGCGCATCCTCGATTCGCGTCACCACTCGCGGCTCGATGCTCGCGCCAAGATTGTTCCAGAGCGCGTACGCGGTGACGTAGTCGATCGGACGAACAACGGATGCCCCGAGCGCTGATGCAGGAACCGGGGCAACCGGCGTCGTGAATCCAACGCGATGCGCCATTGCAGCCATCGTGTCCAGCCCGATGCGCAGTGCGAGTTGCACCGCGACGGGATTTCGCGAATGGGTCAGCGCTTCTCGCATCGTAATCGGACCCATGAACTTGTTGTCGAAATTGTCCGGACTATAGACGTCGCCATTCGTGAGACGGATGGCGAGCGCCGTGTCAGGGATAATCGTCGCGGCGCTGAGACTGTCTTCGAGCGCCTTCGCGTACACGAACGGCTTGAACGAGCTACCAGGCTGTCGCAGTGCACGAGTGGCACGGTTGAACGGCGCCATCGCGTAGTTGCGGCCGCCAACGAGTGCGCGCACGTCGCCTGTCACTGGCTCAACTGCGACAACAACTCCCTCGAGCAAATCGCCGAGGCCCTTAGCCTGCGCCCACGTAGGATGCTTGAAATCCTTTCGTTGCTCGACTGCGATGGTTCCTTCAACGAGTGACTGCACTGCAGCGCGCTGGAGCGCCGGATCCACCGTCGTGTATACGCGATAGCCACCGGCCATCACGTTCACGCCACCGCGTTCAGCATACTGTCGCGCGGCGTCGATGAAATACTGTGACGGTGCGGATGCACCGTTGTCTGGCGCCGTCACGACTGGCTCTGCCTTCGCGCGCTCAGCGTCCGTCGTCGCAATAAATCCCTGCTGTGCCATCAACCCGAGGATCAGGTTCCGACGCGTTCGTGCCTTTTCGGGATTGCGGCCAGGATCGTAGCCCGCTGGAGACTTGGGAAGTGCCGCGAGCGTTGCCGCCTCGGCGAGCGTGAGCTTCGACGCGGGCTTTCCGAAATAGTGGCGTGCCGCCGACTCGATGCCATACCATCCGCGGCCGAAGTTAATCTGATTGAGAAACGCCTCGAGGATTTGCTCCTTGGTGTAGTGCTTCTCCATCTCGCGCGCCGCCTGCTGCTCCCGAAGTTTGCGACCGAATCCCAGATCGCGGCGATCAATCTGATCGGGATGCATGTTACCGACGAGCAGTTGCGTAATCGTGCTTGCTCCGCCGCGGTGCGAGCCCGTGATGCTCCCAATGATCTTGCCCTTGATCGCTCCGGCCACACCGATCAGGTCCACACCATCATGCTGATAGAATCGATGGTCCTCGACAGCAATGAACGCCTGGCCGACGTACTTCGGCAGTGTGCGGATGGACACACTCGTTCGTGATTCCGGGCCGATCTCGCCAATGAAGGAGCCGTCGCGCGCAAACACGAGGGACGATTGCTTTTGCGGCACGATCTGCCACGGTTCACCAGTCGAGGGGGCTTGTGCCGCGAGCGGCGCGGCGAGGGCGAGCGCGGCAAAGAAGAAAACAGGTCGCATTGCCCGTAAGCTACCTGAGCGCTCTGCTTTGGTTCCACTGGTTTCACTGTGTCCGCCCGCACATCTTCCATGGCGATGAGCAACTTTCTCACGCTGGCCCTCGCCCAGCTCCAGCCGACGAAGGGTGACTACGCGGCGAATCTCGCGCGAATCGGCGATTTCCTGACCGAGGCAGCGGCGCTCGAGCCACGCCCGCGCCTCGTGTGCTTTCCCGAAACGTCGCTGAGCGGATACTTCCTCGAAGGCGGCGTGCGCGAACAGGCTGTCACGGCCGGACAGCTCGCTGCTGACCTCCATCGCACCTACGGCAACGGCGCTCCCGTCGACGTGTGTGTCGGATTCTACGAGGTCTGGCAGAACAAGCTGTATAACAGCGCGCTCTATGTGTCGCTCGGCGAAGCGCTACCACTTGTTCGTCATGTGCATCGCAAGGTATTTCTGCCCACGTACGCGTTGTTCGACGAGCAGAGATTTGTTGAGCCGGGACGAGAGATTCGCGCGTTCGATACTGCATGGGGCCGCGTCGCGATTCTTGTGTGTGAAGATCTGTGGCACTCCATGATGCCGACCATCGCTGCGCTCGATGGTGCGCAGCTGATCATTGTGCCAACTGCACCACCTGCGCGCGGCGCGGCTCCAAAGACCGATGGCATCCCCGGCCCGGCGAGTGTTTCGCGGTGGGAGCGTCTTGCACGCGACATGGCCGATGAGCATGGACTATATCTGACGCTCGCGCATCTCGTCGGCAGCGAGGGCGGAAAACAATTTCCCGGCGCATCGATGCTCGCTGGCCCCAAGGGCGATGTCCGCGCGCGAGGTCCGCTGTGGGAAGAAGCGCTTGTTGTGGCGACGATAGACCTCGATGACGTCACGCGCGCGCGCGCAGACATGCCGCTCATTGCCGACCTCGAGACGATGCTGCCGCATTTGCGAGCGGCAATGGATAAGGTGGAGGCGGGCGCTGCGCACGTGCTCGATTTCGATGATGTCGGAGAAGTGGGGAAAGCAGGTTCCTCGCTTCGCTCAGAACGACAGCGAGATGCAGATTCCTCGACTCCGCTCCGCTCCGCTCGGAATGACATACGTGTTGTAGCAGAGCCAATGGGCGGAACACCGCCCACCCTCGAGATCGATTGTGCCCTGGCAGAATCGTGGCTCGTCAAGTTTCTGCGCGATGAAATGTCCCGGCGCAAATTCCAGCGTGCGGTCATCGGCATTTCGGGGGGCGTGGATTCCGCGGTGACCGCGTATCTCGCCGCGAAAGCACTTGGTCCGGAGAATGTCGTCGGTGTGCGCATGCCATACCGCACGTCGAGCACGGACAGCCTTGATCATGCGCAGCTCGTCGTTGATGCCCTCGGTATCGAGAGCCGCACACTCGACATTAGTGCCGCTGTCGACGGCTACCTCGCCCTGGAGCCTGAGGCGAATGCCGGGCGGCGCGGCAACGTCATGGCACGCATGCGCATGATCGCGCTCTTCGACCTGTCGGCGAAGGCCCACGCCATTCCGCTCGGCACGGGCAACAAGACGGAACGGCT
>JBBQHJ010000338.1:0-5263 GCA_038323865.1 Gemmatimonadales bacterium
CGCGACGTGACTGGCATCGAGTACTCAGCGTACGAGGCCATGGCACTTCGTGAGCTGACGGACATTGCTCGCGAGGCCGGAGAACGCTTCGGCACGTCGGGCGTTGCGATTGAGCACCGATTGGGCACGTTGGGTCTCGAGGACGCGAGCGTCGGCATTGCAGTGGCGCACGCGCACCGCGACGAGGCATATGCAGTCTCGCGTTGGGTCATTGAAGAACTCAAGCGCCGCGTGCCGATCTGGAAGCGCGAGCACTATGTGGACGGGACTCGTGATTGGGTGGACCCAAGCGGCCAACCTCGCGCCGAGGTGCCGTCATGACCCTCATCGACCAGTTCGGCCGCTCTATCGAGTACCTGCGCATCTCCATCACCGATCGATGCAACTTCCGCTGCAGCTACTGCATGCCGCTGGAAGGCCTGCCATGGCTGCCGAAGTCCGACATCCTCTCGTACGAAGAGATTCGCGACGTCGTGTCGCAGCTCGCGCCGTTGGGATTGCGACGCGTCCGCATCACCGGCGGTGAGCCGACGATTCGTCCTCAACTCGAATCGTTGATCCGCTTCCTCCGCGCGATTCCCGGCGTCGAAGACATCGCGCTCTCCACGAACGGCGTGAAACTACCAGAACTTTCGCAACGCCTTGCCGATGCAGGACTCGACCGGGTGAATATTTCTGCCGACAGCCTTCGAGCCGATCGCATCTCGAAGATTGCGCGGCGCAACCTGGGTTTCGAGCCTCTTCCCGCTGCGCTCGCCGCCGAGCGAGCAGGCCTCTCGCCCGTGAAGCTCAACGTCGTGGTCATGCGTGGGATCAACGGCGATGAGATTGTCGACTTCGCTCGCCTCACGCTCGACCATCCATGGCATGTTCGGTTCATTGAGCTCATGCCTGTTGGTTCGCTCGAGGAACTCACAGATCAGCACGTCATGCCGAGCGACGAAGTGCTGGGGCGGATTTCGGATGCGCTCGGCCCGTTGGTGAGTGCGCACGGTCCGGAGCGAGGCAATGGACCTGCGGCGTACTACCAGCTCGAAGGTGCCTCGGGCAGCATCGGCGTGATCACGCCGATGTCGCATACGTATTGCGGCAGCTGCAATCGTGTCCGTCTCACCGCAGATGGTCGCCTTCGCACTTGCCTGTTTGGCGATCACGAGGTCGATCTTCGCACACCGCTTCGCGCGGGTACGGCGCTCGAGCCGTTCGTTCGCCAGGCCCTCGCCGAGAAGCCGCTCGAGCATGCGCTGCTCTTGCGGCGCAATGGTGGACTGCGCGCCCTATCACAGGTCGGGGGATAGGCGTAAGCTCGCGACAGCGATAGTTTTGTCGGAGTAGCACTTCACCTCAGACAATTCGCTCATAATGGTCAATAAGATCACCGTCGTCGGCGCCGGCAACGTGGGCGCGACGACCGCCCAGCGCGTCGCCGAGAAGGAGCTTGCGCGCACGGTCGTCCTCGTGGACGTCGTAGAAGGCATTCCGCAGGGTAAGGGGCTCGATCAGTGGCAGAGTGCGCCTATCGAGGGGTTCGACTCGCGCATCATAGGCACGAACGGCTACGAAGAGACGAAGGATTCCGATCTCGTGATCATCACGGCCGGCATCGCTCGCAAGCCTGGCATGTCGCGTGACGATCTGCTCAACACGAACGCCGGCATTGTGAAGTCGGTGAGCGAGCAGATCGCGAAGAGTTCACCGAAGGCGATTCTCATCATTGTCAGCAACCCACTCGACGTGATGTGCTACGTCGCGAAGGAAGCGAGCGGCTTTCCACGCGAACGTGTCATCGGCATGGCCGGCGTGCTCGACACAGCGCGCTACCGCGCGTTCCTCGCCACCGCGCTGGACGTCTCCGTGCGCGACATCCAGGCGATGGTGCTCGGCGGACATGGCGATACGATGGTTCCGTTGATCTCCTACACCAGCGTGAGCGGCATTCCCGTCACGCAGTTGATGGACAAGGCGACGCTCGATGCGATTGTCGATCGCACGCGCAGCGGCGGTGCGGAAATTGTGAAGCACCTCAAGACGGGCTCTGCCTACTACGCGCCCTCTGCCGGTGCGGTGCAGATGGCCGAAGCCATTGTCAACGACCAGAAGCGAATCCTGCCGTGCGCCGCGTGGCTACAGGGCGAGTACGGCATGAAGGACTTGTTCCTCGGCGTGCCGTGCAAGCTTGGTCGCAACGGGCTCGAAAAGATCATCGAGGTCGAACTCACGAGCGACGAACGCGCAGCGCTCGAGAAGAGCGCAGAGGCCGTTCGCGAGCCGATGGCAGCGGTGAAGCTGTAACTCTTTTCTGTCGCCCTGAGCAAAAGCGAAGGACCTGCTTTTCTCAGGACGAGAGAAGCAGGTCCTTCTTCTTTCATACCCATGTGGTTGTTGACTCTTTATAGATCGACGATTGGCAAGAAGGTCATCATGGCGGTGACCGGCTTGGCGCTCGTGGTGTTCGTGATCGGGCACATGGCGGGCAACCTCCAGGAGTTCATTGGGCCGGCCAAGATGAATGGCTACGCCGCCTTCCTGAAGAGCACCGGTGAGCTTCTGTGGATCGTGCGACTCGGACTCCTCGCCGCGGTGCTGCTGCACATCCTGATGGCGTACCAGCTCACGCGCATGAAGCAGCGCGCGCGGCCCATCGGCTACACGCGGCGCGATCCGCAGGTGAGCACGCTGGCATCACGCACGATGCGATGGGGCGGCGTTGTGCTACTCGTCTTCGTAGTGTTGCACATCCTGCATTTCACCACGGGCACAGTGTTCCCGTGGGCGAGCAAGCCGGATGCGATGTATCCGATGTTCAGTGAACACGACGTCTACGGCAACGTGATCAGTGCCTTCCGCAATTTGTGGGTGACGTTGTTCTACGTCATCGCCATGCTGTTTCTCATGCTGCACCTCTTCCACGGCGCGTGGAGCTCGGTGCGCACGCTTGGGTTGACCAAGCCGTCGCCGAATCCGCTGCATCGTCGCATTTCCACTGCGATTGCGGTGGTGGTGTGGCTTGGATTTACGGCCGTTCCAGTTGCGGTGTTCTTCGGGGTGATTCGCTAGATGACATTCGACCTCAATTCCCGCGTTCCAGCGGGCCCGCTCTCGGACAAGTGGGACAAGCACAAGTTCGACATCAAGCTGGTGAATCCCGCAAACAAGCGGAAATACACAGTGATTGTCGTCGGCTCCGGACTCGCAGGCGCTTCCGCTGCGGCAACGTTCAGTGAGCTTGGCTACAACGTTCGTTGCTACTGTTACCAGGATTCTCCACGTCGCGCGCACTCGATTGCCGCGCAGGGTGGAATCAACGCCGCGAAGAATTATCAGAACGACGGCGACAGCGTGCAGCGCTTGTTCTACGACACGATCAAGGGCGGCGACTTCCGCTCACGCGAAGGCAACGTCTATCGTCTCGCACAGATCAGCCGGAACATCATCGATCAATGCGTCGCGCAAGGTGTTCCGTTCGCGCGTGAGTACGGCGGCCTGCTGGCGAATCGCTCGTTCGGTGGTGCGCAGGTCTCGCGCACCTTCTACGCGCGCGGACAGACGGGCCAGCAGTTGTTGCTCGGCGCCTATCAGGCTTTGGAGAAGGAAATCGCAAAGGGTGGCGTTCAGATGTACCCGCGCGCCGAGATGCTGGATGTGATCGTGGTAAACGGTCGCGCCCGCGGCATCGTGGTGCGCGATGAGCTCACTGGAACGATCGAGCCGCATCTCGCCGACGCAGTTGTGTTGGCGACTGGTGGATATGGCAACGTGTTCTATCTGTCGACGAACGCGAAGGGCTGCAATGCGACGGCGATCTGGCGCGCGTATAAACGCGGCGCGGCGTTCGCGAATCCGTGCTACACGCAAATCCATCCCACGTGCATTCCGGTGCACGGCGAGTATCAATCGAAGTTGACGCTGATGTCGGAGTCGCTGCGCAACGACGGTCGCGTGTGGGTGCCAAAGCGTCGCGAAGATGTGAGCAAGAAACCCGGCGATATTCCCGAAGGAGATCGCGACTACTACCTCGAGCGGAAGTATCCGAGCTTCGGTAATCTTTCACCGCGCGACATTGCGTCACGCGCTGCGAAGGAAGCGTGCGATGACGGACGTGGCGTGGGCCCTGGTGGCCGCGGCGTCTATCTCGATTTCGCCGATGCGATCAAGCGACTTGGCGAAGACAAGATTCGTGAGCGTTACGGCAACCTGTTCGAGATGTATCAGCGCATCACGGATGAGAATCCCTACAAGGTGCCGATGCGCATCTATCCGGCCGTGCATTACACCATGGGCGGGCTCTGGGTTGACTACAACCTGATGAGCACCATTCCCGGATTGCACGTTGCCGGTGAAGCGAACTTCTCCGATCACGGCGCAAACCGGCTTGGTGCGAGTGCGCTCATGCAGGGGTTGGCGGACGGATACTTCATCCTGCCGTACACCATTGGCGACTATCTCGCGTCGAATAAGCTGGAGCCGGTAAGTGCTGATGCGCCGGAGGTGCGCGCGGCCGTTGCTGATGTCGCGACCCGCACGAAGCGATTGCTTGGCGTGAAGGGCAAGCGCACGGTTGCGTCGTTCCATCGCGAGCTTGGCCACATCATGTGGGAGAATTGCGGCATGGCGCGCGATGCGGCAGGGCTCACCAAGGCGCTGGAGTTGATTCCCGCTCTTCGTGAGGAATTCTGGTCCGATGTCACGATCCCCGGCGTGGGCGATGAGCTGAACCAGACACTCGAGCACGCGGGCCGTGTTGCGGATTTCCTCGAGCTCGGCGAGCTGATGTGCCGAGATGCCCTGCATCGTGAGGAGTCGGCGGGTGGGCATTTTCGCACGGAGTACCAGACCGCCGATGGCGAAGCGCTGCGCGACGACGAAAAGTTCGCGTACGTCGCCGCGTGGGAGTACGCGGGCGAGGGCAAGGCGCCCAACCTCAACAAGGAATCGCTGGTGTTCGAGAACGTGAAGCTGGCGCAGCGGAGCTACAAGTGAACGGAAACATGAATCTCACACTGCGCGTGTGGCGTCAGACTGGTCCCAACGCCGACGGCGCCCTGAAGGAATATCCGGCGACTGATGTCAGTCCGGACATGTCGTTTCTCGAGATGCTCGATGTCGTCAACGAGCGGTTGATCGAGAAGGGCGATGTGCCGATCGCTTTCGATCACGATTGCCGCGAGGGCATCTGCGGATCGTGCGGAGTGATGATCAACGGTGCTGCGCATGGTCCGATGAAAGGCACGGCGACGTGCCAGCTGCACATGCGCAGCTTCAA
>JBBQHJ010000339.1:0-5238 GCA_038323865.1 Gemmatimonadales bacterium
CGTCCTGAGCGGCAGCGTGGGACCTGCTGTCTATTTGTCCTTGTAGGGCGATTTCTGATGCGGCGTGAGCGCAGCCACGAACGCCTCGCCGAGCTCCGTTTTCTGCCAGCGGCGTAGCTCGGTCACTTCCATCAGTTCAGCGACCGACACCGGATTGCGACGCGCTACTGCCTCCATGCGGTCGCGCGAGCACAACACACCCGGATCCATCGTCAGCCGCTTGGCCGCATCATCACGCGCGGTCTTGAGCGCACTCACGCGTGAATCGAAGTCCGGATCACGATCCCACCGCGGCGCCTTCGGGAATCTCGGCAGCTGATTCTCAGCAACGTCGAGTCCGCGCTTCACGCCGTCAATGATCTCCGACCCGCGCTGATCCATCAGCGAGCGTGAAATCCCCTTCATGCGCGACAGCGCATCGCGCGTTGTCGGCTGCGTACGCGAAATGTCGAGCAGTTGCTCGTTCCCAATCACTCGGAATGTCGCGCGATCCAATTCCCCCGCGACAATGTCGCGCCACGGCACGAGCTCACGCAGCACGGCGAGCTCACGGCGCGAAAGATCTCTCGCGCCCTTGAGCCGCAGGAATGAGAGCGAGGAATCCTCTTCAGGCCAACGCGTGCCCTCGAGCTGCGCGAACTCTTCCCGCGCCCACTCTAGCCGGCCGAGCGACTCGAGCTCTGCCGTGATTCGGTCTTTGAGTTCGAGCAAGTAACGCGTGTCCTGCGCCGCATAGTCGAGCATGTCGGGCGTCAGCGGCCGCATGGACCAGTCAGCACGCTGGTGCTTCTTGTCGAGCTTGACGCCGAAATACCGCTCCAGCAGCGCCGCCAATCCAAACGCGGTCAGGCCAAGTAGCTGCGCTGCGATGCGCGTGTCGAAAATGTTCGTCACGTGCCACTCATAGTCCTGCTGAAGTAGCCGCAGGTCATAGTCCGCATCGTGGAAAACTACCTCGACCTTGGGATCTTCGAGCAAGTCGCCGAGCCCCGGCGGCACAGGCATCGGCAGCGGATCGATCACCGCATGCCGGTCGCGCGTCGAGAGTTGAAGCAGATAGATACGGTCGACAAACTTGTGGAAACTCGCGCCTTCGGTATCGATCGCGAGCTCGCGAATGCCGCGAATCTCGCGCGTAAAACGCTCGACATCTGCGGCAGAATCCAGGTAGTCGAACGTCGCGGTGCTTACGCGATCGGCCACACGTCCTCTCGTTGCACTGTTGTCGCCATTGCTCCGGGCGTAATGTATCGACCGGCACACACGCGTCACTTATACCGTCTAGGCAGAAAGTTGGCCGCGACGACCGCCCTGCATCCAGCTCATGTCCGATTCTCCTGGCGAAGACCCGCCCGCACCGCACCAAGAGTCGGCCGCCGCCCGGGCCAGCAAAGCATTGATGGCCTCGCGCCCGTCCGCGTCACTGCGCGCCCACTCCAAAGGCGGGAGTAAAGTCCAGAGGACCATCGGCTGGCGGAATCGCGACATCGTACGGACTGCGGCGCTCATTCTGGCCGTGTTCTATGGAGGCCAGCTCTTCTGGGTCGCCAATCGCCTCTTCTTCGTCGTCTTCCTCGGCGTCCTGTTTGGAATCGCCGTCTCCGGTGGCGTGGATTGGCTCCGCAAGATTGTCAAAATGCCGCGCGGTATCGCGGCGACTCTGATCGTCCTGAGCTTCGTCGGCATCCTTATCGGATTCGTCGCGTGGGTGGCGCCAACACTCCGCGAACAGGGTACCGAACTCCGACAAAAGCTGCCCGAAGCAGCCGATCGCGTTGAAGAGTGGGTGAATGAGCGGCGTGGGGGTGTGCTCGGCCTCGTGCTGCCTCCGAAGGAAGGCGCGGGCGCGGCCGCGCCCGCTCCAACGGCCCCGAAGCTCACCGCTGCCGTGCGACCCGCAACGCAGGCCGTTGCCGACAGCACCGTCAAGCCAGCCGGACTTCAGGACCAGCTCAAGGCACAGGTGCAGGGGCTCTCCCGCTATCTGTTCCCCTTCATCACCTCCACGGTCGAGATCGTCGGTGGGCTGCTACTGATTCTTTTTCTCAGCATCTACTTCGCCGCCGAGCCGGATCTGTATCGAGCGGGATTGCTCTCGCTGCTGCCGGCCAAGAAGCGCGCGCGAGGCACCGTCATGATGGACCGCGTGGCCACGGTGCTGCGGAAGTGGCTCGTGACTCAGCTGATTGCGATGGTCACCATGGGCGTGGTCAATACGATCATGCTCCTGCTCTTCCACGTGAAGGCGGCGTTTGCACTCGGTGTGCTCGCCGGGTTGTTCGAAGTCATTCCGACCATTGGCCCCATTCTCAGCGCGGTACCCGGCATTGCGAGGGCATTCCTCGATTCACCGGACAAGGCGATCTATGTCGCCTTCGCGTACTGGGCGCTGCAGTTCCTCGAGAGCCACATCCTGATTCCACTGCTCATGAAGCAGGGCATCAAGTTGCCGCCCGCGCTCACGGTGATTACGCAGACTTTGCTCGCGCTGGTCTTTGGATTTCTTGGCCTGATGTGCGCCGTGCCGTTGCTCGCCACGGTGATCGTGTTCGTCCAGATGTTCTATCTCGAGCGGTTGCCAGCTGAAGGCACGTGGACTTACCCGACGTTCAATCCGGATCTCGACGAGCCACTGGAGGGTTCCCGTTAGCGCATCATCCCGAGCGTCACGCCTTCTGTCGTCCTGAGCGCAGCGAAGGATCTGCTTTTTTCACGTGCGCGCCCTTTTTGACCGGTATCCCAACCTCGCCACTGCGATTCCACATGTCGACCTCGGCGTAACAGAAACGCCGGTCGAGCGATGGGACGTGAGCGGCGCTTCGCTACTGATCAAGCGCGATGATCTCACCGCGCGCACGCTTGGCGGAAACAAGGTGCGCGCGCTCGAGTTTCTGCTTGCGGACCTCGAACGCAGCGATCGCGTTCTTACGGTGGGCGCCGAAGGTTCAACGCATGCGCTCGCGACGGCGCTCTACGCGGAGCAACTCGGCAAGCCATGTGACGTCATCACGTGGCCGCAGGAGCACAACGCCGTCTCGCGCGACACTGCTGAGCGACTCGGCTCTGTCGCACAGGTGACGACATCGCGCAGTCCCGTGGACGCATACCTCCGTGCAGGACTGCGACGCCTGCGTGGGCGCTCGCTGTGGGTGCCTGCCGGTGGTAGCTCTGCGCATGGAGCGCTCGGGCACGTGAGCGCTGCCCTGGAACTCGTGGCGCAACTCCGTCGTGACACACTCACCCCCAAGCAAATCGTCTTGCCGCTCGGCAGCGGAGGGAGTGCGGCGGGCCTTGTCGTTGGTCTCTCGCTCGCAGAACTGTCGCTTGGAGTTCTTGGTGTGCGCGTCGTGCCGCGCATCGTGGGGAACCGCGGCCACGTCTTGAGACTTGCACGCAAAACACACTCGCTCATCGCGCGTCACGCCGGTGAATCGATTCCCGCGCTCAACACGAAGCCGTTGGACATTCATCACGATGCGTTGGGCGGCGCGTATGGACGTGAGACGCAGAGTGGTACACGCGCGGCACGTTTGCTCGCGAACGCTGGCGGACCTCGTCTCGACGCTACCTATTCCGCAAAGGCGTTCGACGTCGCACGTGCTCGCGCGGAGCACGAGCCTGACACGGACATCCTTTTCTGGCTAACGTTCGATTCTCGCTGGTTGCAGCGGTGAGCCAGTCGTCCTGACCCTGAGCTACCCCCATGGATCGCCTGCCCGAAGTCATCTTCCACGTGTATCCTGCCGACTGCGACATGCTCGGCCACGTGAATCACGCCACGATGCTGGCGTTTCTCGAGCGTGCGCGATGGGAGTTGCTCGAGCGTGAGGAGGTCGGCGGCGTTCGTGATTTTGCGACAGTGCCGGTGTATTCCGTCGTCCGTCATGTCGACATCGACTACTTCGCGCAATCACTTCCGGGCGACGACCTCGTCATCCGCAGCGGCCTGCTCGCCATCCGCAACACGAGCTACATCGTGAAGCAGGACGTGCGAAAGAAAGAGACGGGACAGCTCGTGGCACAGGCGTCCATCGTCTTCGTTGCCATCAATCGCGCCGGCAAGCCGGTGCGCGTTCCGCAGGAATGGCACACGCTGCTTCCGCACTGGCCGGAAGACGACGAGTGACGATCGTCCGCGGGTGACTGAGCGACTACATTCAATCGCATGAGCTCACCGAATCCTGATTCTGCCGCCGCCACGCCGCCGATCTCCGAGTCCGAGCGAAGCACGGGCGCTCGTATCGGCGCCGTGCTGTTTCGTCACCGCGGCTGGTTGCCGGTTCCGTTCCTGCTCGTGCCGTTGCTCGCAGCGGGCCATGCCGACGCCATGAACTGGATTCTCGGGTTCGTGCTCATCGCGTTCGGCGAGACTGTTCGTCTCGCCGGCGTCGCCGCCGCCGGAACGGTAACGCGGCGGCGCTCTCGTACCGTGCAGCGGCTGGTGACGTACGGAATCTTCGCCTGGATGCGGAATCCGCTGTACGTCGGAAATTTCCTGATCTGGATCGGATTCACCGTCGCCTCGGGCGTGCTGTGGTTCGTGCCCGTCGCCATCGTGTTGTTCGGCGTGGACTACACGTTCATCGTGGCGTACGAAGAGGGCGTGCTCGAGTCGATTTTCGGCGCCGAGTATCTCACGTACAAGTCGCGGACACCACGCTGGTTCCCGCGTCCGCCGGGCGTGGACGAAGAAGGCGAGCACGATTGGGGCGAAGCGTGGCGCTCGGAGATCTCGACGTTCCTGCAGTACATCGTGATTGCCGCGCTGTTCATCGTGAAGCAGCGAATGGGTTGGTCGCTGTAACTGCGCCTAAGCAACTGATGGGAACGCCGACAGAGCTAGTGCGCCGCCAGCAAATACTGCGTCAGATCCTCATAGCTCCGCGCGACATACTCGGCTTCAGATGGGCCAGAGTCACGCACCACGTCCAGGCGGACGGCGCGAAAACCCGCTGTCAGCGCGCCGCGCACGTCCGTCCGCTCGATGTCGCCAATGTGAATGATCTCATGCGGCGCCGCGTCTAACGCCACGCGTGCGGCGTCGAAAATCTCCAGCCGCGGCTTCGCGTGGCCAATGTCCATGGAGTAGATCGTCGCCGCGAAAAATCTCCGCGCGGCGTCCTTCTCCAGAAGCCGATCCTGAGCACGACCCGACGCAAAACCCGTATCGCTGATGACGCCAAGCTTGTACCTGCGGCTCAACGTCTTGAGCATTTTCCAGGCGCCCGCGAGCATGGC
>JBBQHJ010000340.1:0-5221 GCA_038323865.1 Gemmatimonadales bacterium
CGTACCCACCTGCCCCGATTGGAGCTGTGAGCCGATATTGCCAACCAAGCGCGGGATGAACCCGCCCATCTTCACCGTCACGCCAGGCGCGGTGTCGTCATCCTTGCTCTGCACGAAGAGCCGCGTGAGTCCGTCGATCAAGCCGACGTCAATGCCGCGCCACAACAACCCGCGCGATGTCGACACGACCGGCTGAACCACCGTGCTGTCGTAGAACTCGTCGACGTAGTACTTGTTGGCGAGCACACGCTCGAATCCTTCTTCAGGTGGAGACTCGCTCTTTGGCACGAGCGCTGCTGGCTTGAGGCGCGCGAAGGCGAGACCGATGCCGGCCAGCGCAATCAGCACTGCAATGCCAACCAACATGTACTCGGTATTGTGCGACATCTCAGCAGGCGCGCCATTCGTGATGCGCAGCGCTCCCTCGCCAACGACTGGCTCGAGCCAATGCTCCAGCGCGGCCATCGGACCCGCCGGGAAGAAGCTCGGCAAGTTGAACCAGCCACCAAACACGCTCAGCACGCCGAGCACAACGAGCGGACCGGTCATGACCCACGGCGCTTCGTGCAAATGCTCACGCTCCTTCGCACCGGTCCGGTTCGGGCCGTGGAATGTGTAGATCATCATGCGCGTCATGTAGACAGCCGTCATGAACGCCGCCGCGAGACCCATCACGTAGCAGATGAGCAGCACTGTTCCGCCGGGAATACCGAGGAAATGTGCGTCTGCAAGTGCAGAGTGCTCATGGCGAGCGAAGGCAGCGCCAAGGATTTCGTCTTTGGAGAAGAAGCCAGCGAACGGCGGGACGCCGGAGATGGCGAGTGTCGCCGCCCACATGAGCGCCCACGTAACAGGCATGACCTGCTTGAGGCCGCCCATGTTGCGCATGTCCTGCGCGTCCTCGTGGTTGTGCGTGTGATGATACGCCTTGTGCATGGCGTAGATCACGGAGCCCGAACCAAGGAACAGCAGTGCCTTGAAGAAGGCATGCGTCATCAGGTGGAACACACCGGCGACGTACGCGCCCGAGCCCACACCGATGAACATGTAGCCGAGCTGCGATATCGTGGAGTACGCGAGCACCTTCTTGATGTCCCATTGCTTGAGGCCAATGGAAGCTGCGAACAGTGCCGTGAGTGCGCCGACGACAACTACCGTGAGGCTCGCCGCAGGTGCCATCGAGAACAGCACGTTGCTGCGCGCAATCAGGTAGACACCGGCCGTGACCATCGTGGCCGCATGGATGAGCGCGGAGACTGGCGTCGGACCCGCCATGGCATCCGGCAGCCAGACATACAATGGTATCTGGGCGCTCTTACCAGTGCAGCCGAGGAAAAAGAACAGGCAGATCACCGTGACGAGCACCGAGTTCACGCCGAGATTCCCTGCCGCGGCATTCACGCCAACGAAATCGAGCGTGCCAATGTTCGCGAACAGCATGAACATTCCAACGAGAAATCCAAAGTCACCAATGCGGTTGACAATGAACGCCTTCTTGCCCGCGTCTGCGTTGGCCTTGTCGCTGAACCAGAAACCGATGAGCAAATAGGAGCAGAGTCCGACGCCTTCCCATCCAATGAAGAGCACCGGGTAATTCGCGCCGAGCACAAGCAGCAACATGAAGAAGACGAACAGATTCAGGTACGCGAAGTAGCGCGGATATCCCGGATCGTCCTGCATGTAGCCAACGCTGAAAATGTGGATCAGCATGCCGACGCCCGTGATGATCATGACCATCAGCATGGACAACTGATCGAGCTGGAACGCGGCGTTGATCTGGAGATCACCAACCGGCATCCAGCTGAAGTACGTCTGGACGAACGGCGTGTGCGGCGCCGCCGCGCGCATGGCCATGAAGATCGCGAGCGCGAGACCGAAGGCGAGCACCAGCACGCCCGGTCCGATCAGGCTCACCAATCCCGCATGCTTGTGGCGAACCACCTGGTGGTCGTCGCCGTGATCGCCATGCGCGGCATCATGCGCCTGCGTGTCGTGGGAATCCCCGTGTGCGGCGCTCGGGTCGTCCGGTCCCAACTTGAACACGCTCGTGAGCGAGAGCATTCCGTTGAGAAGGAATCCGAGGAGGGGCAGCAGCGGCAGCAGCCACACAAATCGTGCGACCGTTGCGCTGAGTGGGTGAGCACCCGCCGTGACTGCTTCCTGGAGGAGCATCAGCCCTTGAGAAGATTGATGTTCGACAGATTGACCGTCTGACGATGACGGAACAACGCGATGATGATTGCGAGCCCTACCGCCGCCTCAGCGGCAGCGACCGTCATGACGAAGAACACGAAGATCTGCCCGGCAACGCCGTACACCTGCGCGAACGCCACGAAGCTCAGGTTCACTGCATTGAGCATCAGCTCCACACACATGAACACGATGATGGCGTTGCGACGCGTCAGCACGCCGACCACGCCAATGCAAAAGAGCACGGCGCTGAAAAAGAGAGCCTCAGCCAGCATGGACCCGCTCCTTGCGCTTGCCCAGCACGACGGCGCCCACGACTGCGGCGAGCAACAATACGCTCGTCACCTCGAAGGCCAGCAAATACTCATGGAACAGCGGGCCGGCGAGCGGCGCAATCGCACCCGTCTCCGCCACCTGCCTGGCGATGGTTCCCTCGGGCAACACGAGCGCTTCGGGAATCTTTGCCTTCGCGAGCGTCATGATCTGCGAAAGCAGCGCGACACCGACGACGCCAGCCGCAAGCTTCCACCACAAGCCGCGCGCATCCGCCAACTCGCTCGGATGTCCGAGATTCAGCAGCATGATCACGAACAGGAACACCACCATGATGGCGCCGGCATACACCAAAACCTGCATGGCGCCGATGAATTGCGCGTCGAGCAGCACATACATCGCCGCCAGGCTGAACATCGTATTCACCAACCATAGCGCCGCGGCGACGGGGCTCTTGCGCGTCACGAAGCAGACGGCCGAAATAATCGAGACCAGTCCGAAAAAATAGAAATGAAAGACATAGAAAAGCGGGAGCTCGTTGTGAACCATTACTCCCCCTTCGGATCAGCGGGATCCCACATCTCGCAGACGGGATGTGTCTGCGCCATCAACCGCTCGAGGTCATACACGAAACCCTCGCGGCTGTACTCGGCGTTCTCGTAGTGACGACCAACGTGAATCGCCTCTTCCGGGCAGACTTCCTGGCAATAGCCGCAGAAGATGCAGCGGAATTCATCGATTTCGAACACGAGCGGATACCGATTGCCCTGCTCGTCCTCGCCTGGCACGAGCTTGATGCAATTGGCCGGACACACCGTGGGGCAAAGTCCGCAGCCGACGCACTTCGCCTTGCCGTCTTCGGTTGTGAGCATCCGATGCGTACCGCGCCAGCGCCGCGAGATGGATTCCTTCTCCTCGGGATACTGGGTGGTCACCTTCTCATCGAACAGCTTGAGGAACGTTCGCTTCATGCCGCCGAGTGTCGCGCGGATGTAGCTGACCTCTTCGATGGGGCGCTCCAACACCTTCACGCCAATAGGCATCAGTCTCCAACCTCAGAAACGAGTTTGTTCCGGCTTGACGTGCTGACCGCGCGCAACTTCTCGAGATCACGCCGCTCGAGCCGCGAATACGCTGGAGTGATCAAGCGCCCACGATCGAGAACCTGGAATAGTATGACAACGGCCGCGAGGTTCAGCAGGATCAGACCCGTGTGGAACGGTACCGAGCCGCGCGCGAAGCCCATGCTGTCGAGCGTAACGATCGTTGTCGCCACGGCGACGATGTAGCCGAGCGCGAGCGGCAACATGAACTTCCAGCCGAGCGACATCACCTGGTCATAGCGGAAGCGTGGGATCGTCCAGCGAATCCACATGAACACGAAGATGAAAGCGCCCGTCTTCAGTGCGAACATCAGCAGCGTCAGGATGGTCTTGATCGCCGTGTGCGGCGCAATGTTGTCCCAGAGCGTGAACGGGATGTCCCAGCCGCCGAAGAACAGCGTGGCCATCAACGCGCTCACCGTGACCATGTTGCAGTACTCGGCGATAAAGAACAGCGAGAACTTCATCGCGCTGTATTCCGAGTGGTAACCGGCAATGAGCTCGGACTCCGCTTCAGGCATATCGAACGGAAGGCGGTTGGTCTCGGCGAAGGCCGCAACCATGAAGATGAAGAACGCCACCGTGAGGTTCAGGACGTTCCACGTTTCGAACGCCTGCTGGTTCACGATCTTTGAGAGCGACACGTTACCGGCGAGCAACAACACCGGAATTGTGCTCATGCCCATCGCGATCTCGTAGGAGATCATCTGGGCGCTGGAGCGCAGACCACCGAGCAGCGCGTACTTGTTGTTCGACGACCAGCCGGCGAGCACGATGCCGTATACGCCGAGCGATGAGAGCGCGAGGATGAACAGGTACCCGATCGGCAGCGGTGCGAGCACCATCTCGATGATGCCCCAACGTGACCCCCACGGTGCAGCGAATGGAATCACTGCCCACGTAACAAGCGCGGGAATGAACGAGAGCACCGGCGCCAGAATGAAGAGCGGCAGATTGGCCGCATCCGGATACGTCTCTTCCTTCACGAAGTTTTTCACACCGTCGGCGATTGGCTGCAGCCATCCTTTGCCAACGCGATTCGGACCGTGACGATCCTGCATCCACGCCGAGATCTTTCGCTCGGCGAGCGTGAGCAGCGCAGCGCTCAGCATATAAACCGTGAAGATCGCGAGCATCTTGACGAGAGTCGCGATCAGGAACACGACAAAATGCGGCTCGGTCGTTGGCCCAGCTATTTGAAGCATCGCAGCAATGTGCGTCATCGTGCGGCTCCCGCAGTTGCACCGGCGACATTCGCGCCCTTGAGACCAAGCGCATCGTAGGACATTCCGGCGAACTCCGTGTTCGAGGACGCAAGTGCATCGAACGCTTGCGATGCCGTCCAATAGCCGCTGCCTTCACCCATGGCTGCGAGCAAATCACCGATCGCAAAGAAGCTCGGACGTGCGAGGCCTGGTGCCGCCTTGGCCTGCATGAACCGCTGCACGCGACCGCGAAGGTTCGTGAAGGTGCCGTCCTCTTCGACGACGTTCGCAATGGGTAGCACGACGGCGGCCGCATGACGCGCCCACGCTGGTAGTGTTGTGCCGATCACGATCACCGATCCAGCGCGCGCGACATCAACCGCGTCCAGACCGGCGAGTTCTTCATCTGCGACAATGAGTACGTCACCCGCCTGAAGTCCGGCGAGCGGA
>JBBQHJ010000341.1:0-5210 GCA_038323865.1 Gemmatimonadales bacterium
CCCCAGAATACGTTCGTGTACGAGACTGGAATGCCCGCGTCCTCGAGGTGGCGATCGATGGCCGCCTTGTGTTCGAGCACCAGCGCTTTGTCCGTGCCGTGCGCGACCGCCATGATGTTGACGTTCGCGAACTCGTCGCCGCCCTCGCGCCAGTAGGCGTGCGTGAGAATGTGATGACGACCCACTTCGCGCCCCGCCTCGATCTCTCGGCCCACCGGCACGCGCCAGTGAAAGAGCGCGTTGTACCGCGTCACACGCGTGCCGGTGACTGACGGCTTCACGTGTTCGAGAAACGTGGAGAAGCGTCCAATCACGCCGCGTTCAGCGAGTCCGCGGGCCGTCGAGAGAAACGTGTCGTAGTCCACGCCCGCTTCTTCAGCGCGAGTGTGCCACGGATCCGTCATGACTTCGTCTGGTGAGAACTCGCGCTTGAGCGGACCAAGCACCTGCCATTCGAGCGCAGACAGCTCCACGATATTCGTGTCGATCACCGCACCCAGTTCTTCAGTGCGGCTTCCGACTTCCATTCCCTTGCGACGCACGTGGCCGACGCCGAGTGCAAAGAGTCGCTTTGCCGGCATGATGCGAAACGCACTCGCACCAATCTTCGACGCAAGAAATTCGCAGTGCGCCTGCATGGAGTATCCCTGCGGAACCTTGAGCGTGGTCCACAGGCGATACACAGAGCCCGGCGTGTCCGCATCCGTGGAGCGGATCACCACATGCCCCGAAAAGGGATCCTGCTTCGCGAGGTAGTCGAACGCGTCGTCGAGTTGTTCAGTTTGAACGCGCCACGCCACGAGTGCACCCGGTGCGAGGTTGGTTGCCATCAACGTCTGCCTGATACGACGGATGACGCCTGCCTCCAACATGGCGCGTAATCGCTCGAGCACCGTTTCAATAGGGAAACCGGATTTCTTCGCGATTTCCGAGAACGGATCTTCAAGAAACCCCGCGATGCGATCCTCGCTGATCGCGAGGATGGCCGCATTCACGGGGTCGGTTATTTCAGTTGGAACGGTCTGCTGCATTCCCAAATCTAGTCAGGCGGTTGATTGTTCTACCGGTCTGACCACCGAGCTCAGTACCCGGGCAGATGGTGCCGAACGTCGCGCGCACCAGATGCGACTCCGAGTCCAACTGAGAGCCCAAGTGTGAGCGCTGTGCCGACGCCCAGGATGGGAAGGAACGCAACAAGCGGCAGTGCGATCACCGCAGCTGCAGCGCCAGCCACCCACGGCGCAAATGCAGACTGTACCGCATCGACGTATCGAAGCCGGCGCGTGACAAAGTTGCGCGACTGGGCGTACGCGACCATTGCGATGGCGGTCGATGCCAGAAAGCCAAGAATGAACATGATCATCGGAAACCTCGTCCAGTTCGGTGTGCACTCGCCCTACGCGGGCCTTGCCGGGAATGTTTCGCATCAATTCGAATCCTTCTGGCTCCCCGCCCTTCAATAAGGTTAGCTTTTTCGGCGTCCTCAACCAGTCTGCCTTCGGATGATCACGCTTCGCGTTACTCGCCACGACCGAAACGAGCAGCTCCTCGCTGAATGCCAGAGTTCGGTGATTCCAGCTCGAGGTGAGGTGCTGCAACTCGATACCGTCGAGAGCGACGGAGGCATGACTCGCCCAAGCACCATGTGGCGAATTGTCGCCGTTACCATTCATGTGCCGTCGCTGCAATCGGCGGCGCCGCTCGATGGCCTTGCTCTGCGTGTGCGAACTGTGGAAGTGAGCGTGATTCCTGATGTCCAGTTCATGCCCAGCTTTCAGGCAGCGGCAGCAGAAGTCCTCTCGGAATCACGGATGTAGAGGGCGGCGTCGCCCTCTCGGTGCTCGTGTCCGCTCACTAGCTTGAACTCGTGACTCGTACGACTGCTCCGACCACCCGCGCGCGCGCGCGGTCCGACCGTCCCCTGCGCGCGTCGGGGGACATCCAGCGCATCTCGAACGCGCTTCCCGAGCATCTCGCCGAGTGGCAATTGCCAATCGGGTGGAGCTGGGGGTCGGAAGGTCTGTGGACGCAGCACCGGCACAACCAGGAAGTCATCGACGCACTCGGCCGGTCACTCTCGCTTGTGACGGTGCCTGATCCAGATCATGCCGCCTGGCTCGAGGCCGAGGCGCGCGCGCTGGCGCATCGCAATCACCCTGCCGTGCCCACGACCTACCACTACTGGGCACCCTCCACGGATAGCCGCCGCGGCCCGGGTTACTTGCGTCGCTGGATTGCCGGTGAAACCATCGGTGCGAGATTGTCGCGAGCCGGGGCGGAAGATGTTCCCAGTGTTCTCCGTGTCATGCGCGAGATCGGTTCAACACTCTCGTACCTGCACGACGCGGGCAGCGTACATGGTGCGCTCTCGGTGCACAGTGTGTGGAGCGCGCCGATGGGGCGGCTCTGGTTACTCGGCTGGCAGTGGGCCGTACCGGTTGCCTCGGTTCCCGACGGACTCTCGCCCGATGTCACGGACATGCCCGTGCCACCGGAGTGGGCTGATGGTTGGACGCCGACGTCGTTCAGCGATCAGTGGCAGCTCGCGGCACTTTGTTTTCAAGCGCTGACGGGGGAGGCACCACCAAAGGCGGATATCCCGCCCGTGTCGCTCGTGCGACCCGACGTTCCGCCAAGCGTCTCGAACGTTCTCGATCGTGCGTTGCAGCACGATGTCTCCAAGCGATACTCCTCCGTGGCCACGATGGTACGCGCCATGGATCGCATTCTTGGTAGTCGCACAGTGCTTTCGCTGAGCGGTGAGACAAGTGCGGCCGTGCGCGAGTCGCCGGAAGTTCGACTGCGCTGGGCGCTCGCAGATGATTACGAAGTGCTCGCACCAATTGGCGCCGGCACATTTGGATCGGTGTGGCGCGTGCGCGATCTCTCGCTCGGACGCGAAGTTGCCCTCAAGCTTCTGCATCCTCACGTCGCTCGCGACGAGCGCGCTGTTGGCCGATTCCGACGGGAAGCACGACTCGCTGCACAGCTCGCGCATCCGGCAATCGTTCCGATTTACGATTGGGATAGTCGCGGCGATGTCTCGTGGTACACCATGGAGCTTGCCGAAGGCGGTTCCGTGGCCGAGTTGGTGGCGCGAGCGGGTTCGCGTTCGTTGGCCGAAGTGGCGCCGCAGGTGGACAACGTGCTGAGTGGGTTGGCGGCCGCGCACGCCATTGGTATTGTCCACCGCGATCTCAAGCCGGAGAACATCCTGATCGATCGCTACCGCCGGTGGCGCATCGCGGACTTCGGTATCGCAAATCCCGCCGGAGAAGAGACCACGGGCGCATCCGGCACGCCTGCATTCTCACCGCCTGAACAGTTGCTCGGCGAACCGCAGGAAGCCGCGGCCGATTGTTTTTCGCTCGCGGCAATCGCCGCGTTCGTATTGAGTGGTGCGGCTCCGTTTGGCGAGGCCGACAGCAAGGTGATTCTTGCGCGCGTGCTCCAAGGCGATTTCGACGTATCGCGCTTTGCGCCAGAAGTCGCGGAGTGGTTGCGACGCGGACTCGCCGCTCAGGTGGAGGATCGCTTTCTCGACGCCACAGAAATGCAGGAAGCCTGGCGCATTGCCGCAGGGACCGCGCTCGAGCGCGAGCGTCACGTGCCGTGGTGGAAACGGCTGTTCGGCGCCGAAGAAATCACGCGGCCCGCGGACAACTGGGATTCGGAAGGTCTCGCCGGCAGTTGAGCGAGCACGGTCAGTGCAGATGAAACGCGCATGACCATTTCCTCCGTCAATCCGGCCAGCGGTGAAACGCTCGCCACGTTCACCGAGCTGACGAACTCAGAGATTGAGCAACGCGTAGCTCGCGCGGCGGACGCAGCGGTGCTTTGGAGATTCACGCCTGTTCGCGAGCGTGCGGCCGTCGTGGCGCGACTTGGTGAACTGATCGAACAGGACAAGGAGCGTATCGGGCGCATCATGACGCTCGAAATGGGTAAGCCGATTCGCCCTGCGGTCGACGAGGCCGCGAAGTGTGCGATGGCGTGCCGGTTCTACGCCAAGCATGGCCCGTCGTTTGTTGCTGACGATCGCGTCGTCGACGACGGACGTCGCTCATTCATTGCGTACGACCCACTCGGTGTTGTGCTGGCCGTAATGCCGTGGAACTTTCCCTTCTGGCAGGTCGTGCGCTTTCTGGCTCCGGCACTCGTGGCCGGGAATGTCGGATTGCTCAAGCATGCCTCGAACGTTCCACAATGTGCACTCGAGTTGGAGTCGCTTGTGCGTCGCGCCGGCGCGCCGGACGGCGTGTTCCAATCACTGCTGATCGGCTCTGCGCCCGTTGCCGGTCTCATTGCGGACGCGCGAATTGCTGCTGTCACGCTCACGGGGAGCGAAGGCGCTGGTCGCAGCGTCGGTGAAGCAGCGGGACGCGCACTCAAGCCATCAGTGCTCGAACTCGGCGGAAGTGATCCGTTCATCGTGATGCCCAGCGCAAATCTCGATCGTGCGGTGGAGACGGCCGTGAAGGCACGCACGATGAACAACGGCCAGAGCTGCATTTGTGCGAAGCGATTCATCGTGCACGCGGACATCGCCGATGCATTCACGGCACGCTTTGCCGACGGCATGCGTGCGCTGATCATGGGTGACCCGCTCGATCCTGCGACGCAGCTCGGGCCACTCGCATCCGCGGAGCTCGCGCAGGAGCTCGAGGAGCAGGTTCGCCAGTCGGTTGCCATGGGCGCGCACGTGGTGTGTGGTGGCCGCCGAGAGAATGCGACCACCGCCTACTTCCCTGCCACCGTGCTCACGAATATTCCGGCTCAATCACCGGCGTATATCGACGAACTGTTCGGGCCGGTGGGCTGTGTGTTCGTAGTCGCCGACATCACCGACGCGATTCGCATTGCGAACGACACACGCTTTGGGTTGGGATCGAGCGTCTGGACGAATGATCCAACTGAGCAGGAGCGATTTGCCCGCGAGCTCGATGCAGGCAGTGTCTTCATCAACGACATGGTGGTGTCCGACCCACGCTTTCCCTTTGGCGGCGTGAAGGCGTCAGGTTACGGGCGCGAGCTCAGCGCGATCGGCATGCGCGAATTCACGAATGTGAAAACGGTGCGGATCTCTACGGGCAGCTGAAGCCACTGAACGTACCGCCCGCGGCCGTGCAACTCGCGAACGAAATGTTGTTGGACGTGGCAAGCGTGTTCGAACCTGCACGCAGCGTCAGCGCGCCGCCGATGGCCATGCC
>JBBQHJ010000342.1:0-5204 GCA_038323865.1 Gemmatimonadales bacterium
GTCACAACCTGCACAGACGCTCCCTGCCGCAGTAGTTCATCACCGGACCTGAACGTTGCCTTGAGACCGGCCTTGTCCGAATCGTAGAGTAGATAGACACGATTGGTGTAGCGCTTGATGAGCGCTGCCTGCTCTTCCGTGAGCGCCGTGCCCATCGGCGCAACCACGCTCTCGATTCCGGCGCCGATCAGGCGCACCGCATCGAAGTAGCCTTCGACAACCAGCATCCGCTCGTCGCGACGTGCCGCCTGCTTTGCCCAGTTGAGCGCATACAGCAGCCGCCCCTTATTGAACACGGGCGACTCCGCCGAATTCAGGTACTTCGGCTCGCCGGCACCGAGCAGTCGTCCACCGAATCCGACGACGCGATTCGAAACGTCGTAGATCGGAAAGATGAGGCGGTCACGAAAGCGCGGCCGCGGCTCCGTTGTGCCCTCGGGAAGAATGAGCAGGCCAGCCTCGATCATCCGTTCGTCTTCGAAACCGAGCGTCGCGAGCGACGCGCGCATCAAGCCAATTTCTCGCGGCGCATATCCAAGACCGACGCGATCAGCGAGTTCTTTTGAAATGCCACGCTGCTCGATGTACGCTCGCGCTGACTTGCCGAGGTCATCCTCCCACAACATGCGCCGGAAGTAGTCGGCGGCGGCACCGTTCACTTCCCACAGCGGCTCACGCGTGTCCTTCTCCGCGGCGCGGCCACGCGTGGTCTCAATCACTTCGATTCCCGATTTTTCGCCAACCATCTTCACCGCACTCGGCCAATCGACCCCAATTCGCTTCTGGAGAAACTTGAAGACGTCGCCCGATTCGTGACACACGAAGCAGTAGTACATCGACTTCTTCGGCGAGACCGAGAAGTTCCGCTTCGTACCCTGATGAAATGGGCATGGACCGCGAAAGTCCGTGCCCTGCCGCTTGAGATCGACATACTCGCCGATAATGCCGACAATGTCGGCCGTCTCGCGAATGCGCTCGATCACTTCATCGGGAATCACGCGAACACCGCGATGGTCACCCCTGCACCGCCCTCGTTCCAGCCGGCCATGCGGAATTCACGGACGCGAACATCCTTGCGCAGCATCTCATCGACGACCTGGCGCAGCGCGCCAGTGCCCTTGCCGTGGATGATGCGCAGGCTCTTGAGATCGGCGCGAATGGCTGCATCGAGTGCCTGCATCACGGCGTGCTCCGCTTCATCGGCGCGCAGCCCGAGGAGGTTGATTTCGGTGCTCACGTACACTTCCGGCGAGTCACCAATGTAGCTCACGGCCGATTCCGCTGGCTTGTCCGATTTGCGCAGCGTGGCAACGGGAACGGTGAGTTTCATTGAGCCGACGACGATCGACGCATCTTTCCCACGAAGCTCGAGCACCCGCCCCAGCTTGCCGCCAAGCGTGCCGACTTCGACTGTGTCGCCTGCCGCGATCGGCGTACGCTTCGATGGCTCCACGCGCCCTTTCTTCCGCTCGACTGCGCGTTCCTCGGCATCCAGCCGTTCGAGGACGCTCGCTTGCTTCGCTGCCAACTCCTCCGCCTTGCGACGCGTATCGCGCCCCAGCTCGTCGATGGCTGCGTCCGCGGCAGCGGCGCCCTTCTTCTTCAGCTCCTTGATGGCGCGATCGATTTCCGCGCGTGCTTCAAGCACGTACTTCCGCGCTTCCTGACGGCTGCTCTTTTCAACAGCGCGCTCACGTTCGCGTACGATCTGTTCGCGCTTCGCCACCATGCCGATGCGATTGCGCGCATCGTCGGCCATTGCAGCGGCTTCGCGTTCGCGCTCGGAGAGTTCCTCTTCCTTCTTCTCGAGACGCTCGATCAATGCCGCCATGTCGCGCTCGGCCTGCGGAAGTCGCTCCTCGGCGCGAGCGACGACCGCTTCGGGCAGCGCGAGGCGCCGCGCGATGCTGATGCCGTAGGAGCGACCTGGAATGCCCTTGATGAGGCGATACGTGGGCGCGAGTTGCACCGCATCAAACTGGAGCGACGCATTCACCACCGAGGGCACCTGCGTTGCGAGTTCCTTGAGCTGCCCAAGATGAGTTGATGCGAGCGTCGTGGTGCCCCGCGATGTCAGCGTCTCGAGAATTGCCCAACCGAGCGCTGCACCTTCCTGCGGATCAGTGCCGGATCCCAACTCGTCGATGAGCACGAGTGAGCTTCCACTCGCGAGGCGAAGAATCTCCGAAAGATTCTTGAGGTGCGCACTGAACGTCGACAGGCTCGCCTCGATGGACTGTTCGTCGCCGATGTCCGCGAGCACATCGTCGAATACGGGAATGCGACTCTCCGGACCAACAGGCGCAGGAATTCCCGCCTGCGCCATCGCCGAGATAAGCCCAAGTGCCTTGAGGAAAACAGTCTTTCCTCCCGTGTTCGGACCAGAAACCAGCAGGGTGCGCTCGTCGGGGAGCAATTCGAGATCGAATGGCACAACGGCAACACCCTTCGCCAGCAAGAGCGGATGGCGTCCATCGCGGATCACGAAACCATCGCGAGCCGGAGCCAATTCGGCCGGCGCGCAACGGTACTGAATGCCGAAGCGTGCGCGCGCATGCAGTGAATCCAACTCGGCCAGCGCGGCAAGAGACGTTGCCATTCCTTCGCGATGCGGACGAATGTCATCAGTCAGCGCGGCGAGCACACGCTCCACTTCTTCATGCTCGTCGGACTCCAGCTCGCGAATACGGTTGCCGAATTCGACGGCCGCGGGCGGTTCCACGAACATTGTTCCGCCGGTGGCCGATGCGCCGTGCACGATACCGCCCAGGCCCTTCGCACCCTCACGACGCACGGGAATGACGTAGCGCCCATCGCGAATGGTGACAGACATGTCGGTTGCGCGATGATGCGGCTCGAGGTGCTGCATGGCACGCTCGAGAATGCGAATCAACTCGCCATGCGACGCGCGCAGCTCTCGTCGAATACGCCGAAGCGCGGGTGACGCGTCGTCCTTGACGAGACCATCATCACCAATGGCCTTCTCGATCGAGTCTTCCTGCGACCGCGCCGACACCATTTGGTCGGCGAATGGCGCGAGCACTGCGCGCACTAACGCGGGAGTGCGCTCATCGCGAAGCACGTCGCGCGTACGACGCGCCGAACGCAGAAGGATTCCACCACTCAACAACTCGGGTCCGTTCCAGACACTTCCAACGACGCGAAGCCGCTGAATGGGTCCCGCGAGATCCGGGACGGGTTCGGGGGTCCACGGCGAGTCGGCACCAAGCAGCGAGCGAACTGCTGCGACGCGGCGATGCTCGGTTTCGAGGTATGGAATGTCAGACGTCGGAGCGAGGGCGCGCACGTGTGCCGCGCCCGGCCCGGATGCAGCACGCTCCGCAACCAGGTCGAGCAAACGCGGAAATTCGAGAATGCCCAGCGCGTGCCCGTTCATGTGCCGACTCAACCCTGCTTGCCGAGCTCCTCGCGCGCGATCGCGTTGATCGTGCTGCCTTCGGCGCGTCCCTTGAACTGCGGAAGCACCTTGCCCATCACCTGGCCGATCTGCGATGCGCCTGCTGCAATTGCGGCACGAACAGCGGCGCGCAATTCCTCATCGCTGACAGCGGCCGGCAGATACGTCTCGAGCAGCGTGACTTCCCCGCGCTCCTTGTCGGCGAGATCGTCGCGCTTGCCGGCGTACATCTCAATGGATTCGCGGCGACGCTTGATGCCCTTGCGAAGCACATCGATCACTTCCTCGTCCGTGAGATCGCGACGAAGCTCGATCTTCTTGTTCTTTGCGTCGGAGAAAATAGTGCCGAGCACCAGCACGCGCGCCTTGTCCTGCGCTTTGCGAGCTGTGTTGAGATCGGCTTGGAGCTGGTCGAAGAGGGGCATTGTGTTTTTTTGAAAAAGCAGATCCTTCGGTGCGCTCAGGATGACGGAGGCGCAGATCAAAGTTAACCAGGGGGCCACGTCAGCTTCCGGCCGCCGAGCAGGTGGGCGTGAACGTGAAATACCGTCTGCCCCGCATTCGCCCCTGTGTTGATCACCGTCCGATAGCCCTGCTCCACGAGACCCTCCGCGCGCGCTACCTCAGCCGCGGCGAGCAACACCTCGCCAAGCATCTTCGCATCGCGCGCTTCGTCCAACGACGCCACGTGTTCGCGCGGAATCACCAACACGTGCGTTGGTGCCTTCGGATCGATATCGCGAAACGCCAGCACTTGGTCGTTCTGATAAACGATGGTGGCGGGAATTTCTCCGCGAACAATCCGGCAGAACAAACAGGAATCCGACATGAGCTAACCGATGTGAGAACGAACGATTGCCAGCGCGGCAATGGCCGCGGTCTCGAAGCGAAGGACATTGGCAGCAAGCGACACGGGACGCCAGCCTGACTGAATCAACTCCGCTCGCTCGCGTTCCTCGAATCCACCTTCCGGACCGAGCGCGATCGCAACAGGTGCCGACAACGAAGTCAACACGTCAGAAATCCGTTCACCCGCTGCGTCGAGTAATAAACGTGAAGCATACGGTGTGGCTGCCGCCAATGCGTCGAGCGTGATGTCGCGATGAATCGCCGGCAGCCAGGCTCCGGCACTCTGCTCGAGCGCACTGATCTGCCGCTGGCGCATTTTCTGCGCGAACGTGTCTCCTTCGCCACGCGGAGACACCGAGCGCGATCGCGCAAACATTACCGAGCTCCAGGACGATACCCCGAGCTCCACAGACTTTTCCGCCAACATCAACATGCGATCGCGGTCGCCGATTGGCGCATAGAGATCGACCTGCGGAAATGGCGGGGTTACCGTCAGCGACGCAGCATCGAGCGCCACGTGCACATCACGCTTGCCCAGCGCGTAAATCACTCCCTGCGCTCGGCGGCCATCACCGCTCGTCAGAAACACAGCATCATTAACAGCGAGGCGTTTTACCTGCGCATGATGCGCAGCGCCTTCACCAAGCACGACTTCCGCGCCCCACTCACCGGGCGCGAAAAACGTCGTTACGCTCGCGCGATGCTGGCGCTCCACCACGCACCCTCCGCGTCTTCGGCGAGGAGTTTCCAGCCCGATGATTGTAGCGCGCCCAACATCATCTCACGCTCTTCCACGAGCATTCCACTCAAGATGGCTTGACCATCACTGGTAAGCGCACGCTCGATTGTTGGCAGGAGCTCGAGCAGCACGGATGAAATGATGTTCGCGAGAATCACACGCACTGGCGCTACGAGCGGCAGCAGCACCGCGGCATCG
>JBBQHJ010000343.1:0-5190 GCA_038323865.1 Gemmatimonadales bacterium
AGATTGCCGGTCGAAAAGGAAGGGGAGCGCGAAGTTCGGCAGCCCGCCAAGGTCGAAGGTGCCCTGGTACCAGCCAAGAGTGTACGCGAGGTTCACGCGCGTCTTGTTGCGCTGCCACAACGCCTGAAGCAATACCGCGGAATAGTCCGAGCGTCCGATGTCATCCCAGAGGATGATGTCGCCAAATGCGGAAGTGAGCTTGCGCGCACTCGGCGTGACCGTCTTATCGAGATAGTTCGGGTTGCGCTGCACATAGAGGTTGTCCATGTGTTGGCGCACGTAGTCGATGTTGATGCCGATCTCACTCGTGAGCTGGTGTCCGATACCGAGCGACATCTGCCGGCTGTGCGGCGTCTGCATGTCGCCCTTGATGAGGATCGGCGCCGGCGAACCGGACTTGCCCGCGATCACCTGCGCGCGGAGCACGGCGGGATCCTTTGTGCCCGGATTCGTGAAGTTGTACGCGCGCCACGTGGAGTTCCTCCGCTCCTGGAAGCCGATGAAGCTCGTGACACGATCGTAGATGATGCCGAATCCGCCGCGCACGAACGTCTTGTTCTGGTTGGTCGGGTCCCACGAGAACGAAATACGCGGCGAGAAATTATTGAGATCGTTCTTGCGATTGCCCTTGTTCAGGTAGTGCTGGAGTGCGGGAATGCCCTGAAGAATTGCATCGTTCGCCCACGGCACCGAGTAGTTGTTGTCCATCGTGTTGAACTCGGCGTCGTGCCGCAAGCCGAGTGACAACGTGAGATTCTCCGCCATCCGCCATTCATCATTCAGATAGATGCCGGTGGTGTAGCCGGTGGCGGCGGCGATTGCGTCGGTTGTTCCGTTCGGATCGGTGAAGCCTACGGCAATGGACGCCGTGTTCGGCAGGGACGATGTGTCCGTGAGGAATCCGAAGGTGCCGTCCTTGTTGCTCGGAAAGAACTGGCTCGCCGCGATGCGACTGAGCTCGATGCCGGCCTTCACAACGTGTGAGCCACCCTTGTTGTCGACGTTCCATGTCGCGCGATCAACGAAGCGAGCGTGGGTCTCGCGGAGCACGAGGGGGAAACCTGAGGTGCCGAACGTGGCACCGGGATAGGTGTACTGCGGTCCCGGTATGAGTGGATTCTCGTCGTGCTCCCAGCGGACGAGCTGCAGGCTTCCTTCGTTCACGAAGTTGCCGCTCGTTGACAGGTACCGCTGGCGCAGTTGCCCGGTGTAGATGTGATACTTCTGCGAGATGCCGCCGTTGCGTGAAACCTTCGCGCCGAAGTTGCCTTCGCCGTCAAGCACACGAACAGATCCCATGAAGTCGTACGTCACTGCCGGACTGCTCACGTACGTCAACCGCTGGTAGAGCGTGTGATTCTTGTTTGGCGCGAGGAACGAGCCCTTGAATGCGTCCCACGGACCACTCGTGGGAATAACGTCGAGATAGAAGTTCGTGTTGGTGAGCTCGTAGCTCGTCGCCGAGAACAGTTTGTCCTTGATGAGCGGGCCGCGAATGTTGAAGCCGAGCTGCTGGCGCCCAAAGTTCGGGACAGCGGCTTGGAACGCGTTTCGAGCGATGAGGTTCTTGTTTTGGTAGAAACCAAACGCGCTGCCCTGCCATTCGTTTGTTCCGCGCCGGCTGTCGGCGCTGATCACATACGATCCGGCACGCGTGTACTCGGCGTCATACGGATTCACGTACACGCGAAATGCGTCGAGCGCTTCCTGCGGCAGCGGCGAACCGGTCTGGCCGAGGCCGACGATGTTGCCGTTGTACAGGCTCTTCATCTCGACGCCGTCCATGTAGACGTTGAAGAAACGAAGATCCGGTGCCGCGCCGCCGGAGGGCAGCGTACGTCCCGACTGCGGCGAGTACGTCTTGATGCCTGGTGCAATGCCGGCGAGGTTCATGACGCCGCGTGAGCTGAGCGGCAGATTCTCGATCTCCTCCTTCATCACGGGCGCCGACACCGACATGCGCTGTACTTCGATCTGCTTCACGCGATCGCCGGTCACGAGCTGCCCCGACAACTCGGCGGGCGTCTTCTGGAGATCAAACTCCATGCGTGCACGCTGTCCGATGGTGATGCGCACGGTATCGCTCGCAGCGCGATAACCAAGGATGCGCGCGGTCACGGTGTACGTCCCCGTGAAGAGGCCGAGCACGCGGAACTCGCCGTTGGCGCGCGTGGTGGTACGCGCTGTCTCGTTGGTGGAGACGTTCAGTACGAGGATCTGCGCGTTCGCGAGCGCCGTGCCTTCGCCCTTCACGGAGCCTTCGAGTGTGACGGTGTTCTGAGCGGCGGCCGGTCGGGCGAGAGCGGCGAGGAACGACGCGGCGATCAACAGGCGGGAGATGCTTGTACGCATACCAGCGGCCTCCATGTGTGGGAGTGGGCGGCATTTGTCCAGCTCGCGTACATTATACGCCGCGCACACGGACTCGCCATGACTCCCCGGGAATCGATGCTCAAGCTGCTCTGCCTCACAGCCACGCTTGTTGTTCCGCCGGTAGCTGTTGCGCAGTCCGACACAGTCGCGGCGCGCGCGCTCGCACCCGGTGTCGAATACCGCCACGTCGTGGAAAAGGGCGGTCCGTACGACATGCACATCGTTCGCATTGATCTCCGGCGTGCAGAGATCGAGTTGCGGGCCGCGCGCGCGTTCGACTCGTTGCGCGGACGTGAGAAACCGTCCGCGATGGCGGCGCGCACCGCAGCGAGCGGAGTGCGCGTACTCGCGGGCATCAACGCCGACTTCTTCGAGCTCCAGTCGGGCGAGAACGAGAACAACCAGGTGCTTGGCTCGGAATGGATGAAGGGCGTCCGCAACACCGATTCACCCTACGACACCTGGGACAATGCGCACATCCAGTTTGCCATGGACGCGCGCCATCGCCTCTACATGGACCGCTTAATGTTCGACGGGCGCGCCATCGCGCATGGCACGGTCACGCCGATCATCACGCTGAACTTCAACCCGGTCGGCAAACCGGAGGGAACGGCACTGTACACTCGCAGGTACGGTGCGATGACGCCGCGTGATACGTCGCGCCCAACAGTTGAGGTGACGCTCGAACAGGTGCGCGTGGCTGGCGACACCATGATCATGGTGCGTCGTGGACCCGCGTCGAAGAGTTCGGGTTCGGCAATTCCCGTTGGCGGTTCGGTGCTCGCCGCATACGGCGCTGGTCTTCGCGCGACGGAAGTGACCGCGATGGCCGAGGAAGACACGGTGCGATTGGTGCTCAACACCTACCCGCGCATGCAGGGCGCGCCGTTGTTCATCGTCGGTGGCTGGCCGCGCATTCTTCAGGACGGTCAGGACGTGAGCGTGTTGGCGCCGTTCGTTGAGGCAACGATCTCACGCAACGCGGAAATGAAGCATCCGCGCTCGAGCGTCGGGTTCTCGCGTGACAGCTCGATGCTGATCATCATGACGGTGGATGGCCGCTCGGAGAACAGCGGCGGCATGACACTGCGCGAACTCGCCGACCACATGAAACGACTCGGCGCGTGGGACGCGATGAACTTTGATGGCGGCGGATCGACCACCATGCTGATTGATGGCGTATTGGTGAACAAGCCGTCGGACGCGACTGGGGAAAGAGCGGTGGGGAACGCATTGCTGGTGGTTCTGAGAAACCACTGACAACGGCGGAAACCGAATGCACAGAAACTTTGTTTTTTCTGTGCATTCAGTTAGGGACTTTGTACATGCCGGAGAAGCGTGAACGAGCAGATTCCTCGACCTCGCTCGGAATGACGGACCCTACGATGGCGTGATCCACCGCTTCGTCGGGCGATTGCCACCAACCGGCGCAAGACCAATGACATCCTCGAGCGGTTCGCCGCTCTGACACTGCGGACATTCCTCGGGGCGCCAGATCATCGCCTCCTGATGTGCGACCACTGCCACCGGGACACCCTGATCAGCGAAGTAGCGCAGGCCTATGGGGCCCATGGTCATCATCGCTCCGGCGACGACGACCGCCGCCTCGTACGACGCCAGTTCGAGATACGTCCCACGCAGCGCGGAGCCGGCGCTCATGACGTCGTCCACAATTGCGACGCGGCGCCCCTCGACAGAACGAATGAAGGTTGGCGGCAGGCGATAGCGCGCACGATACATCCCCTCGTCGCCGGTCATGGGCTCGCGCTCGGTGAAGCAGAAGTCGACCGTCAACGCGCGTGCAACGAGTTGCGCGAGAAAGGCGCCGCCCAACAGCGGTCCCACGACCACGTCAACGCGATACCGCCGCAGCAGGTCAACCAACCGGTCGACGAACGGCGCAACCTTGCGGTAGTGCAGGAACAGTGGATCGAGATCGAGCCACAGCGCCGCATGATGTCCCGATTCCATGCGAAAGTGTCCGCGTCTTCCATGCGCGAGCGCGATGAACTGCGACGCATCAAGCATGGCGTGCTACCCTGCGATTCCGGGTAACCCGTCCACCGCGACCATCTGCGTCGATGCGCTGCGCTGCCGCATGACCTTGGCGTCGGCATACTCGGATGACGCCCACCATGCCTTTGCTTGTTCCAGTGTCGGAAACTCGAGAATCACCAGCCGCGTCGGCTGCCAATTACCCTCGAGCGGTTCCGTTTTTCCACCGCGAGCAATGTATCGGCCGCCGTAGAGCGCGATGGACGGTGGCGCGAGGTCCTTGTAGCGCTCGTAGATGACGGGATCATTGACGGTAATATCGACGACGATGTACGCGGCCATGACGCTCTCCGGAATGTGCTTACGCTATCCTAGACCCCACGGCGTAGCCCGGCAAGCGTTGGAACCGATCGCTGTCCGCGAACGTATGATATGAAGAGAGGACCAACCTGAGGAACGGCGCGTGGATTTCGATATTAGAGCGGCGGTCGGCTTGATCGGCATTGTGAGCGCCGCAGCGATGCTTGGGATGAGCTACATCGGTGCATTCCAGCTGGGACGCGCGCGCGGACGCCGCGAGGTCGAGCAGGAATTGCAGAATGGTTTCCGCAGTGTGGATGACGGACAGGCGGATCGCCTCATCATGATCGAAAGCGCTGTCACATCCATGGCGCAGGCGGTCGAGCGTCTCACCGACGCACAACGCATTGCGTTGCTCGAGCAGCTCCGGGTATCCAGCCAGGAAACGCGGCGCAGCCGTCGTTTTCCCGGCCAGAATACTCCGGCGTAACCCGGTCAGCCCGCGGCAGCCAGTTCGCCGAC
>JBBQHJ010000344.1:0-5160 GCA_038323865.1 Gemmatimonadales bacterium
TACCTGTGTCTCTTGCGACTCGAGCAGGCCACGGGCGGCGCGGCGCAATTGTTCGAGGATGGGCAGGCCGGCGAACTCGCGACCATCGCGAAATGGTCGGAGCGCACGAAAGACGGCTCACTCGCCGATCTGCCAACGCCGCCTCGCTCCGAAGTGTGGGACGAAGTTTCCGCCGAGCCTGACGTCTGCACGCGGATGAAGTGCCCGTATTTCGAGAAGTGCTTCGTGTTCAAGGCACGCCGTGCAGCGGCCGACGCAGATGTCATTGTCGTCAACCACCATCTGTTGTTCTCCGATCTCGCGGTGCGTCGCGCCGCAGGCAACTGGGAAGACGCGGCCGTTCTCCCCGCATACACGCGGCTTGTCATCGACGAAGGGCATCATCTCGAAGACGCGGCGTCGTCGCATCTGGGCGGCACCGTCACACGACGTGGTCTGCAGCGTCTCGTCAGCCGGCTCGATCGCCGCGGGAAGGGATTGTTGCCGATGCTCGCGATGAAGCTGATGATGAAGAAGGATCTCCTCAGCACCGCAAGCCTCGATCTCGTCGAGACACGGTTGGCGCCGTCGGTTCGCGCGCTCCAGGAGAAGAGCGACCTCCTCTGCGATCTGCTCGAGACCTACGTCGCGAATGCGGGGCAGTCCCCGCTTCGGTTGACGGAGGGATTCCAGAACGATCCGGTCTGGCCCGCCGGCCTCAAGGTCGCGTATGAGGGCACGCTCGGTGAGATCGCGGATCTCAAGCGCGGACTCGAGCTCATTCGCGAGCGCATTGAGGGGAGCGGCAAGCTCGAAGAAGAGCTTGCGCCGGTGTTGAACGAGCTCCGCGCCGTTGTGAAGCGCCTCGATTCGTCCGGTGATGCGCTGAGTCGCGCGCTGCTGCCGCCTGCAGACGACGACAGCATCCGCTGGCTCGAGGTGCGCGGCCGAGAGCGCACCATCTCCATTTCCGCCGTGCCGCTCGATCTCGCACCGATCCTGCGCGAAGATCTTTTCCGTCGCCTGCGGAGTGCAATCGTCACCAGCGCTACGCTCACCGCGTCCGCGAGCAGCGTCACGCACGACTCGGATGCGTTCTCGTTCCTCGCCACACGACTCGGCCTCGACGATC
The DNA here is from genome assembly GCA_038323865.1 of Gemmatimonadales bacterium. Taxonomy (GTDB): domain Bacteria; phylum Gemmatimonadota; class Gemmatimonadetes; order Gemmatimonadales; family Gemmatimonadaceae; genus AG11. The sequence goes on from JBBQHJ010000344.1 coordinate 1,112, forward strand.
CCGCGCTCGCGCCGAAGACGGCGGTCTTTCCGTCGCCGTTCGACTATCAGTCGCAATCGCTGCTGGCCATTCCATCGGATGCACCGGCGCCGAACGTCGACGCCGATGGGCATCGTCGCGCGGTGACACGCATTGTGCTCGACGTAGCCGAGGCGTCGCAGGGCGGGCTGTTCATTCTTTTCACGAGTCATCGCGAAGTGCGACAGCTGGCGACGGAGTTGAGATCGCGTGGCATCGAGCGCCAATGGCCGTTGCTCGTGCATGGCGAAGACAGTCGCGATGCAATTCTCAGTCGCTTCCGTGAGTCTGGCAAAGCCATTCTCCTCGGCACGGCGTCGTTCTGGGAAGGCGTCGACGTGCCGGGAAATGCACTTCGCGGTCTCGTGATTGCCAAACTTCCATTCCGCGTTCCCACGGAGCCCGTCACCGCTGCGCAATGCGAGGCGATCGAGGCACGCGGCGGAAATTCGTTTTCGGAATACATGCTTCCGCACGCATCGCTGCGGCTCAAGCAGGGGTTCGGACGGTTGATCCGCACGGCCACCGATCGCGGCGTGGTGGTGATTTGCGATTCGCGCATCGTGACCAAGCGCTATGGGAAGGGTCTCCTGGACGCCTTGCCCGATGCGCGCCGCATCTCCGGCAAGTGGGAATCACTAGTGGGGCAGGTCAGGCAGTTCTACCGGCGTTAACTTTCACGCATGCCAGATCTCAATCCCTCGAAGATCGTCTGCGTCGGCCGCAACTACGCCGCGCACGCCAAGGAGCTTGGAAACGATGTTCCCAAGGAACCACTGATCTTCCTCAAGCCGGCGTCGAGCCTGATCCGTAACGGGGAATCCATCCGTCTGCCAACGGTGTCCAAGCAGGTGGAGTATGAAGGGGAGATTGGCGTTGTGGTGTCTCACAGATTGAGGCGCGCAACGCGTGAAGAGGCCGGCAACGCCATCGGCGCAATCGTGGCAGCAAACGACGTGACGGCACGTGATCTCCAGAAGTCCGATGGACAGTGGACCCGCGCAAAGGGATTCGACACGTTTTGTGCGGTCGGAGAGTTCGGAAATGTGCCCGCTGACCTTTCGTCGCTGACGGTGACCACGCGCGTCAACGGCTCCGTCCGGCAAGAAGGCAAGGCGTCCGACATGGTGTTCGACATTCCCGCGATCCTCGCTTTCATTTCGGGAATCATGACGCTCGAGCCCGGCGATCTCGTCCTCACCGGCACACCGGAAGGCGTGGGGACCCTCGGACCGGGCGATGTGGTAGAAGTAGAGATCAGCGGCGTGAGCCGAGTGAGCAATCCAGTTTCCAGCGACAGCTAAGCCAACTCAGTGCCTCCTCACGCGCATCGATTCGTCAAACTGCCAGAGTATCCGCTCGCGACGATTCCGCAGCGGAAGCGCGAGCTCGTCGCGCGCGGCGTTGACGTGATCGACCTTGGTGCCGGCGACGCGGACCTCGCGCCGCCCGCAGCCGCCATTGCGCGCTTGCACACGGCCGTTGAGGAACCAGCCATGTCGCGCTACGGCTTCGGGATGGGCTACGTGCCCTATCGTGAAGCCATCAGCGCGTTCATGAAAAGGCGTTTCGGAGTCGCGGCAGATCCGATGACCGAAGTGATACCGCTGCTCGGCTCCAAGGAAGGCATCTCGCACCTTGCGTTCGCGTACATGGAGCACGGTTCGATCGGCATTATTCCCGAGCCAGGCTACAACGCGTATCAGGGCGGCACGCTCCTCGGTAGCGGCGACGCGTATCGGTATGCGCTCCGCCCGCGCACGAAGTTTCTCGTGGAACTCGATGAGATTCCGAGCGACGTGCTCGATCGCGCGCGCATTCTCTACCTGAACTATCCGAACAATCCCACGGCTGCCGTTGCGCCGATGGAATATCTCCAGCGCGTGGTGCAGACCTGTCGCGAGCGCGATATTCTCCTCGTGTACGACAACGCATACGCGGAGATGGCATTCGACGGCTATGTGCCGCCGAGTATCTTCGAGGTAGATGGTGCACGCGATGTCGCCATCGAGTTCCACTCGCTTTCAATGACGTACAACATGACGGGATGGCGATGCGGCTGGGCCGTCGCGCGTCCCGAAGTGGCAAGCACGCTGGCCAAGGTGAAGTCGTTCGTCGACACCGGTCAGTTCATGGCCATCCAGGCCGCCGGCGTTGCTGCGCTCGAGAGCTACGACACATTTGTGCCTGCCAACGTCGCGATCTTCAAGGAACGTCGCGATGCCGCCGTCGCAGCATTTCGCGCGGCAGGCTTCGACTGTGAAGTGCCGCTCGCAACGATGTACTTGTGGATTCACTTGCCTGAAGGAATTCCATCGGCGCAATTCGCTGAGCGCCTGCTCGAAGATGAAGGCGTCATTGTGATGTCGGGCTCATCGTTCGGTGCTGGTGGCGAAGGATTCTTCCGCATCTCGTTCATCACCTCGCCGGTTCGTATTGCCGAAGCGGCATCACGTGCGGGACGCGTGCTGGCGAACATGTTGGTTGGTGCCGCGTGAAGGTGCAGCGGTCGTCCGGCGCGCTCGCATTCTCCATTGTGGTGCACGTGGTGGTGGCCGCGCTGATTCTAAACGCCGCATTCCATTACGATTTCTCGACAGAGCCCAAGGCCGCGTACAGTCCACCTGTGCGCGAACAGATCACCTACGTGCTCGCGGCGCCGGCAGGCGGTGTGACGGGCGGCATCGATAGCACGGCGAAACCCGCGCGCGCCAAGACGCCATCCGCCGGTGTCGTCGTACCGCTTCAGGTACCACTCAGTGTCACGCCGCTCGAGCCGTCTACGGGTGGTCAGCCCGGTGGTGTCCAAGGCGGAAAAGGCGTTGCTCAAGAGGTGAGTCCGCTCACCGGTATCACGCCGTCGCTTCCTGATCCGCGGTTGGCCACCGATCCGCACGCATTCACGCCGCTGCCCAAGACACACGCCGAGCGTGTCGACAGTGCAGTGCGCGCTACGATCCTGGCGTACAATGATTCGGTCGAGCGTGTGATGCGCGCGCGAGGGCGGGCACCCGGCGACTGGACGTACGAAAAGAACGGCCAGAAGTGGGGCATCGACGGCAGCAAGATTTATCTCGGCAAGTACGCAATTCCCAGCGCAGTGCTGGCCGCGCTGCCCATTCGCCTGGGACAGGCGAATCCCGGCGACGGACTGACGGACCGTCTGGCGCCAACGCGACGCGCCGATCTTCTCATGCACGCCGAGTCGCAGGCACACGACGAGGAGTTCAACTCGGCGGTGAAGCGCATTCGTGAACGAAAGGACAAGGAGCGCGAGGAACGAAGAAGAGGCGATCAGACTAAGCCGATCGCCTCTGGTCCTGACGTGCCCTAATTACCGTTCGTCCTGCTGCTTTACGCGACCGGGTGCTCCCCAGAGCTCTGAAGCAGAGACGGCATTGGGATAGGTGCTTCGTGGAACGGGCGGAACACACCACACACAACGCCGAGCACCGCGAAGTCATCGCGCGGACCCACTTCAATGGCGCGCTCAGCGTCAGTGGCCGGCTCGAGCACGATCGTGGCACCGCGATGCATGAGTGTGCGGATCGCCACGCGCGCGCCCAGCCGCGCGGCCACGATGTCTCCATCTTTCGCGCGCGTTGACGGCGACACGAGCACGAAATCCTGATCGAGGATGCCGCGGCCGATCATGCCTTCGCCGTCGTTGCGCACGATGAAGACGTCATCCGTAGGAAGGAACCGGCGATCGACGGTGATGTGGCCAGACTGGTTATCGGCGACCAGAGCCGGTTCGCCGGCGTTGATACCGAGATACAGCGGCACCGGCTGCGTGCTCGCGAGTCCCGAATAGCCAACGATGCGAACGCCACGTGAGCGCGACTGATCGCGCTCGATGAATCCTTTCTGCGAGAGGGAACCGAGAAGGTCACTGACCGTCTTGGTCGACTTGATGCGAAACTTCTTCGCGATCTCGCGAATGCTCGGCTGGTAGGTGTTCTCAGCGAGAAAGTCGATCAGGTAGTGGTATACCCGTCGTTCGAGCGGTGTCAGGGGCTCCGTCATATTCG
>JBBQHJ010000345.1:0-5132 GCA_038323865.1 Gemmatimonadales bacterium
GCGGATCCACATCCCGGCAACGTGCATGTTGCACCTGACGGCCGAATCATCCTGCTCGACTTCGGCATGGTTGTTCGAGTACCGGTGGAGCTCAGACGCGAGCTTGTCACGGCCATTTTTGCCGCGATCCGAAAGGACGCGGACGCACTCGCCGTGAGCTTTCACCGGCTCGGACTCGTGGCGATCGGCGCCGACCCGACCATTGTACGACGACTTGCCGGCACGTTGTTGGGCATCGCGCATGAGCGAAACACAACTCGCGAGCGAGTCGAACTGCTTGCAAATGAAGTAATCGCTGAACTGTACGATTGGCCGATTGTGCTACCGAGCCAGCTGGTGTATTTCGCGCGAACGTCGTCGCTCATCGAGGGGCTGGGCACGCACTACGACGAGCACTTCAACGCACTCGCCTTTGCTACGCCGATCGCCATTTCGCTGCGCTCGGTCATCGTGTCGTCGCTCTATCCTGAAGGCACGCCGGCTGCCCTCGATCCCGTACGTGCCGCAGGCGCAGCCATCGGCGCCATTTTTCGAATTGTGTCTCAGGCATCGCGCGATGTCGTAACCGCAGTCCGCGACGCGGTGGCGCTCGCAGCGTTACCGAGTGCGGAGGAAATGTCGACCAACGGTTCGGGCCCAACCGGACGTATTACCAGCGAGTGATTGCACCAGCGCGTCTGGCTCGAGTTGGTTCCCGAAATCCGTCAAATGAAATTGTTGCGTCATATGGTGTTCGTCGCCTGCGTCATGCTTGCGGCGTCTGTTCCCGCGCGCGGGCAGGTTGGATCCTCGACTGACATCATCATGGGCAAGGTGACTGGCGAGGGAAATGTGCCAGTTGCCGACGCACGCGTTGAAGTCACGTCGAACGAGACTGGTATCACGCGTCGCAAGACGACGAACGACAAGGGTGAGTTTTCCATCCTGTTTCCGGATGGCGGCGGCGCCTACTTGCTGAAGGTCAACTTCATTGGCTACGGGCCGTACTCGGCGTCGGTGAGCCGTCAGGGTGATGAAGACCGGCTCATTCACAATGTCCATCTCACGCGCAATCCGCAGGTACTCGCAGCCGTGCAGGTGCGCGCGAACAACAACCAGCAGGGTGCGCAGGATCGGCCAACGGCCGGCAGCGTGGAGCGCAATCTCTCCGCCGCGCAGCTCGATCGCCTGCCCATCGACAAGGGCGATCTCGCGAGCATCGCGTCATTGGCACCGGGCGTCATCATGACATCGGCGACCGATTCTACGGCCGCGGTGTTCTCGGTCTCCGGCCAGCCCACGAACCAGAACCAGATCACGCTCGACGGCTTGAGCTTTGGTTCCGGCAGTGTGCCAAGTGAAGCGGTGCGCTCGACGCGCGTCATCACCAACACATATGATGTCAGCCGCGGCCAGTTCACGGGCGGGCAGGTGGCGTCCACGACGCGTGGCGGCACCAACAACGTGCAGGGCGTGTTCACCTACGCACTGCGCGATCCCGAACTCGAGTTCGTCGACGAGTCATCGGCGGCGTTTGGCCAGAAGTACATGCAAAACACCCTGAGCTTCGGCGCGGGTGGGCCCATTCTCGAAGACGAGATGTTCATCTTTGGCGCCGCATCGGTGTCGCGACGCACCAACCCGCTGTCGTCACTGCTCGCGGCGAACACACAGACGCTCACACGACTCGGTGCGGCGCAAGACTCGGTGAATATCTTCCTGAATCGCCTGAATGTGCTCGGCGTGCGTGCCACGCTGCCGGGCGTGCCTGACGAACGTCTCAACGACAATGCGTCAGCGATCGTGCGCTTCGACTGGTCACTTGGTGACCTGCACACGCTGACCGTTCGCGGCGACTGGCGTGGCCAGCTTCAGGAAGGCACGCGCATCAATGGTACATCGGTGCCGAGTACTGGTGGTGAGCTGCATACGACTGGTGGTGGCTTGATGGCGACGCTCACGTCGCACCTCAATGGATTCATCAACGAGGCCCGCGTCTACCGCTCGCGTGATCATCAGAACACCGATCCATACTTGATTGCTCCTGATGGACGTGTAACCGTGGCCTCCACGCTTGCCAATGGAACGCAGAGTATCACGAGTTTGCAGTTCGGCGGCAATCCAGCGCTGCCGCAGGAATCGCGCACGTCGCTCTTCGAGATGAGCGATGAAGTGAGCTACGTGAGCGCCGGCGGCGCGCATCGCGCGAAGCTTGGGCTGCTCCTGAACGCCGACCGCTCGACGGTCGGCAGCATCAACAATCGCTACGGCACGTTCTTCTACAATTCGCTGTCGGACTTCCAGAACAACATTGCATCGCAGTTCACTCGCACCATTTCCGGTCGCGATCGCGTTGCCGGCAGCAACAACGCGGCACTCTACCTCGGCGACGCGTGGCGGTATTCGAATCGCTTTCAGCTCGTGTATGGTGTTCGTGCAGAAGCCACGAAATTTCCAAACACGCCGGAATTCAATTCCGATATCCAGACGTTCTTTTCACGTCATACCAATGTCACGCCGGACGAGCTGCATGTGAGTCCGCGTGTTGGCTTCACGTACTTCATGGGTGCGCCGCGTGACACGACGAATGGTCGCGGCGGTCGAGGACAAGCGGCTGGTGCAACGGGCGGAGATCAGGGTGGGCGCGGCGGACGCGGTGGCGCACCGGGCGGGGGCCAGGGTGGCCCCGGTGGATTCAATGCATCAGCGTGGACCATTCGCGGCGGCGTCGGTGAATTCCGTGGCAAGATCTCGTCGAATCTCGTGGCGAATGCATACGACGCCACGGGATTGCTGGGCGGACAAGCAACGCTGACGTGCATTGGCTCGGCGGTGCCCGTTCCGGATTGGACGTCGTATCTCGCGGATGCAAGCACGATCCCGAACCAGTGCCTGAATACGAGCGGCGGGACCATTCCCGGTTCGCAGACGCAGCGTCGCAACGTCACGATCTTTCAGGATGGCTTCAGCGCGCCGAAAGTCTGGCGTGGCTCGCTCGGCGGATCACGTCGTTTCTTCGATCGGTACAGCTTCAACATCGACGGGTCGGTTGCCTATGGAATCAACCAGACCGGTTCGCACGACCTCAACCTCAACGCAGCGCCCCAGTTCACGCTTACAAATGAAGGCGGGCGTCCTGTGTATAGCTCGGCGGCCGCGATCTTCCCGACCACGGGCGCGACGACGATCACAGCATCACGTCTGCATCCTGAGTACGGGTCGGTCAGCGAGATCACCTCGCAGCTGCATTCACTTTCCACGCAGGCGACGGTGTCGATGGGCGGCGTGACGCTCCGTGGTATTTCGTGGAATGGTTCGTACACGGTGCTGCGCTCGCGTGACCAGCAGAATGGATTCAGTGTTGGCGGCGGCGGCTTTGGAGGAGCGAGCACCGCAGGCAATCCGAACGTCACGAGTTGGGGCACGTCGGATCTCGAGCGTCGTCACTCGCTGCTTGGCACAATGACGGTGCCGGCGCGCCCGTGGCTCGATGTCACGATGATCGCTCGGTACACCGCTGGCCAGCGCTATACGCCGACCGTGAATGGGGACGTCAATGGCGACGGCTCGCGCAACGATCGTGCATTCATCTTCAATCCGTCGACGCCCGGTGTCGACACCGCAGTCGCTGGCGGCATCTCACGGATTCTCGCGAACTCGTCATCCCGGACGCGTGAGTGCTTAAGGTCGCAGATCGGCAACATGGCCGAGCGGAACAGCTGCACGGCGCCGTGGACTCCTGCGCTCGACCTGCAGATGAACTTCAAGCCAGAGGCATTTGGCCTGGCGCGCCGGCTCACGTTGCAGCTCCAGTTGCAGAATGGTCTCGTTGGTCTCGACCAGTTGCTGCACGGCTCGAGCAACATGCATGGTTGGGGACAGCCGGTGATCGCCGATCGCACGCTGCTGTTTGTGCGCGGCTTCGATGCGACGACGCAGACCTTCAAGTACCAGGTCAACGAACACTTCGGCACACAGAGCGCCGCGAACAGCGCGTTCCGTGTTCCATTCCAGATTGGCTTGCAGGGACGCCTTACGGTGGGGCAGGATCCGGCACGGCAGGCGTTCGGTCGCATGTTCGGCATGGGACCGGATGGCAAGCCGCTCAGCAAGGAAGCGTATAAGACGCGCCTCTCGCGCATCGTGCCGAATCCATTCGTGGACGTGCTCGCACTGAGCGACACGTTCAAGCTCGATCTTTCAGCGGATCAGAAGACCAGGCTCAAGGCGCTGTCAGATGAGCTTGCGCCAAAGATTGACCAGCTCGCGGAAGACATGGCGGAGTTGCTCACCAGCGCGGGAAGCAATCCCGATCCGCAGGTGATGGGAGCGCGCATGCAGGGCAAGACGAACGATGCTCGAAAGGTGGCGGAGAAATCGATCGAGGATCTGCGGAAGGCGCTTTCGCCCGCACAGTGGAGCAAGCTGCCGGAGAGCATCAAGATTCCGCCGCAGAACCGCGGATTCGGGGGCTTTGACGGCGGAGCGGGTGGTGGCGGCGATCGTGGTGGGCGGGGCGGCAGACCACCAGGCATCTAAACAGCGAGTACTTCAGTACTTCAGTACTTCAGTACGAAAATCAGTACTCAGTACTGGAGTACTTAGTACCAAAAAAAAGTATTTAGTACTACTGCACTGAAAGGAGTACGCACGCATAGAAATGGTGACGCCCTGGCGGTCCAGAGTCGCTAGCGTGGTGCATGCACAATTTTCGGAAGCTCGACGTCTGGCATCGCGCGCGATTCTTTGCGCGTGATGTTGTGCGTTTGACGGCAGGCGTCAGACGGGGCGAGGACAAGATTACGACGACGCAACTGCGTCGCTCGGCGCTGGGTATTCCGGCCGCAATCTGTGAAGGCTGCGGCAAACGGACACGAGCTGAGACGTTGCGCTACCTCGACATTGCGCATGCGTCGGCGGCAGAGTCGGAGGGGCACCTCATCCAGGCCGTCGACATCGCAATACTGCCGCGCCGAGAATGCGAAAAGCTCGCTGATGAAGTGATCCAGATTCAGCGCATGATCGAATCGCTCATGCGCAAGCTGCCGCCCGATCCACCTCAGAGGTACTAAGTACTTCCGTTTGGTACTGAGTACTCCAGTACTGAGTACTGATTTTCGTACTCCTGTACTGGAGTACTGGAGTACTGGAGT
>JBBQHJ010000346.1:0-5086 GCA_038323865.1 Gemmatimonadales bacterium
TCTCGCGTGCGCGCGCTTTGCTGGAATCGCTCATGCCGGCCATGCCCCGCATACCGGGCATCGCGGGCGGTTTTACTGGCGGCTTCGGATTCTGCGCGGACGCTGACACGGCCAGCACGCCGAGCAGGGCGAGCACGTTTACAGCGTGCATGGGACGCGTGATCACGGCGGCAAGCCGCGGAAGAGTGGATGACTCAGGAACGACTGCAGCCAACCACTCGGCGACGTACCGTGCAGGATCGTTGGCCCTGAATGCACGCGTGGCGCCGCACTCGGCTCGGCGGTGATGACGAGGAGGAACTTGTCGAGCTCCGCGTGTCCCACCACGCTCGTCCCGTTTGCCACGAGACCGAGCCGGTGCCACTCCTTGAGATCCGTGGTGACAGCCCACGCGACGTACGATGTATAGGCACCAAGGTTCGCGGGCTCGACGAGTCCCGACGCCTCGATGCGAACGTCATAGCTTGCGTGGCCGTCGGCTGTTACGGCGATGCCGAATGGCGACTCCGCGAACACGAGCCTCGCACGCCCTTGTGCGGTGGGCGAGGCAGGCGTGTTGAACAGCTCCACGTCGAACGGGCCGCTGTAAATACCGACCATCGACGCTACGAGCAGGGTGCGCCGGAACCAGGACGCACCCCTCACTCGGAACTGAATCCCGTCACGGGACGATCATCTTGTCCGGCCCATGATCCCAGTCCTGGACGCTCGAAATATTTGGCATGCCGTAGTCATGCCCATTCCATTTGTCGAACCCGTCCATCTTGAACAACCAGAGTCCGCTGCGCATGTCGGACAGGACGATCAAGCCGTCGTAATTGCGCACATCCACGCCGAAGGCACCCTGCTCCACGCTCGTGGTGCTCTGCCATCCGTTGCTCGGCGATCCGCCAAAGCCGTGCTCGTGCTCGCACTCGCAGGTGTACCACGCGCCGTCGGTTTTGGGATGCTTCGGATCCTTGAGATCGAAGATCTGGAGTCCGTCTTCGTATGCAGAAACAAAGACGTACGGCCAACGCACTTCGTGATTGTGCGAAAGATCGCGCCAGTCCGCCGTCCATGCGCTGATCGGCTGGTCGACGTTCTGCGTCTTGCCACTCTGGCCGTCCTGTAGGTCCCATATGCGGAGTGGGGTGTACTGATATTCCGTCTCCGTGACTGCATAACGACCATCGGGCGACGGCGTGAACGTGTGCGCGATGTCCATGCCGAGACTCGTAATCGTGAATATTTGCTTCGCGGCGGCGGGGTGCGTCACGTCCCAGACCGAATACCCTCCCAGACCGGCACCATAGAACTTGTCCTGTCGGGTGGCGGGATCATAGCCAACATAAAAATCATGGTAACCACCGCCGCCGATCTGCTTGAATGGCGTCGGGTTCGGTACGTCACCAATCAGCCAGGTAGTCTCGGGCGCACCACTCACAACTTTTGCCAGGTCGTAGATCAGCGCCTTCGACTGGTTGATTGTCGCGAAGTACAGCACACTGCCATCGGAGTGCTTGTACGCGAAGGTATTGTGGAATCCGCCCGGCGATGCCGGATAGCGAATGCGAGCAACGACCTTGACCTTCGCCGGGTCGGGTAGGCCCGTGACGTCAAAGATCACCGCGCCGAGATCGGCGTCGGGGCTGCCCTGCATGAACTGGAACGACTGCGCGTAGTAGTACTTGTTGCCGATCTTGAAATACTTGCCGTCCATCGCGCCAATGCCCCGATGGAGCTCCGGATTTTCGATCGTCCAGTCAAAAATCTTTTTCGGCGCCGCGGTATTGCTGATGTCGTAGATCTGCGCGTCAAAATTCACGAAGCCGCTGATGTAGACGTACGGCCGGTTCTTGTCCTGTTCGATCTCGATGTCGGCGGCCTTCCACGCGCCGGGATGACTCACGACGTGGGCAACCATGTGCATTTTGTCCGTGCCCGCGTGCTTCTGGTCCGAGGCCTTGACGGAAACGCCCGGATCCTGCGCGCGGACGACTGTGGCAACTGCGAGAACAAGTGGAAGGACGACTGAACGGCGCATTCCGGTGCCTCGATTCTGGGAGAATGCAGGATGGCGACTGACATTGGTCGCGACAGTTCGGATTATGTGGACGGAGGCTGAGAAGGACAAGCGGACGCCAGGAGGTTGGAGCGGTTTTTGCCCCCGTTCATCCTCAACGGCCAGTGCTAATGGAGGCATTCTTGTTGAGCCCACGCAGAATCGCCTTGTTGCAAAGAAAGAAGTGCTGACGCGTCGCTGGCCCCGTCCGCGTTTCATCGCCGCGATACTGGGCGTCGTCAGCATGTGCTTTGGCGCGACTGCATCCTTCGCACAGGACACGGCGTCGAAGGTTGTCACGCGGTCCAATGCCAGCGCCGAACCTCCCGATGTGTCCCTCGCGCAGGCAAAGGTTGACGTCAACCCTGTGGCGCGGGACGAGGAGATTGGGCGTCGACTCCAGAATGTCCTCGAGGCCACGGGGTGGTTCGTCACCCCCCACGTGCGCGTACAATCCGGCGTGGTGTTCCTCGCGGGCGCCGCCACCACGGAGCAGGGCCGGAAGTGGGCCGGCGACCTCGCGCGCAATACGCAGGACGTCGTGGCGGTCGTCAATCGCATCACAGCGCCCAGTACCTCCCTCTGGGACTTTGGCCCCGCGTCGCACGGACTCGCGGTGCTCTGGCGTGACGTGATCGGGGCGCTGCCCTCAATCGGTTTCGGCGTCATCGTGTTCGGCCTGTCGGTGTTCGCGTCCATCATGGCCGCGCGCGGTACGCGTCGGGTCCTGCACGACCGCGTGCATGTGAAGCTGCTGCGGACAGTGGTCGCGCGCGCAGCCGGTGCGCTCGTGCTCCTGCTTGGTGTGTACGTGATCCTGCGCGTCATGGGGCTCACGCAGCTCGCCCTGACGATTGTGGGCGGCACCGGGCTGATCGGGCTCGCGGTCGGTATCGCCTTTCGCGACATCACCGAAAATTTTCTTGCGAGCGTTTTCCTCAGTATTCAGCGACCCTTCGAACCCGCGGACCTCATCGAGGTGGCCGGAGTTACCGGTTACGTGCAGCAACTGAACATGCGCACCACGGTGCTGATGAATCTCGATGGGAATGTCGTCCAGATCCCGAACGCCGTGGTGTACAAGAGCAACCTGAGGAACTACACCACGAACAGCAATCGGCGCGAGGTGTTCGACATCGGCATCGGTTATGACGACATCATTGCTGATGCCCAGGAAATCGCCCGCCGCGTGCTCGAAGATCATCCTGCCGTGCTGAACGATCCCGAGCCGTCGGTGCTCGTTGAGAGTCTGGGCGACTCGACCGTGAACCTGCGCGTGTACTTCTGGCTCGATGGGAAGAAGAACAGCTGGTTGAAAGTGAGGTCCTCGGTGATCCGTCTGGTGAAACGAGAATTCCAGCAGCATGGAATTTCGATGCCGGACGCCGCGCGTGAGATCATCTTTCCCAAGGGCGTTCCGCTCTCGCGCGAGCTTGCCCCCGGCGAGCCGGCGGCGGCGCCACGTGCGTCGCCCGACCACGACGTGGTGTCGACCAAGGCCGAGGGCGGTTTACAGAGTGAGGCCGCAGTGATCGAAAAGCAGGCGCGCCGTACGCGGAAGGCGGACGAGGAGAACCTGCTCCAGCCCGGCGCATCATCGACCATTCCAGCGGAGGATGCGACGGTGTGAACGGACGGTGGAACGTCTTGCTGCGTTTCCTAGAGTTTGCACAGATAGTCGAGCGCGATTTGCCCGAGTGATCCGCCAAGCGCTGCCCCGTAGCCCGGCAGCGTGTTGACGTGCCGCTCGACAACTTTCGTGCTCTTCGCATCGGAGTAGTAGACGTTCTCCTTTGCCGCGAGCTTTCGCGAGGCGCAGTCGAAGGTGGCCATCGTCTTCGAGCTGGCCCATGTGCCCTTGGCCGCCTTCACCGGCGTGGTGAAGACCACTCGAACGGTCGCGCTCACGAGGTCCTTGTTGCGCTTGATGCTCTTGGGATCGACGGACACCATGTTGCCGCTGGCCGTCTTGCCGATGTCAGCCCACTTCTGGGCCTGAAGTGCCGGCGCGATCAGCACGGCAGCGATGAGGACAGTTTTCATCGGAATCACAGGTCGTAGTGCGCCGCCAGTTTGCGGCCGTAATAGATGCCCGCTCCCGTCCCTACCGCCGAGAGCATCACCGCCGTCATGATGCCGACCATGGCGCCGAGCCACCAGCCTACCGCGCTGAACAACGTGGCTCCGACAAACGCGAGGAGCTTTGACATAAGTCCTTACAAGGTGGTGAGATAGCCCGTGCGCGGCAACCGCCCGTAACATGACCGGCCGACGGGCTCACGACCCCTTCGGCAGACGGAAGGTAGGAAACACCCCTCTCACAGGCTAGATTGAGTCTTCACCCCGTGAGGAGCCGCAATGATCCGAGGGTTCGAATTCGAAGAGGACGGCCGGAAGTACAAGTGCACGGTGGAAGCTCGCCGAGCCGCTCCGGATGACAGTTGGTGGTGGTTCGATGTCTCGGGCGACCGTCAGCGCTACGCTCCGTTCCAGGCCGCAAAGGCTGATACGCAGAAAGACGTGAAGGCCAAGATCATCGCGTTCTACGTCAACGTACTTGAGGCGCGCTTGCGCCCTGCAGAACCTCGCAGCCATTGGGGCCGCCGTCCGAAGGAACAGACGCCGACCACGACCCCGGCCTGAACAACACGAACGGCGCTCCTATCGAGCGCCGTTTGCTTTTTCGGACCAGTACCGACCCATCTGTCCGCGCTCGCGCATGCGCGCGGCATCCATGCCGGCCGTCTTCCATGTGTCCGGCGACGCAGCGCGCGCGAAGCGAACCACGTCGCGCGTGGCGCCATACAACTCCAGCAGGTCGGGGCTCTGGGCGTCGTACCAGGCGACCATCCACGCCAGCTCCTCGTCGTCCTCGTGCGCGCGGACATACGCGCTGAGCGCATCGACGACCGACCGCGTCGTTCCGTCCGGCAGTGGCGCAATGCCCGTGTCCATGGGCAATCGCACCGCGCCGCACCACACCAGAAACACTGCCCGCTTGATCGCCTCGGCGCTCGAGTCGGCGTCGGCGAACAACTCCTC
>JBBQHJ010000347.1:0-5063 GCA_038323865.1 Gemmatimonadales bacterium
ACGAGCGAGTTGCTCGTGCGCGCCGATGTGATGTGGCTCGAAGACCTACTTCGGAATCGACATGTTGTCGCCGCCCACCGTGATCACGAAATCATCGCGACGGTTCTTGGCATACGCATCTTCCGTGGTGCCCTGATCAACCGGGCGCTCCTCACCATAGCTCACGACTTCGATACGCGACTCCTCGATGCCCTGCGAGACGAGGTAACGGCGCGCCGCATTCGCACGACGTAGGCCGAGTGCCATGTTGTACTCGTTGGTGCCACGCGAGTCAGCATTGCCCTCGATGCGAATCTTCATTGACGTATTCGCCTTGAGCAGCGGAAGCTTGCTGTCGAGGATCTGCTTCGCATCGCCACGGATCTCCGACTTGTCGTAGTCGAAGTAGATCGGCGCGTTCATCATTGCGCGGGCATCAGCCAGTGCACGAGCGGCGGCATCGCGTGCTGCCTGCGCAGCGCGGTTTGCTGCGTCAATGGAATCCTGCCGTGCACGGGCACGTGCTGCGAAAATGGCCGACGAATCAATGCGCGCGGGTGGCGCAGGTGCCATTGGTGCAGGCGCCATCGCGACCGGTGCGGGCGCCGGCTCGGAGCCGTTGCCGAACAGGAACTGCAGGCCCACTCGCGCTTGGAAGTTCGAGAGGTAGGCAGCTTCGTCGTTCACGCCGGGGGTGGTTTTCGGAAACTTGAACGTGGCACTGTTCGGATTCGGCGCAATCATGCTGGACACGTCGAAACGCATGCCAAATGAGCGACTGAACTGCGTGCGAAGTCCGATCTCAGGCGAGAGGATGAAATCCGTGTGAGCGTCGAGACGATGCCCACCGGCACCGGCACTGAGGATCACGGCGTTCCCCGGAATGGCGCCGAAGGGAATGTTGTAGTTGAACCGGCCGATGTAATAGTTGATCTGAGCCTTCGAAGTACGTGACGGCTCGGGATCGGCCTGCGAATAGGATGCTTCACCCTCAAGCTCCCAACGCGACGTCATGAAGACGCCGAGGCGGCCGCCTGCGCCGCCACCGAGACGTTTCGTACGCATTGCCTCGTCCATACGGTCGAGCTGAAGGAAGCCTCCGAGCTCAACGACGCCGGCTTGCTGTGCGCGTGCAAGACGCGGCGTGTGAATGAGGGCGGCTCCCGCGACTGCGGTCAGGAACACACGACGGTAGTTCACGATCACATTCTCCACTTACTAGTTCGTTTATCGCCGCGGGAACTGGATGCCCTCCACGGAAACTTCTGATCAGCTTATACGCTTGCGCGCACAAGTTAACTCATCAGTGAATCTGTCAACAGCAATTCCTGAGCCCGGCACCCAGTTCCACGCCAAACAAACGAAGTAAAAGGGTCGCAAAACCTCAGCTTTTCGGGCGGTCGCTGCCGCCATCGACGACGTACTTCCACGTGCCGTCTCGCTGCCTCTTCCACACGGTCAGATACTTCGAGTAGCGCACTGTTGGTGAACCGCCGTCCTGCTCGTCGGTGAAGACGGCATTGCCCACCGTGTATCCCAAGTCCCCGCTCGAGGCCATCTCCCCCTCGACCGGATGCCATACGAGCGAACTCTTTGCGGAGACAGGCCCGAAAGATTCGCTGATCGCGTCCGGGCCGGTGATGAACTCGCCCGGACCAGAAAACATCTGCGCGTCGCTCGCCGCATAACGACCGAAGGCTTCGCCACTGCCGAACTTCGTTGCGGCGCGCGAAAACTGTGTATCGGCCTCGCGGATCATGTCGAGCACTCCGCCTCGCGGCGACATCATCACATCGGCCAGCACCCCACTCGAAGCCTCAGCGGGAAGTGCGATAGCCGCCGGTGCGCTCGCGTACGTCTCGGCGTATGCGGAGACTTTCCACTGACGCCCCTCCATTCGCCAGAACGCGATATAGCGATCAATGCGAATGGCCGATGCACCGCGCTCATTCGTTGCATAAATGGCGAAGCCGTAGCTGTATCCGTTCTTGCGGTCGCGACTGACTTCGGCGCGGACGGGCTGCCAGCGAACGGATGCACCGGACAGCGCCGAATCCGCGGCGAGCACTGACCGCGCTACGGCACGGCCTCGCAGAATCGGCAGGCCGCCGCGGAGATAGACCACGTCTTCGGTCAAAACAGCTGTGAGCCCCTTGGCCAGTCCAAGACGCATCGCCGTGTCGGCGCGGCTGATGTCTGCTCTCAGGAGCTCGTCGTGCGCGGCTTCCGACTCGGACGAGGGCGCAAGCACTGCCACGCTCGTGAACGACGAGCCTGCCGAGCCTCGGCAGCCCATCGCTGCGGCCGCGGCAATTACAACTAGGCGGAACCGATTCCTCATGAATGCCCCTGGGACGAACCCATCGCCGAGCTCGAAATCCTCCGACCATCCTAACCCGCCGAGAGACCGTTTCGCCACCTTCCGGGATCGCCCCTGACCGCGAGGGTATATTCAAGGGACGGGCGCCCCCGCAGGTTAGCGTGGCGCCCGTGGCGCATCGGTCGTCTTTGATTCGATACCAGAACCACACAAAAGGTGCTATTCGGCACCTGACCAGTTTTTCCGTTGTGACAACACCAAGAAAAAGATCTACCCGCCGGCGGGGGCGCTCAGGAGCGCCGCAGCTGACGTCCGTATCCACTAGCCGAACCGCATACGCAGAAACGCGCCGCTGGCTCATTCAACAGCATGGCTCGGTCTGCGCGTATTGTGGCCGCCGTGTGTCTCCCGATTCCATAACGCTCGATCACGTTGCGCCACGTCGGGGTCAAAGCGCCTACGACCGCCGTGACAACCTCGTGCTTGCCTGCACCGAGTGCAACAGCGCCAAGGCAGACATGCCGATCCTGGCATTCCTGCTTCGGAGCCGGGGTCGTGCTGTGATGTTGCGGCGCTTCGGTGCGCACCTGAGCCCGATGCTCGTGGAGCTCGTCCGCTCGCTCACGCCTGATGACGACACGCCGCTCGCGCGCGCGAAGGAATCGTTCAACGATCTCATTTCGGACGACGATTCGCCGTACCACGAGTCGCCATACCGAGACTGAGCGTCTGCGTTCTACGGCGCCGCAACGCCGTTCAACCGCACTACTGCGTCATGTAGCGTAGCGATCTGGCGCGCCAGACGATCCACGCGCGCACGTACCAGCGGCGACACCAGCGTTGCCGTTTCCGTCGGCGTCACCGCTGGGAGCACGAGTGGTATTCTCCCCGATTCAAGCGATTCCGCCAGGTCGTCGAGTACCTGGCTTGCCGTCGCATTCAAGCGTGCCAACGGCACTGCGGCATTGGTGTCGTCTCCGTGCCGTACAATCGAGAGCGCCGCGATCGATGCTGTCACGCGTCGCAGATAGGCGAGCAGTGACAACGCAGGCGCCAATGACTTCTCGTCACCATGCGCCTCGGCGACCAATCGTTGCAGCGACTCTTCGGCGTTTGCCGCAGCAATACCGACCGCACGCCGCGCTGCGCGAAGCAGATCACTCGCATCGGGACTTCGATCATCGAAATGCATGACGGTCGTGTCGAGATACTTTTGCATACGACGAATGGCGACTGCGGCCAACGCCGGAAAGCGTGACGTCTCCGGGCTTGGCCACAACACGCGCGCTCCGATCAGTGCGAGCCCACCGCCAAGCACCGTGTCGCCCACACGCACCCACGCTAAGTCCCACTGGCCGGCACCCGCCTCCGCCAGCAAAACAAACGTCGGCGTAAGGAACACCGAGAACGCGGCGTAGTTCACGGGTAGAAGCGCAACGCAGCAGGCCACGAACACCGCAGCAATCACGAGTATGGCTCGCGGATCGTGAAAAAAAGCTCCAAGCCCCGCGGCAACCAGCGCTCCCAACACCGTGCCGAGAACGCGCTGCACGGCTCGGGTGAGCGTGACGCCCGAATACGGTTGCAGAATCACGATCACCGTAATGGTGACCCAGTAGCCGCGGTTGATGTGGAACCATTCGGTCAGTGCAACGGCCGCCGTGGCCACCACGGCCACGCGCAACGCGAACTGCACGATCAGCGATGATGGCGAGACGAGCGCTTGCAACATCTCGCGGAATCCCGGCTCAACCGAGACCTCTTCCGCCGACGGCGCACGGACCAACGCCACATCAGGGACCGATGCTTTCGATCCGTTGAGGGCTTCGATGGCGACCGAAGCTGCGCTCGCGAATTGTGCCGCACGATCCAGAATGGTCGCGACATATTCGTATTGCGGATCGACCGAGGACACAGGCAGTTCGTGAATGGCGGCGCGCATTGCGTCGCCGTTCCAGGAGACCTCGATGGCCGTGCAAGTCGACTCTTCTTCCACGCCCGCTGCAATTTCGCGCGCACTTGCGGCAAGACGCTGCAGGGTGCTCACTGCCGCCTCGTGCACAGGATCGCTCACCGCCTGTCGGCGAATCGCCGAGAGTAGTTCGCTCGCGCCCACCACGTGGCCGAACAGCTGGTCCGCGAATTCACTCAGGAGCAGCAATCGCTCGCCACGCTCCGCGCTGCCCGGCCGCCCACGTCTCAACTGCACGAGTACGGCGCGTGCTTTTTCCAATGCGGTGCGAACGTTTGCGACCTCGGTGATCGACGTCTGCACGGGAAACTCCGCCGTGTGCCGTTCCGCGGCCGCAGCCGAGATCTCGTCCACATATGCGGCGAGCGCGCGATAACAATCAGCCACCGCGACACGAGCCGGCCGATATGGGCGCAGCGGCCAGAGCACTAGTGCAATCGCGATGGCCCAGAGGCCGCCCAACGTGAGAAATGCCGCGCGTGCAATTGGGTTGGAGCCGTGCGTGGTACCGATACCGAGCGACACGACATACGCAGTGAGCATGGACCCGCCGATGCTTACTCCGGGCGTACCCCACACACGGACAACGCTGGCGACGTACGCAACAACGAACGTCGCGATGAGTGCTGCAATGAAATGGCCGGCGACGAGCGCGCCGAGTGCAGCAGTGATTGCCCCGCCTGCGGTGAGGATGGTCATCGTTCGCGCGCGCGAACTGTAGCTACCTCCGCGATCCGACAGCGCTCCGTTGAACCCGCCGAGACTCATCCACGTGCCCGCGCTCGGATCACC
>JBBQHJ010000348.1:0-5045 GCA_038323865.1 Gemmatimonadales bacterium
AAATAGCGCCGCCGTTAGCTCGTCGATGAGGGGATACCGTTTCGCCACAACCGACTCGAACGCGTTGCCAGACAGCGCCTTGATTTCATCCCAGCTAGACATCCGCCTCGTGTCGAAATGGGCCGAGCGCGCAGGTGTCCGGCGCTGCTCGGCGACAGGACGGCGCTCGTCGACCCAACCGTACGCCTCCGCCGTGTTCACGGCGAATGGCGGAACCACAAGCAGCAGATCTCGTTGCGGCGGGGCGGGCAACGCGAGTAGTCGCTCACCTCGTCCCCACGCCAGCGCATATGCGGCGTCGGTTGTGAGAAAGGGCACATCTGCTCCAAGCGCCTCGCCGAGCTCCATGAGGGATTCCAGCGGTGCGGATGACATCGCATTCATCGCACGGAGCACGCCCGCTGCATCCGCGCTGCCGCCGCCAAGTCCACCCCCAATGGGGATATGCTTTTCAATTTCGATGGCGAAGCCGCCATGCCATGCACACGCGTCGGCATGCGCGACTGCAGCGCGCCACGCGAGGTTTTTTTCGACAGGGCCGAGCGCTGACAAATCCACGTCGCCGGAGACATCGAGCGAGCGCGCTCGCGGTGTGCGCCGAATGCGGACGATGTCCGCCAACGCGATGCGCAGTAACAGCGTCTCGATCTGGTGGTAGCCGTTGTCCTCTCGCGCGAGAATACGAAGGCGCAGGTTGATCTTCGCTTGCGCGGCGACCTGCACGGCATCAGGAACGTTCACTCGCCTTCCGCGACCTCGGCTTCATGCTCGGCGGTATTCAACTCACCCAGCGTCATGCCCTCGCGCAGGAAATACCAAGCGCCCATCACCGTAATGGGCACATACGACAGGAAGTGGAAGCTGATCGCCCACGTGGCCGCGGCATCCGCGGCTACGCCGTAAAGGCCGAGTCCTTCCTTGCCAAAGAATTCGAACACGCCGAAAAATCCCGGCGCCTGCGGCGCGGCGACGCCAATCGCAATCAGACCCTGAAGAAAGAGTGCTGCGCTATAGGGCGCATCAATGTGCACCGCCTTGAACGCAAGCCAGAACGCGAGTGCGTTCACAAGCCAGTGGATGAGTGTCCACGTGAACACCGACACGAAACGACTCGGCGTGCGCAGCACACTGAGCCCATGCACAAGCGATTCGAGTGCCACCCGGCCGCGCGCCTCGAACTTCGGCGCGATGCGGCGAACCACCAATTCGTACAGCGTGAGTACGTGCTTCGGAAAAAGCACCATCACGTACATCGCGACGATGACCACGCCAATGAACAGCAGCCCCCCAAGCGCAATGCTCGACATCGACCGCCCGAAGACGCGCGCGCCAGGAGGAAACGCGGGGTCGAGCATTGCGCCAAACATGAGGAGAAAGACAATGGTGGCATCGAACAGGCGATCAACCGCGAGCGATGCAAACGCGGCGGGGAAGGGCACCTTGTCCGTGGCGCGTGAGAGCAGGAATGCGCGCGCGATCTCCCCTGCGCGTGCCGGCGTGACGTTGTTCAGCATCATGCCGATCGCCGTCGGTCGCCAAAGCGTCCTGAACGGCAGGTTTGGCGCGATGGGATCGAGAATGGGTCGCCAGCGTCGCGCACGCAACGGGAAAATCAGCGTGCCAAAGAACGTCGCGAGCAGCAACATCAGCGGGTCAGCGTGCCGAATGTTTTGAAGTACGCTATCCAGCGGAACGTTGCGGAACGCGAAATAGAGGAACACTGCGCTCAGGAGGATGCCGAGCGCGCCGCGCAGTCCCAATTTCATGGTTCGAGGTCAGCCGGTGAGCGCGAGATCCAGGAGATCAAAGAGCTCGCTCAGTGCATCCGCGTTGGGCACGCCACCAGCGCGACGGACATCATCGCGAATTTCTCGGCAACGCTCGATGGCTGCGCGGCCTCGATACAACAGCACGCCGATGGGGACGGGTGGTTGTTCTTCAATGGTCACCGGAGAACTGAGGGGTGTCATCTGAAGCGCGCCAAGCGATGCGATGCCCGAGTCGAGTAGTGCGCCAAGTTTCTCGGACGGGGTACCGGTGGCCGGCGCTTCAGCTGCCAGCGCGCTCGCCGCAGGTGCAACGCGTTCCTGCGCGAACGGCATGGGGGGCGCGACCGGAGATGCAGCGGCTGGCGTCGGCATGGCACGCACCGAAACTGGCGTGAGCGCGATTGCAGGCATGGAGCCCGACGTGCGTGCACGCATGAGCGCGCGAATGCGCTCGCTGAGCGTTGTCGCATCAGTGCCCGGCTGTGCGAGAACGCCCGCGACGTTGTCGAGCGCAGCGAGTGCGGGCGCGTCGAGATGGAGCGCTGCTGCGGCGCGTGATTGCACGAATGCCGCGACTTCACCCTCCCCATAACTTTCTGCCGACTGCGTAAGTGCGCGCAGCGCCGACCGAAGGGATCGCCGCACGCGTTCGCGGCCCAGGTCATCGTGTGCATCGCGCGCGTCGGAGATCACGCGTCGCAGGTGTTCGCCCTGATTCACCGCTTCGAGACGGAAGCGCTGGGCCGGCGTTGTTGGTGGATGTGCCGCCGCCTGAACCACGCCGGGCGCGCCGTCCTGATAGAACAGGTCAGCAATGGGAACGACGCGGTCCGATCCGGTCTCCCGGTCCTGCATGGCGTCCATGGCCGTCATGAACTTGGCGAGATCTGTCGGTGCAACCGCGTGACCGGCGCCGGCGCGAAGATTCGCTGCGATGCTGCGGAGCACGGCGGCAGCCGATTGCAGCAGGGTGATTCGCTCGAGGCCGGTGGGCTGCCCGGTCTCGATGGTGTGGGCGGCGTCTTCTGCGGCTTCCAGTACGTCGGCGAGCGCCGGATGGTCCTTCACGCTGGCGATGCCGCGGAGTGCGCGCACGCGGCGCAGGACATTCGCGGCGGAATCGCGATCGGTCGGGCGCGTGGCGATGAGCTCGAGACCCGCGCCGATGTTCGATGCTTCGTTGGCGAGATAGGCGTCGTGGCCGACGGTGGTCGGCGAGGCGAGCGGCGTTCCACCACGGGGCGGCGCGTAGCCGGTCAGTTCAGCGACGCGTGTCTTGGCGCGCGCGCTATCGGCATCACTCCACGTCCGAACATTGCGCAGGAAGATCTTGCAGTCGTCAACGGCGGAGATCACGACGCCGCGAAGGGCAACGTCCCACGGCAATCCGCCCTCGCGGACGGCGCGCCCCACTCGCTCGATACCGGCGGCGACTTCCGAGAATGCCGGAAGCTTTGCCATGGTGGCGCTGCCACGGAGGGCGCGCGCGAGTTTCTGCATGGCGTCTGCATCCGGACTGCCGGTGCTGGCGTGCTGCAGCAGCGAATCCAGCTGATCGACGTACTCACTCGCCTCGAGTACGAAGAAATCGAGGATGCCAGCGGGAGAGGGCGTGGTCATTGAGAGTGGGTAAAAAGCAGGTCCTTCACTCTGCTCAGGACGACAACTTTTGCACAGGACGACAAACTAGGGTTTGCCACGCGCTACGTCCATCGCGGCGCGGAGCTCCGTGATCGCTCTTTCAAGACCAACGAACACCGCGCGGGAAACAACGTGGTGGCCGATGTTGAGTTCTTCCATTTCGGGGATGGCGGCCACGGGTCCGACGTTCTCCGTGGTGAGCCCATGGCCCGCATGTGCGGCAAGGCCGATGGCATGAGCAAGCGTGGCACTCGTCTTCAATGCATCCAGTGTGGATGCGTCGTCAGTTGCGTGCGCGTAGCGCCCGGTGTGAAACTCCACCGCGTCGGCACCAAGATCGCGTGACCGCTTGGTGCTTTCCGCGTCCGGATCAATGAAGAGACTGGTTCGGACGCCGGCGGTGCGCAGGCGTTGCAGTTGGTTGGCGAGGCGCTGGGGATTTACCGAGACGTCGAGGCCGCCTTCGGTCGTAACCTCTTCACGGCGTTCGGGTACTATTGTGACTTGGTGTGGTCGCAGCCGTTCGGCGAGAGCGATCATCTCATCAGTTCCGGCGATCTCGAGGTTGAACACGGTGGTCACGAGCGTCGCGATGGCGTCGATGTCGGCGTCCTGCATATGGCGGCGATCTTCGCGCAGGTGTGCGGTGATCCCGTCGGCCCCTGCGGTTTCACAGATGCGAACAGCATCGGCTGGATTGGGCTCGTGTCCACGGCGGGCCTGCCGAATGGTCGCGATGTGGTCGATGTTGATGTACAGCCGTGGACGCGGATTCATAGGAGATAACGAGTGAGAAAGTCACTGATCATCGGTCTGTTGGTGCTCGCTGGTGCGTGTCATCGCACCACTACGGTGGAGCCTGTTACAACGTCGCCGCGTCCGCCGACTGATGCCGGAGCAAACCCGCGGAGTGCCCTGGTGGAGTTTCTGGGAGCCGTGAAGACTCAGGATCTTCAAGCCCTGTCGCTCGTATGGGGCGACAAGAACGGCCCCGTGCGCGACAGCAGGACGATGTCCCGGCAGGACATGGAGCAGCGCGAAGTGTATCTCATTCGCTGCTTCCGCAACGACTCCTACCGAGTGGTGAGCGAACTGCCCGGGCTCGACGGCGAGCGCCAGATGCAGGTGGAATTGACGCGAGGAACCAAAAGGAAGGTGACGGATTTCTTTATCGCGAAGGGTGAGAGTCGGTGGTACGTCCGCTCCGCGTCGATTGATCCCGTCCGCGAGTTCTGTTCTGAGAAATCCGCCTAGTTAGAATTCGCTCAGCTCGATGAGCACGCCGGCGGTGGCGCTTGGATGGAGAAACGCGATACGTTTTCCTTCGGCGCCAATGCGGGGTGTTTCGTCGATCAGCCTGAGTCCAGCGGCCTTGCAGCGCGCGAGCGTGCCGTCGAGGTCGTCGACAGCAAAACAGATGTGATGAATGCCGGGGCCACGCTTGGCGACGAATTTGCCGATGGGCGTGTCCGGGGTGTTGGCCTCGAGAAGCTCCACAAGCGACTCACCGGCCTGCAGCCCAGCAATGCGAGCACCATCGGCATCGTCGAGCGGCACGTCGGGCATGCCGAGGATGTCGCGGTAGAACGGTAAGATTTGGTCGAGTGCCTGAACGGCAACGCCGATGTGGGCGAT
>JBBQHJ010000349.1:0-5012 GCA_038323865.1 Gemmatimonadales bacterium
CCTGTACGAGGCCCACAACCCGCCAAGGCTCGCGATGCCGGCGATGCACCATCCGACGATCAGTCGTGATTTCCAGGTGGACACGAGCATGACTGCGCACACAGCCGGGACGATCAAGTACGCGAACGTGAGCAGCACGCCTGCCAGTCGCACGAAGTTCACGACCACGAGCGCAAACGCAGCGTAGAACAGGAAGTCCCACAGATGCACGTTGATGCCTGCGGCGAGTGCTTCGTGCAACTCACCGGACACGAGCGCAAAACGGCGATGGAAGACGCCGTAGAACACCGCGAGCACTGCAAACGTGGCGGCGCGCTTGAGCACATCCGCCTTCGTCACGTTCAGGATGTCACCAGTGAGCAAATGCTCCAGCTCTTCCTTGCCACCGGCCACGCGGCTCAATAGCAGAATCACGGCCGCCGCTGCAACGACGAAGGTGATACCGAAGATGGCCTCCTGGGGCACTTCGTGTTTCTCCACGCTACGCGACCAACTGAACAGCGCCGCGGCGATGAACGTGACGCCCAGTGAAATGAAGAACGTGGTGACGTCGTTGAATTGAAAGCCCATGATGAGCGCGATGCACGTGCCCATCGTGGCAACCTGCGCAAGCGCGAGGTCGACGAAGATGACCTCGCGCCGGACAACGTGCAGTCCCAGATACACGAGCAGTGGCGGCAAGAGCAGGCATGCCGCCAGCGGCCACTTCATCACTGCCCAAGCAATGGCGAGCTCAGAACTCATGGCTTGGCCTGGAACGCGTTGGCGATGGACTTCACGAGGGTGTCCATGAGATCGACGTAGGTGTCAGTGCCCTTGATGGCGCCGGGCTGTTGTGAGAAATCGACGACAACGCCATTCCCTTCGCGCGCGACGGTCTCAGCTGTCTTGCGATTCTGATAGGGCTGCACGAGCACGACGTGCGCATTCGCGCCCTTCATGGTGCCAATCACCTTGGCGAGGTGCGAGGGTGACGGCGCGATGCCCGGCTTCGGCTCGAGCGTTTCGACCACGTCGAGATGGAAACGCTCCGCGAAGTAGACGAAGTCGTTGTGATACGTCACGACCTTGCCGCCCTTGAACGGGGCAAGCTGCTTCTGCCAATCCACAAGCTTTGCGTCGACGGCTGCGTTGAACTTGGCGAGATTCGCCTTGAATATCGCCGCGTCCGACGGATCAACCTGCGTGAGATGTGCGGCGATGTTTGCGGCAACGATTTTCGCGTCGACGGGATCGATCAGGAAGTGCGGATTGCCCAGCGCGTGCACGTCACCGCGCGAGCGATCGAGAGTTGCGGGCACCTCGAGCATACGAATGCCCTGCGAGGCGATGACCAAGCCCGGCGCTCCTGCGGCCAGACGATCATTGCGTGCATTCTCGAGGAGCGGCGGCAGCCAACCCTGCTCGAGCTCCGCGCCGCCTTCGACGAGCACGTCGGCGCGATTCAGCGTCACGATGTGGCTCGGCTTCGCATCGACGAAGTGCGGATCTTCGGACGGCTTGGCGAGTGTCTTGACGTCAACGGCGTCGCCGCCGATTTCGCGAGCCAGTGCGCCGAGGTCCGGTGTCGTGGCAACGACGTTGAGCTTCTTGATGGCGTGCGGTGCTCCCAGTGGAAGCACCAGCGCTGCCGCCGCGACGAGGCGCGGCAATATGGAGAAAATCATCTGAGAGTCACCTTAGAATTTGTGTGCTGCGTGCGCGCCCATCATGAACTCGAACTGCAACCACAGAGAGTGATCGTCGCCCATGCCCGCGCGGTGATCGTAGTTGTATTGCAAGCGAAACTTGGAGAACTCGGACGGATACCAGGTAAAGTTTGGCGAGATCCGCTGCCGATCCTGACGATCAATTGCCGAAAACTTTGAAGTGCTGTTCCGCACGATGTCGCCACGGACGCCGGCAATGATCCTCGGTCTGATACCCCAGAGTGCCTGAGAGTATGCGCCCCAGTCGTTAAGTGTTTCGGCGGGGAGCGCCACACCGGTCTCGACAGCCGTGCGCGGCGCTGCGTCATACGTGCGCGCTACGGCCTCAGCCTGAATTGAAAAGAACGGAAACCCTGCCGCGGCGACTTCCGGCTTCCACTTGTAGTAGAGGTCTCCACCGTATATCTGCGTGCGACTCTTGGTGCCGGAGTTGTTCGGGCCGAATGCACCCGATGCACCAACCACGAGGGTCTGCGTATCGCTGAGATCGAACGAACTCGTGATCCGCGGCACGATGAGCAGGTCGGTCACGCCATCCACTGGATGATCGACCGGAACGCCGCCGTGAATGTCGCCGGATTCATTGGACCGGAAGCTCGATGTCGTTCCGCCAAAGCTGTTCAACACCGAGACGCTCATTTCGGTGTAGGTCTCCGTCGGAGCAAGCCATGACAGGCGGGCGCCCTGACCGCGCAGGCCGTCCTTGCCGAACATCTGATTCAGCACGAGAGGCTGATCGACAAATGCCCATGCGTGCGGATGCTGGGCGTTCTGGCGTCCGAAGTCGCCGAGGAATTGGCCCGCTTTCGCCTGCAGGTTGTAGGGCAGGGATGTCGTCTGCGCCCACGCCTCCTCGACTTCGATTTCCGTTTCGCCGAGTTCGTTCAACTTGGTAACGATGGCGGCGAAACCCTTGAAGTAGGGGTCGACTGCTCCGTCGAACGTGAGCTCGACATTCGGCACCGTGAAGCCGCGCACGTGCGGATCGTGATCGCCGCGTTGGAGTGAGAGCACGTCTTTCGTGGTGGACCAACCGAAGTCGGCGAGCGCATCGAAGCCCATGTTCATGTAGGCGCCGCCGGAGCGGGCCGGTGCTGCTGCGGCCGGCGCGGCGGAGGCCGTGGTCTCGAGGCTATCGACACGTTGCTGAAGTCCACGGACGGCGGCCGCAAGGGAATCCACCGTCCGCTGCTGGCGACGCGAAACACTATCCGAGGTCTGCGCGTGTGCAGCGGATGCTACGACGAGAATGCCTACGAAGGCACGTCGAAAAACTCGCATATTGGAATTGTTGGGGTGACGCGCGTTCGACCAGTCGCGGAGGCGCGGTAACGCAGGAACGTCACGATGTCGCGCGGCGAATTGCCCGCCGCGGCACTCAACAACTATGCGATGGGTGGTGCTCTGGGACTTGGTTGCCCGTCGCGCTCCGCCGAATGCGACTGGCCGATGAACGCGGACTGCGACACTTGAACCTGCTGCGGGCACGGGGGCAGCGTGGTGGTTCGCCCGGCCGCACCGGCGCGATGAACCACCTGGCAGAGGGCGCAATCGGCCGAGTGAACGGGGCGGCAGGAGCTGTTCGACCGTGACTCTGCGTGTGCGAACGCCGTAGCGCTCTCGCGCTCAAGCAGCACATCGGCGTACGTCGCAAAGGTGGGCAGTGCGAACTGGAGCACTGCCCACAGAACGACCCAACCGCGGTTCAATCGGCGCGGACTCACGATACCAAGCTACGCAATCGTTGACGGTCCAGCAATCTGAGCCATGAAGGTAGTACGCACCAATCGCCGAAGTGTTGCCCCAGCGTCCTTTGAAAAGGGTCGCCTTCCGAGCATATGTTTAGTCATGACCAGCCCTGTACTCCAGCGAAATAGCGTTCGCGTCTTCGGCAAAGGCACGCAGCCGATGCTCTTTGCCCATGGCTTCGGCTGCGACCAGAACATGTGGCGGTTCGTGACGCCGGCTTTCGAGAATGACTATCAAATCGTCCTCTTCGACTATGTGGGTTCGGGAAAATCCGATCTCGCCGCCTACGACGCCGAGCGCTACGCGTCACTTGACGGATACGCGCAGGATGTGCTCGACGTCGTGCATGCGCTCGATCTCGAGAACGTCATCTACGTCGGCCATTCAGTCAGCAGCATGGTCGGCGTGCTCGCGGCGAATCGTGAACCAGATCACTTCGAGCGGCTGCTGATGCTCGGACCATCGGCCCGGTACGTCAACGAAGCGCCGGACTATGTGGGCGGATTCGAGCGCGCCGATCTCGAAGGCCTGCTCGACATGATGGATCGCAATTACATCGGCTGGGCGAATTTCCTGGCGCCGGTAATCATGAAGAACTCCGATAACCCGGAGCTGGGTGCTGAATTGGAGGCCAGCTTCTGCTCAACGGACCCGGTGGTCGCGCGCCGCTTTGCCGAGGCGACCTTCTTCGCCGACAATCGCAGTGATGCGGCCGTTGCCGCGGTGCCGTCACTCATCCTCCAATGCGCCGATGACGCGATCGCACCGCAGTCCGTCGGTGAATTCCTCGCTCGGACCATGCCTCGGAGCACATACCGGCTACTCGACGTGAGCGGCCACTGCCCGCACATGAGCCATCCCGCCGAGACCATTGCCGCGATGCGTGAATATCTCCGCGGATAGTGACAACGCGCTGCTCGACCGCGCGCCGTGTGGTTTCCTGACGTTCGCCGATGACGGTCTGGTCATCGGCGCGAATCGTACGTTGCTTGAATTGCTCGGCGTCACGCGCGACGCGTTGGTGGGACGCCACGTCGAGGCGATCTTCACGGTGGGAACGAAGATCTTCTACCAGACGCATCTCTTTCCGCTGCTGCGCCTGCATGGTCGCGCGGACGAGATCTTCCTGATGCTGCGCGCGGCGTCGGGAGAGGAGTTGGGCGCGCTGGTGAACGCGATCCGCCGTGAGCGCGACGGCAGGTTTGTGACGGACTGCGTGATCATGCACGTGCGAGAGCGGCGCAAGTTTGAAGACGCACTGCTGCGCGCGAAGGCCGACGCCGAATCAGCGCGTGGCGACGCGGAGCGCCGTGCTACGGAATTGAATGTTGCCAACGAACGCCTGCAATCGCAGGCCGTCGAGCTCGAGATGAGCCAGCAACAACTTGAAGAGCAGGCAGCTGAGCTCAAGGCGCAAAGCGAGGAGCTTCAGGAGAGCAATGACGAACTGACCAATCGCTCGGAGGAGCTCGAGCGTCTGCGCGTCATCGCCGACGATGCCAATCACGCGAAGAGCGCATTCCTGGCAGCGATGTCGCACGAGCTGCGCACGCC
>JBBQHJ010000350.1:0-4990 GCA_038323865.1 Gemmatimonadales bacterium
GCTGGAACCCAAATTGAGACTGTCCAGCGCGCATCTCGCGAACGCCGCGCAGGACGAGATAGTTGGTGAGCGGCTCGATGGTACCTCCGCTCGCGCCACGGACGCGTTCCGTCACCGCGTTCACCAGACCGGCCGCGTTCCCCGCACCGTAGCGCCCGGTGAGCTTGGCGGCGCCGAGGATGTTGGTGAAGAGCGGATCTGCGTCGGACGCGCGAAGCTGCGGCGTGCGTCCGATGCGCGGAGTTGCGGGGTGCGACCTATGCGTCGCGTGTAGAACACGCCCTCGCAGGGGCCGCTACAACGATACAGGCCGGCACCCTCCTGGAAGAACGGGCGTCGTTCGTCGAACCGAATCTCGAACGCCGAGAGATTCAACACTGCGGGATCAGCTTCGACCTGGCCGAAGTCGGGATATACGGTTGCATCGAGCGTGAGATTCGGCCCAAGCCCTGCCTTGAGATCGAGTCCGCCCTGCAACCGCGACCGATTGGCGCGCGCGGTCAAGCCAGGCTTCGGCTCGCTCTTCGCCACCGCGTATGGCAACAACTCCACTCGGCGCGGCGACGCAATGCCATCAATGCCGGTGATGGTGCCCATCTGCGCCATGAGCGTACGCGCCGATGCGCGGTATGCGGGCCACGAGTCGCGCTGGTTGCGACGCGCAATGTCGCGCCAGACGCCGAATCCAAATTCATGCGTCGGGAGATCGTTGAATCGCAGTTGGCTGAATGGAATGGCGAACTCGGCGCTCCAACCGAGGGAGTCGATGCTGACGGCGGCGTCCCACACGCCGTCCCACGTGCCGTCTTCGATGACGTCCGAATAGATGGAGTAGTCACGCTTCACACCGGCGGGATTCACGGCCAACTCGACGCCCGTTCGACGGTCCTTGTATGCGTCGATGATGATCTTGATCTGGTCGCTGGACGTCTTGACGTCTCGGCGACTTAGTAGCGGAAGGATACTATCTGGCGACGGATCGAACGCCCGAACGAATACGTAGAGGTTGTGATCGTCGTAGACGATACGCGTCTCGGTGCGAAAGCTGGTCGGGCCATCCTCGGTGGGATCGAACTGGCGAAATGCCGTGATCGGGGGCGCCGAGGCCCAAGCGTCGTCGTCGCCGCGGCCGTCGATGACAGGCGAGCGCGTTGCACGAACAGCGCGACCAGTGGTCGCGCTTTGAGCATTGAGAGGCGCAGCGAGAGCAATCGCCGCGCAGAAAGCCAAGAATCGGGACATCGGGGAGGCGGGTGGGGGCCTGGCCGTTGACCTCAAACCTAATAGCGGCGTGACAAGTAGGTGCGATGGCTCTTACCATTATTGACATGTCGAGCAAGGAGAGCGCGGAGATCCTCACGATCGATGGTCGCCAGGTGCGCGTCACCAATCCCGACAAGCCGTATTTCACGCGCGATGCGAAGCTCTCGAAGCTCGACATCGTGCGGTACTACCTCTCTGTGGCCAGTGGTGCCATCAACGGCATTCGCGACCGGCCCATCGTGCTCAAGCGCTTTGTGAACGGCGCCGAGGCCGAGGCGTTTTATCAGAAGCGTGCGCCGGATACGCGGCCCGAGTGGGTGCGCACGGTGACGCTCTCGTTTCCGTCGGGGCGCACGGCCGAGGAGATCGTTGTCGACGATGCGGCCGGTCTCGCGTGGGTGGTGAATCTCGGATGTCTCGAGTTGCACCCGCATCCCGTGCGTGCCGGCGATCTCGAGCATCCCGACGAGCTGCGAATCGATCTCGATCCGGGGCCGGGCGTCGAGTGGGGCGATGTGCGTCGCGTCGCCATGGTGGCGAAGGAACTGCTCACGGAACTCGGCCTGACAGGATGGCCAAAGACGAGTGGCTCGCGCGGCATTCATATCAATGTGCGCATCGAACATCGCTGGCCGTTTTCGGAAGTGCGCCGCGCGGCGCTGGCGTTCTCGCGAGAAGTTGAACGACGCGCACCGGGGCTTGCGACGTCCAAGTGGTGGAAGGAGGAACGGAAGGGTGTGTTCCTCGACTACAACCAGAACGCGAAGGACCGGACCACGGCGTCGGCGTATTCGGTGCGGCCGTTGGCGGATGCTCGCGTGTCGGCGCCGCTCACGTGGTCAGAGGTTCCTGACTGTGAGCCATCCGACTTCACTGTGCTGACAATGCCGGCGCGCTTCGCATCGATTGGCGATCCGCATGCGGAGATGGATTCTTCCGTTGGATCGCTGGAGGCGCTGCTCGCCCTTGCTGATGCCGACGAAGCCGCCGGACTCGGCGACGCACCGTGGCCGCCGCATTTCAGAAAGATGAAAGGCGAGGCGCCGCGCGTTGCTCCGTCAAAAGCAAAGCGCGCCGCGGGAACTGGTAAGCGTCAGTCAAAGAAGCCGCTCATCACAATCGCGAATTCACCGGACAAGGATGCGGCGCTCGCCGGCTTGGAGCGGTGGAAGGAAAAACATCCCGACGTCACGATGCTCTTGAGTCCGGAGCACGTTCTCATCGATTCAATGCGTGGACGTTCGTCCACGTGGACGCGCATTCGCGTGAACCTCGAGAACGTACCCGAGGAATTGCGTCCCGCTCAGGAGACGCCAGACCCCGACGACGACCCTACTCGCGAGTGGCGAGAAGGCCGGCGCGTGTCGTCCTGAGGCGAAGACGAGGGACCTGCTTTCTTAGCCCTTCTTCTTGTGCTTCGCACCTGTGCGCGCAATGCGGCCCTTCACCAGTCGGCGCAACAGCGCATCCGGCAACGGCTCATCAGGAGTGAACCGAATCGTTCCTCGGCCACTGGTGTCATAGTCTTCGAGTTCCTCCTCGAAACCGGCAGTTACTCCATAGAGCGCGAGGTGCTTCGCGCTCGCACCATACCAGGCGATGGTCTTTCCATGCAGCCTGAATGCAGGCATGCCGTAGCTGATGCACTCCTCAGCGCCTGGCGCGAGCGTGCGAATGAGGCGACGGACACGGGTGAGCGCCTTGCGCTTGTCGTCGGTCAGCTTCGCGAAATAGTCGTCGACAGCCATGGCTGTGCTACCTCTGCTCAGAGCCTGAGAAAATCTCTGCAATTTCCTGCGGTGGAACAACCTCGAGCTGCGCGAACGTACACTCGGCCGGACGCTTGTCGGTGCGCCAGCCGCGAAATTGCGCGGTGTGGCGAAAGCGTGTGCCCTGCATGTGATCGTAGGCAACTTCGACGACGAGTTCCGGGCGCAGCGGCTCCCACATGAGATCCTTGCCGGAGCTCCAACGGCTTTGTGCGCCTGGCTTCCCCTGCGCACCATCGGGTTGCGACTCGGCCCATGCCTTCCATGGGTGATTCTCCATGGCATTCTCGCGATATGGCGCGAGGAATTCGACAAGCTCGCGGCGCTTCACGGTGGTGAAGCTCGCGCACACACCGACGTGCTCGAGGTGGCCTTCATCGTCATAGAGGCCGAGCAACAGCGAGCCCACCGCACCTTGTTCGCTGTTCTTGTGCCATCGAAAGCCGGCGACGACACAATCGCACTCACGCTCATGCTTGACCTTGACCATGATGCGCTTGTTCGGCTGATAGGTGCTCGTGTCTTTCTTAGCGACGATGCCATCGAGGCCCGCACCTTCAAAGCGCGAGAACCAATCTTCGGCGACGCCGCGATCGCGCGTTGCCGGCGTGATGTGCAGTGGCGCCTTAATGTGCGCGAGCGCCTGTTCGAGTCTCATGCGTCGAACAGAGAATGGCTGCTCGCACAGGTTCTCGTCGTCGAGCGCGAGCACGTCGAAGAACACAACGGCAGCGGGAATCTCCTTCGAGAGTTTCGCGACGCGCGACGCAGCGGGGTGAAGACGCAGTTGAAGCGCTTCGAATTCCAGCGCACCATTGGCAACGATGACGATTTCGCCGTCGAGTACGCACTTCTCAGGGAGCTGTGCCTTCAGTGTCTCAACGAGCTCGGGGAAATAGCGATCGAGCGGCTTCTCGTCGCGGCTCTGAATGAAGAGCTCGTCGCCGTCGCGAAAGATCAGTGTGCGAAAACCATCCCACTTGGGCTCGAAGATCCAATCATCACCAGGCGGAAGGCCGCTGGCTTTGGTAGCGAGCATGGGGAGGACAGGAGGATTGACCGGGAGGTTCATCCGGGGGCAGCGCCCTAACCTGCTAGCTCCTTCAACGCCGCCACGAATGCGTCCAGCTCTGCCGTGCTCGTGAAAAGCTGCGGTGTAATCCGCGCTCCTCGCACTCCAGCCGAGTTGATGGCCACCGTCCAAATGCGATACCGCTCGAGCAGCGTCTTCGCGAGCACAGCCGGCTCCATGCCCGCAATGCCAACATTCGCAATCGCACACGACCGCGCAGGATCACTCGGCGTATTCAGCACGATGTTCCGCACTCCACGCACGCGCGACGTCCAATAGTTCTGCAGGTATCGTAGTCGCTCCTCCTTGCGGCGAATCCCGATCGACTCGTGAAAATCAATCGCATTGCCGATTGCGAGATCAGTGTGCACAGGATGTGTTCCCGTATGATTCAACTTGCTGATGTTCGTGTCAGCCATGCTCAGGTCAGCATATACTGGCCACAGCTTCGCAATGTGGTCGGCCTTCACATACAGAATGCCCGCGCCGAGTGGTGTGCCGAGCCACTTGTGGAGGCTTGCGCCAAAGTAGTCGCCGCCGAGATCGGGAATGTGAAAGTCGAGCTGCGCAAACGAGTGAGCGCCGTCGACCATGACGTCCACGCCGCGCGCATGCGCCATGTCGGCGATCTTGCGCACAGGCAACAGATGCCCGGTGATGTTCACCATGTGGCACACCATCAGCAATCGCGTCTTGGACGTGATGGCATTCGCATAGAGTTGCACGATCTCGTCGTCCGATTTCGGATCCATCGGCAAGGACACGATCTTGTTCACCACTCCGTAGCGGCGCGCCTGAAGCTTGAACATGTCGAGCATGGCGCCGTAGTCCTGAGCCGCCATCACCGCTTCATCACCGGCCTTCCAGTCGTAGCCGCTGATCACGG